>NZ_JBJODK010000004.1:0-387762 GCF_045900275.1 Clostridioides sp. GD02367 | reverse complement strand
TTTGAATGATATTTCTCTTATCTTCTCCCCTTCTTTTTTAATGTCAAATTCACCTAAATTCACTATATCAACAGTTTCAAATCTTTTTTCTTTTTTTATAGATAAAGAGTCTTGTGGGTTAACTGGAAAATGGAAATCTATTTTTTCTTTTTCATTTTTTAGGTATATGTCTATTACCAAGTTACCACTTCCTTTCTAAAGTATTTTTTAACATTACACCGTAGTTTTCTTACCATATATTCACCTTCTTTGATTTTTTGTATAAAAAAACACCTACTTTTTAAGTAAGTGTTATTTATAAGCATTTATTTTTAATTACTATAAGATTTTTTCAGATGTACATAGTCATTATAAAACTAGGAAATTTGATGATAATGCTTGGAGGAATAGGCAAGTTTACACACTACATAGTCATTATAAAACTTTCTTATAAAGTTTATAAGTAGATTATTTAGCTCGTGTTTACACACTACATAGTCATTATAAAACGGTCAAGGAATTGGTATATTGTTATCCGATAAGAGTGTTTACACACTACATAGTCATTATAAAACGCTGTTAGTGATAAGATGTCAAGAACTATTGACTTGCTTTACATACCACATAGTTAATATAAAACTTTGGGCGTATCTATGAAAGACCTTTCATTAGCTACCTTTACATACCACATAGTTAATATAAAACAAAGTGGCAATAGATTACCATATATAAATTTATACTTCTTTACATACCACATAGTTAATATAAAACTTTAATAAAGTTATGAAAAGTTTTACTTAATGCTGACTTTACATACCACATAGTTAATATAAAACCAAGTAGACTATTTAATTGTGTTGTTGCTTGTGCCGCTTTACATACCACATAGTTAATATAAAACTAATACAAAATTAATTGTATTTTTCAATACAAAAGGCTTTACATACCACATAGTTAATATAAAACCTGATAACTATAAGTCTATATTAGAAGTATTCAAAACTTTACATACCACATAGTTAATATAAAACTTTACTGGGGTAAGACCTCATGAAAATAATAATAAATCTTTACATACCACATAGTTAATATAAAACAAAAGAAATTTATGAGGGTGATATTGTTTCATATGACTTTACATACCACATAGTTAATATAAAACACTCACACTCAATACAGACTATATCAGTCCATTCTTGACTTTACATACCACATAGTTAATATAAAACTAAGCTTCCTCAATACATTCTAGCAGGTGCAGATTTCTTTACATACCACATAGTTAATATAAAACCTGGTATAATATTATCTCTTGTATAATTTCCACCTTTAGATATCTTTACATACCACATAGTTAATATAAAACCTGCAAATAAAAAATAGCAATGGTTCACATTCTATGCTTTACATACCACATAGTTAATATAAAACAATTGTTAGTTTAGAAAACTATATCGTAAATGGAAACTTTACATACCACATAGTTAATATAAAACAAGATAGGTATAAACATCCCTAGAGTATCAAGAGACCACTTTACATACCACATAGTTAATATAAAACGCGTTAAAACGAATATTAGAAAAACAAACACCAATGACCTTTACATACCACATAGTTAATATAAAACCCCAAAATAAACTTAGCATTTACAATACTTACACATATATAACTTTCTCAAATTTGCAGTGAACCATGAGTAGTGCAGTTGATAACGCTTATCACATTCCCTCAACACCTTACATTGCAACTGTTAAAGCCTACTTTATCACAAATATCGCTCACTGCAAAATTTATATATTTTTATTATATCATAAAATTCAAACTATAAAATTAAAATGGAATAATCTATCAATTTAAGAGCACCTACATATTTGTAAGTGCTTACTATATTATCTATTCTAATAATGCCTTTTTCTTTTTATTATATTCTTCTTGTGTAATTGCACCTGAGTCTAGCAACTCTTTTAGTTTCTTTATTCTATCTAGTGGGTCAATTCCACTGTTTCGAATATAATTATTATCATTGTTTTTTTCTTGTCGTAGCTTTTCTTCTTCTTTAGTTTCAACCTCTTCTTCTCGAAAATATATATTTTCAACTTCATCTACATTATTTCGAATTTTGCTAAAATCTTGAATCTTAAAATGATTCAATATACCACCATCATCTTTTGAATAAAAATCAAAATAGACTGTATCTATTTTAAATTTTTTCACCTCATTAACTATTTTTTTGATAAATTTTTTACACTCACCTAAATCTTTAAATTTTTCGTTTTGCAAACTTAAATCAACAAGCATCCTCCCTCTACCTTTACTGACTTCTAACTCATAACGAGAACCTTTATATTCTTGAGGTATTAATGGTTCTAACTTGGCTTTCAAATCTTCTTCACTTATTTCTATACCATATTTTTCTTCTTTTTCTTTTTTCCTTCTTTCATCCTCTTCTCTATTTGCTCTTTGCCATTCTTCTTCTTTAGCTTTTTCCTCTTTCACTCTTTGCTCTTCTCTAATAGCCATCTTCTCTTCTGTATATGGGCTTATATCTTCCCAAACTGCATATAAATATATTGTAAAAATAAGAAACATATAAGATATAATACACATAACTCTTTGTTTTTTTTTAACAAAATAAATAATTATTAATGATGCCAAAAGTACTAAACTTCCTGGAATAAACCCTATAAAAATAACTATTCCTAATAACATTAATATTATTGCTACTATTATCATTGCCATAATAAAATCCCCCACAAATTACTCATCTAAAACAATATTATAGCATAATTTGGTAAAATAAAAGCACCTACATGTTTGTAAGTGCTTTCTGCCCTAATATTTTAATTTCTAGTAGTACATATAATATTATAGTTAATCCTAATCAATTTCTAAATTAAATACAGATTCTTTCCCTGTTTGTATATCTCTAAATTCATTATAAAAACTTATATAATGACACAAGTCATCGGTTTTGTCTGAATAAAAAGCAAATGATGGCTCAAAAATTTCGTAGTCCTTCAATTCTGTTGCTATTTTTCTTATAAATTTTTTGCACTCCTTTTCATCTTTAAATATTTCATTTTGTACACTTATATTAAATGTAGTATACATATCTCTAATAGAGTATACCTCTAACTTGTAATTAGCACCTCTATATTCTTGAGGTATTAATGGTTCTAATTTATTTTCTAAATCTTCTGCACTTATTTCTATACCATATTTTTCTTCTTTTTCCTTTTTCCTTCTCGCATCATCTTCTTCATTTGCTCTTTGCCATTCTTCTTTTTTAGTCTCTTCTTCCTGCATTCTTTGCTCTTTTCTAATAACTAGTTTTTCTTCTGTATATGAGATTATATCATCCCAAACTGACCATAGATATATTGTGAAAATAAGAAAAATACAAGATAAAATTCCCATAAATTTTTGTTTTTCTCCAATGAAATAAAGAAGTACAAGTAAAGCCAGTAACATTATACTCACTGGCATAAAATATATAAATATACTTATACCTAATAACATTAATATTATTGCTACTATTATCGCTGACATAATAAAATCCCCCACAAATTACTCATCTCACTCAATATTATAGCATAATTTGGTAAAACAAAAGCACCTACCATTTAAGTAAGTGCTTTCTTATTTACAGTTTTTACAATTAGATTTATTCATTAATTTAGATTCATTATCATTGTTTATAATAATTAATGTTAAAATTTTTTTATTGTGGTATAATAAAAGCAAGAAGAACTACAATCTATTTGCGGTAGAGTGAAGTTCTATAACTGAAAGTTATTTTTTACGATGATATTTAAAATTTATATCAATCTTTAAGTCACTCTTTGCGGTAGAGTGGCTTTTTACTTTTTTGATTAACTTGCTAATCAAGTAAACTATGTAACTAGCTGTTACACTAGCTAACACATTAAATAAAAAATTATCCATACATACTCACCTCCCCTATCAATGTTGGGAGGATAATCTTTTGTATGAACTCCACTCTATAAATTGTAGATTACATCTTCTTACTAAAAATATTATAACATATATATTTACATATTTTTCCCATATATTACTTTTTTCATTATAATCACATCCTTTCAATAAAAAAACACCTACTATTTAAGTAAGTGTTTTTAGTATTTTTAATTTTAAGCCCATATAGTTAATATAAAACTGCATCTTTTTATCTAAGTGATTTATTAAAACATTTCTTTACATACCACATAGTTAATATAAAACGAAGATGATTTGTTTCAAGAGGGTGCAATAGGGATGCTTTACATACCACATAGTTAATATAAAACCTGAAACAATTAATTGTTTTTCAAATTAATTTGTTGACTTTACATACCACATAGTTAATATAAAACTATCCAATCTGCTAATTGTCTGCTCATACCTGCATCTCTTTACATACCACATAGTTAATATAAAACAAGACAATCTTGTTGAAGGTGTTCATTATCGAAAAAGCTTTACATACCACATAGTTAATATAAAACGTGAAACAAAAACTGAATTGCATGTTTATGTTATTAACTTTACATACCACATAGTTAATATAAAACCGCGAAAACTTTATCTAGTTTTCTAAGAGGTATAGGCTTTACATACCACATAGTTAATATAAAACTCGAAACTAATATTAAGTTAATATTCTGCCACAATACTTTACATACCACATAGTTAATATAAAACTAAAATATTTCCTAATTGGTGTACTTTGTAAAAAGGCTTTACATACCACATAGTTAATATAAAACTCCTGCAAACCAATCAACCATACTTTTTAATATTTCCTTTACATACCACATAGTTAATATAAAACTCGTGTTGTTCAGAGTGAGTCTTCTGAATATCGTATCTTTACATACCACATAGTTAATATAAAACGATAGAACTTAATAGTTCTATCTCTTTTTTGTTTATCTCTTTACATACCACATAGTTAATATAAAACAATCAGAAGGAATACAAGCTTTAAAAGATAAAAATAACTTTACATACCACATAGTTAATATAAAACCCCAAAATAAACTTAGCATTTTCAATACTTACACATATACAACTCTCTTAAATTTGCAGTGAGCGGCTAGTAGTGCAATTGATAACACTTATCAAACCTTCTCGATGCCTTATATTTCAACTGTTAAAGCATACTTAAACAGAAAAATCGCACGCTGCAAAACTCTTATATTTTTATTATATCATAAATAGATTATTTTTGAATATTTGTAACAATTTATAATTTAATAAAAATAAATATTTTTTAATAAACTCTGAAAAATTTTTTCACTTGTTATAAAATATAATTAAGTAATTAATTCAAATTAACTCAAAGGGTGGTGCTCTTATGAATATTAAATCAGCCTTCATAAGAAAAAGAAATTAAAAATTTCATGTATATGTGGAGTATGTGGAAGAAGAAACTGGGAAAAAGAAACAAAAAAGTTATGGAAGTTATGAAAAGAAAAAGGATGCTGAAAAACATTTAATTGAAATAAAATCGACTATAAACAATAATAGGTTTGTTGCTCCAAGTGATGCAACACTTGTAGAAAGATGTTACAAATATATAAAAGATAGAGAATGTAGTTTTTCTCCTAATACTATTAGAAATAGAAAAAACATGATTAAAAATCAAATTGACGTTTTCTTTAAAGATATGAAATTAATAGATATAACTCCTTCTATTTTACAGTCTTATATAAATAGCATATATAATGAACACATGTTAAATTCAGCAAAAAACCAAGTCGGTTTTATAAAATCGGTATTGAAAGAATCTTATAGATTAAAAGAAATATCAGAAAATATTTGTGATTTTGTTACAACTCCAAGCAAAAAAAATAATTCAACTTCTAATTTTTATACAAAACAGGAAGCTCAATTATTATTAGAAAAATCAAAAAACACTCCTATAGGGATACCGATTTTTTTGATGCTAACTCTTGGATTACGTTTTGGTGAAGCTGTATCACTTAGATGGTCAGATGTAGACCTTGATAAAAAAATCATACATATAAATCAAACATTAGTTTATGTAGACAATAAAATAATCTTCAAAGACCCTAAAACCCCTAAATCAAAAAGAAAATTATTTGCTCCTGATGAACTTATAAGTTTACTTAAAGAGGAAAAATTAAAACAAAATAAGTTAAAATTACAAGGTATATTGAAAAATGAATTCGATTTGATATGCTTAAATAAAAGATTCAACCCATGGGTTCAACCAACTTTTGTTGCTCCTTTTAAAAAACTATTAATAGATAATAATCTTAGAGATATAAAAGTACATGAATTAAGACATACAAATGCAACTTTAATGTTACTCTCAGGTACTAACATAAAAGCTATTTCTGAAAGATTAGGACATGCAGATATAAAAATAACTATGAATAGATATTCTCACCTATTAGATGAAATGGAAAAAGAAGCATCTGAAAATATAAGCAAAATACTATTCAAATAATGGTCAGTTTTATGTCAGTTAAATGTCAGTTAAAGTACTTTTGTTCCTATTTGTCAGTTAAATGTCAGTAATATATATAATAGAATATACTTATAAAACGCTTAAAATCACTATCATTTAATAAAATCTATAATTATTTACTATTTGCTGTTGACATTAGTACTATACCATAGTTTATCATTTATACTAGAAATAAAATTATTAATTAATAGTTTAATATTTTTATAATAGATTTACAAGGAGTGGTAATAAATGGATACTAAAATATCTATAAACGAAAATATGAGCCTAGGTAAGAGGTTTTTTAAATACCTAGCACCATCTGTAGTTGCAATGTGGGTTTTCTCATTATATACAATGGTTGATGGAATATTTGTAAGTAAAGGAGTTGGTGAATTAGCTTTAGCCGCTGTAAACATATCAATGCCATTTATTAATTTTATATTTGCAGTTTCTCTGTTATTTTCAACTGGTGCATCTACTATAATTGCAATTTATCTTGGCAAGAAAGATATTAAGTCTGCAAATGAAGTCTTTTCATTCAACTTAGTATCAATAATTATATTATCTATAATTATTTTAGCTATAACTTTTTTTAATTTAGACAGATTAGCATTATTTTTAGGAGCCACAGAATCTACAATTGGTATGGTTAAAGATTATCTAGGAATAATAATATTTTTTAATGGCTTCTTTATAGTATCTTACTCTCTAGAAGTTATAATAAAAACTGATGGATTCCCAATATTAGCTACTGTTGGTGTAATAATATCTGCTCTTACAAACATCGTACTTGATTACTTATTTGTAATTGAATTTGGATGGGGTGTAAAAGGTGCTGGCATCGCAACAGGTCTATCTCAAGTCTTTTCTACTGTTTTTTTCTTGATACATTTTTTAAGAAAAAACTCAACTTTGAATTTTTCAAAATTTAAAGTCGATTTCAAAACACTTAGAAAAATTATATTTATAGGCTTCCCAGATTCGACTACTGAATTAAGTTGTGGTATAGTTGTCTTACTTTTTAACTTGAGTCTTACTAAATATATTGGTGAAAGTGCTCTTATCTATTACAGTGTTATAAATTATATAAATACATTGGTACTTATGACTATGATGGGTATAACTCAGGGTATGCAACCTCTTACTAGTTTTTATTACGGTGCAGGGAATATAGATAACGTAAAAAAATTATTAAAGATGGGGATAAAAGCCACAATAATAGCATCAATTGCTGTATTTGCAACTTGTATGGCTTTTTCAGGACCAATAGTTTCTTTATTCATACACCCAGAGGAAACCGTACTATTCAATGAAGGAATTCGTGTATTTAAAATATTCTCTATATCTTTCTTACTTGTAGGAATTAACGTAATAATTTCTGGATTCTTTGTTTCAGTAGAAAAACCATCAATTTCTACTGTTATATCCCTTGGTAGAGGACTTGTAATAGTTGTTCTAAGTCTAATTTCAATGATACTAATATTTGGCGGTCAAGGAATATGGATGACTACTATTGTTTCAGAATTTATATGCCTTATTTTATCAATAGTTTTCCTAAAAAAGAATTATTCTACATTAGACTCTAATCTAAATAAGGTTGCTTAAAGAATATTATGTAAAATATATAAAATAAAAAATACCTATTATACAATCTTGCAAAAACTAGGATTATATAATAGGTATTTTATTTATGTAATTATTTTATTTCTAAATATCCATAACCATCTTTTGTTGAAGTTCCTTTCACTTCATACTCTACAGGCTTTTTGAATATTGGACCATCCACTACAAATGTATGGTATTCACCATGTTCTCCACATGGATCAGCACCTGCATCTTTTATCTTTTTCACAAGCTCTCTAGTCAATTTTTCTCCTAAGAATTCCTCTCCTAGATACTTTAAGTTTACTTTTGTTACAACACTGCAAAATCCACTTTCTATAAATTCATATACTAAATTTTCTCTACTCTCTTGCCACAATGGTAAACTTACTTTCATACCAACTGCATCACATCTATCAGAATCCCATTTTCTATGACTTTCTATGTCTATATCTCCATATGCACATATTGTTGCTCCCATATTTTTAGCTTTTATTAAAGCTCTCTCAAAACTCTCTTCATATCCTTCTACTCCACACTCAGCAACTAATAAAGGTAATCCTATATTGCTACTTACCTGTTTAAGCATATTATATTCTAAATTATGTGTCCATGATTTCCCATGTTCTTCACTTATAGTTGTCAAGAGTGCTACAGGCTTATATCCTTTTTTCAACATTCGATTTAATGCTAATATACTATCTTTACCACCACTAAATGACATTACAAATTTTTCATCAGCCAATTCTAACACCTCTTTCATCTAACTTTGTTTTGTTACCATAATTATACCAAATATCTGAGTTGTATAGCAAATTATATAGTACTTTAAATTACTAATTTACTATAAAAAATGTTCCCAATATTAAAAGTATAACACCTATGTACTTGTATAAATGCATTGTTTCTTGTCCTAAAATCACGCTATCAATAAAAAAACCAACTAGAACTTGAGATACAAGAGTTAATATAAGTGTATTTGATACGCCTAAATTTGGAATTGCTTTTACTGTAAAATATATTATTAGCCCACCAAATACTCCCCCTAGTAATAACTTATAGTTAAAACCATTTATAGACACCAAACACTTTAAATCACCTGTAACTATTATACTTGCCAAAAAAAATATTGCCCCCACAGTTAAGCTTATAAATGTTGCAACTAACGCTGTTGTACTTTTACCTAGTTCTCCATTTATAAAGGCTTCAAGAGCAGTAGACCCACCTGCTAATAATGCAAATATTATTGCCCATAATTTTGTCATGGACAAACCTCCTCCTATATAATTCTATTAATAAAAGTTTATGATACAACCTATCAATTAATTACTAAGTACAGTTTAATTTTTATACTTGGTGACTTTATTTGAATATAAATTTCTGTTATAATTGTTCTATTGATTTTGGAGGTGATTTTATGTACACAAATTTTAATATCGATTTTAATAACTTTAATAAAAAAGAAAATGCTACTAAGTTTATGTTAATGGGAGTATTACTCATCGTATTAGGAGTATTATGCCTTACATTTAAGACATTAGGGATAAAACTAATTTCTTGGACTTTTGGTATTGCTCTTTTATTCTTTGCATATTTAAATCTAAAAAATATCAATGAATTAAAAAGATATGCTACTAAAGAAGAAATTAAGCCATCTACTAATGTTCAATGGATTCTAATAATTGCATGTATATTACTTTTTATATTTCCGCAAAAAATACAAAGTATATTTTCATTATTTTTAGGATTTTATTTAATATTTAATCAATTAGTAGCACTTGTAAATAGTAAAAACAATCCATATTCTAAATTTACAACTTGGAATATAATTAAGACTCTATTTGGCATATGTCTTATACTGTCTCCACTTTTTCTATCTAGATTTATAGTATCAATAATGTCCTTTTTCATAATATTATTTGGACTAATTCTATTCTTTTCTGGAAATAATGCAAGAAAATATTAAATATTTTCTTGCATTATTTTCATATAATTTAAAATAGAATTTGTTTAAGTTATATATTTATGGTAATATGTTTTTTGTACAAGTCCAGTGTACAATTTTATTAGAAATAGGTGATTACTTTGGATAAATTTAAATATGCTTTTGATAATAAAAGGTATCATACTTGGAATTATTATCTTAGAAATACTTTTGGTGAAAAAGTTTTTAAGGTATCAATAAATGCAGGATTTACTTGCCCAAACATTGATGGAAGTATTGGCTATGGTGGATGTACCTATTGTAGCAAGGAAGGTTCTGGTGACTTTGCTGGTAACCCTAAAGATAATCTTATTAGTCAATTTTATAATATAAGAGAAATGATGTTAAAAAAATGGCCTCATGCAAAATATATTGGTTACTTTCAAGCCTATACAAATACGTATGCTCCTCTTGAAATTTTAAAAGAAAAGTATGAAACCATATTAGAACTAGATGATGTCATAGGTCTTTCAATATCAACAAGACCTGACTGTTTGCCAGATGATGTTGTAGAATACTTATCTGAACTAAATAAAAGAACTAACTTATGGGTTGAGCTTGGCCTTCAAACGATTCATGATTCCACATCTAAAATTATAAATAGAGGTCATGATTATAAATCGTTTGTAGAAGGTGTTGAAAAACTAAAGGCTAAAAATATAAAGGTTGTTGTACACATTATAAATGGTCTTCCTGGCGAAGATTATAATATGATGATGGAAACTGCAAAAGCTGTTGGTAAAATGGGTGTAGATGGCATAAAAATCCATCTATTACATGTTATAAAAGACACTCCTATGGAAAAAATGCTACAAAATGGCATGCTAACTCTTATGGAACAAGATGAATATATAAATCTAGTATGTGACCAATTAGAAATACTTCCCGAAACTATGATAATCCATAGACTTACTGGTGATGGCAAAAGAGATGAACTAGTTGGCCCTTTATGGAGTCTAAAGAAATGGGAAATTTTAAATCAAATTGATGATACCTTGAAAGCTCGAAATTCTTATCAAGGTTGCAAGTTTTTTTAATTATGTATATGTATTGCACATAAAACAGTATCAAAATAATAATAACTATAGAAAGAGTTATGTAAACATGATTCTCTCTATAGTTATTTAGTATTTATAAAACAAGATATTAATTTGTATATTTTATAGTATATAATAAAAAATTTAATTTATATTTCTAAATTAACTACAATTACCTATAATTTTATGTAACATTATTAATTTCAATGTTTTTAAATCTCAATACCTTTAAACCTCTAATTCTAAATACTTTCTGTTTTTTCAATCTGCTTTAACTTGTTGGATTTACAAAACATTTTTATTCCATCATAAGAAAGATTAAGTGCTACTACTGCTGATATTAGCATCAGCATCACTCCAAATAACTTCCATAAAGAAAAATTTTCTCCTAATATAGTACAACCGATTATTACAGAACCAACTAGCTCTACTGATGCCACAACACCTGCAACAGATAACTCTACTCCCTTAGATATACCTGCTGCATAAAAAATATATGCCAGTGCAGCTGGCACAACACCTAACATTAACATACAAGATAAAATATTTAAATCTTTAGCATAATACAATATCTCCCAAGGTCTAGCAGATGGAATCATAAAGATAGCTCCAAATAAGAAACTGTATACTAATATTGTCGAACTTGAGAATTCTTTCAAGGCATTTTTACTAATAGTTGGCATAAGTGCATATGCTATTGCTGATAATATACCAAGTAAAAGTCCAAAAGCACTTAAATTTTGAAAATCTAAACTTCCACCAGTCACTGCCATAACTGCACCCATAAAGCAAAAAATAAGTGAAAGTACTTTACTTCTAGTAATGCTCTCTTTATAACAGATTTTTGAAAATACTGCTAAAAATAATGGTGAAGTATATAATAAAACTGCTGCTACTGATACACCTACAGTTTCAATTGCTTTAAAATAACATAAGTTAAACATAGCTTGACATATAATACCTATTATTATTGAATATATGATTCCCTTTTTACTTATTTTTAAAATATGTGGTGTTCTTATAGAAGAATATACTCCCAAAGCTATAAACCCAAAAAACAACCTTGTAAATGCTACCTGTTCTGATGTCAATCCATTTCCCATTAAAAACTTTCCAAATAAACCAAGTGTAGCCCATAATATTCCTGCTATCGCTATAAATACATACCCTTTACTTTTTTCTCCCATTTTAAAATCCCCTCTAATTTTATTTAAGTCAATGCACATCGTTTTTGTTAAGCAAAAATTATGCCACTTTAATCCAATATGTATCGACACCAAAAACCTAGTATTTTCAATAATACTGATAAATTTTCAATTTTTTCATATTTGTTTCATATACATTTTAAGTTGATTTAGACTTGTTTTAATTGTAAAATAAGTTATATATAACTTATTTAAAGTTAAAATAGACTGAAACTTATATATTATATAAATATTAAATTTTAATTATATTTAACAAATTAAACCTATTTTAATATATCATTAAAATTTTAGGAGGACAACGGAAAAATGAATTTTGAATTAGATTTGGAATTTTACCAAAAGATATTGGAGGCTTCTCATGACGAAATATGTGCCTCTGATAATAAAGGAATAATAATATATTGTAATAAAGCATTTGAGGAAAATTACGGTCTAAAAAAAGAAGCTATTTTAGGAAAAAACGTTTCTTTTTTAGAAGAATCTGGATATTCAACAAAAAGCCCCATACCAGTTGTATTAAAAACAAAGTCTAAATTTTCACTAGAACAAGATACTCAAACAGGAAAAAAACTCATTATAACTGCTACCCCTGTATTTGATGAAAATGGAAACTTAGAATTTACTGTTGAGAATTGTAGAGACATAACTGAACTTAATAATATAAAGAATAAACTTGAAGATACAAGAAAACAAGTAAAAAAATATAAGTCTGAAGTAGAAACATTATATAGAACTGCTCTTAGAATTGAAGATACTGTAATTATGGATGGTCTAGTTATGAGACCTATCATAAATACAGTAAATCATGTTTCTAAAACAGACGTAAGTGTTCTTCTCTTGGGAGAGTCAGGAACAGGAAAAAGTTCACTTGCTAGATATATACATCACAATAGCAATAGAGCTAATGGTCCATTTATAACCATAAATTGTGCTACTATATCTCCACAACTCCTTGAATCTGAACTTTTTGGATATACTTCAGGTGCTTTTACAGGTGCAAGTACCAGGGGTAAGGTTGGACTTGTAGAATTAGCTGATGGAGGTACTCTTTTCCTAGATGAAATAGGAGATATACCACAAAATTTACAAGCAAAATTTTTACAATTAATACAAGATAAAACTTTTACCCCAGTTGGAAGTTTAAAAAACAAAAAAGTTGATATAAGGATTATATCTGCTACAAATGCTGATTTAATTTCAAAAGTAAAGGAAAAAAAGTTTAGAGAAGATTTATATTATAGATTAAACGTTATAGAAATAAAATTACCCCCTCTTAGAGAAAGAAAAGATAATCTCGTAGAAATTATAAAATATTATTTTAATAGGTATTCAAGTGACTTTAATTTAAATAAAACTATTTCTAAGGAGGCTATAAATATTATTGCAAACTATAGATTCCCAGGTAATATAAGAGAATTACAAAATATAATTCAAAAAATCTTACTTACCTGCACAAATAATCATATAACAGTAAATGATTTACCAAATATACTTACAAAAAATGTAACTATTGACAATAATGAAAATAAATTGAATATATCTCAAATTAACGAAGATATAGTATCTGATTTAACATCCATTAATTGTAAGAATAAAAATCTTGACACACTAATTATGGAATATGAAAAAAATATAATTTTGGATAGTTATGAAAAATTTGGCAGCTCTTATAAAGTAGCCAAACACCTTGAAATTTCTCAATCTAAAGCTAGTAGGTTAATTAGAAAGTATACTAATACTTAATTTTAAATTTGATAAACAAAAACTTAACACTATTTACATATTGTAAATTTGGCCATTTACTGGTATTATGAATATGGTTGAAATTATTTAAATAAATATGATTGACTTAGTTTCATATATTTACCATTAAACTTTTATCATAAATATCATATCATAATAATATATTTAATAAGTCTAACAAACTATACGAGGTGTAAATATGTTAATGAATACTCATTTTATTATGGCAAAATCAATACTTGATAATATAGATGAAAATAAAACATTCTTTATAAGTGAAAAAAACTTTATATATGGTAATATAAAGCCAGATGCTTTTTCTAAATATAAATTAAAAAAACATTATTTAGATGAATCATTTAATATGGTTGTTTCCAAAATAAACTATTTGTGTAGTCTTACTATAGATAGTCTTTCTAAATATTTCTCAGTAAGCAGACTTAGCCAAGAGCTAGGAGTTATATGTCACTTTCTATGCGATTTTTTCTGTGTAGCTCATAGTGAACGTTGGGAATTTAAACATAGTCTAAATAAACATGTTACTTATGAAAGAGAACTTGGAGCATTTGCAAAAGATGTTGATTTGTCTAAAATTAAAGGTACTAGTATAAATAACGGTTTTGAAAAATTTTTTACTAAGCTTTACAATGAATATAAAAAGAAAACTGATTATATGAATGATTTAAAGTTTTCAGCTTATACTTGTAATAGTGTTATAAATTATATATTGGATGCTATTTTATCTAATACAATAAAATCATATCATATAGCAAATTGTGGTTAATTTAAGAACTTTTGAACTTATAATTAAGTATAATCAAAATGACTGCTCTATAGAATATAAAAGATAATTTTATAATTCTTTAGAACAGTCATTTTTTATATTAAGTAAACAAAATCTCTAAAATTAATTACTTAATATATTTGTAGGAAAATATATTCCATTAAATTTTTATTAACTATATAAATCTTGTATCTAACTATTTATCGCCATTATAACATCAATAGCATTTTTCACACTATCCACTATATAATTTGCACTTTGTTTTACTTCTTCCCTCGCTTTGGACATTGCAAAACTGTATTTAAATCCTTCCAACATGCAAATATCATTTGGAGAATCTCCAATAGTAGCAACCTCATCTGGACTTACATTTAAAGTTTTTATTACATGTTCTATACTTCCTCTTTTTGATACACTTTTAGGTACTATATTTAAAGTATAAGTTCCAGAAAAATATATTTCTAATACATCACTGAACTCACTTTTTAGATACAATTCTATTCTAGATAACTCTTCTAAATTTTCAGAGCATACCCCTATATTTCCTATAAGGTTATCAAAACTACTTCTTTTCTCAAAGTCAGGGTCAACTATGAAATCACTAGAATAGTGTCTAAAAGCAGTTGTATCACTACCCACGATTACATCACCCTTATACTTAAAGTACAATTGTGCATCACTTGACTCAAATCTATCAATAACTTTTCTCACTAAATTATCGTCTATAGTTCTTTTAAAAATTACATTATAATCTTTATCATATATAAATGAGCCATTTTCACATATATAATATCCATTCATATCTAAATTGTCTTTAATAATATTACGAGCCTGTTTAAATATTCTACCTGTAGCAACATTAAACTGCACACCCTTTTTTTCTACTTCTTCAATTGCTGATATATCCTCTTCTGTTATAGTTCCATTTTCGTATAGAGTTCCATCTAAATCACAAAATATATGTTTTATCATAAATTAAAAGCCTCCAAAAATGATTTTATATTATACCAATGCTTTAAATATATCCAATATAATAATAATTTAAAGCTTTTCTAATTGTATTCTCAATTCATTAAGCAAATCTCTAGTAGCTCTTAATCTTATCTTTCTTCTATCTCCATTAAATATATTTTTTTTCACTACTGTTTTCCCATTTATATATATTGCAGTATAAACTAATCCTACAGGCTTCTCTTCAGTTCCTCCGCCAGGTCCAGCTACTCCAGTTGTAGATATGCCTATATTAGCTCCTAGCCCTTTAGCAACGCCCTCAGCCATTTCTATTGCTGTTTGCTCGCTTACTGCTCCAAATTCTTCTAAAGTTTCTCTTTTTACTCCTAATCTTTTCATTTTAGCCTCATTAGAATATGTTACACACCCTTCAAGAAACACAGAAGATATTCCTGAATAATTTATAAGAGATGAAGAAACTAAACCTCCAGTACAAGATTCAGCTACTGCTATTGTTAAGTTTTTTTCTACAAGAAGTTTAGCAACAGCATCTTCTAATGCAGTCTCTCCTTCAGACACTGAAATATCACCTTCAGTATATATATATTTACCAACTCTATTTTTTATTTCTTCTTCCACTGGTTTTATTAATTCAAAAGCATCCTTTTCATTTTTAGCTTTTGCAGTTATTCTTATTGTAACTTCTAACTCCTTTGCATACAAAGCAACTGTTGGATTGGTTTGTTCATTGATTATATCGAGAATTTCTAATTCCAGATTTGACTCCCCTATTCCATATAGTCTTAAAGTCTTAGATACTAGCATTTCATTTGTGAATTGTTGTAAGTAAGGTTTGACACTCTCATTAAACATAGCTTTCATTTCTCTTGGTGGTCCAGGTAATACTATTATACTTTTATCATTTTTCTTTAGAATTGCTCCTGGAGCTGTACCATTATTATTTTTTAATACTATAGCATCTTTTGGAAAGTATACTTGTTTCATATTGTTTTCAGCCATTTTTCTTCCTGTTTTAACGAAGAAAGATTCCAAAACTTCTAATGATGGTTTATGTAATTCTAGTTCCTGACCAAAGTATTCTGCTGCAGTTTCTTTTGTCATATCATCACCAGTTGGTCCAAGACCACCTGTAGTAATTACTAAATCACTTCTCTTTAAACTTTCATCAAAACATTCTAAAAGTCTTTGCTTATTGTCTCCAACTGTACTCTGATGGTATACTTCTATTCCCAATGATGCAAGTTCTTTAGCCAAAAATTGAGAATTTGTATTTACTATATCACCTAATAATATTTCTGTTCCTACACTTATTATTTCAGCTTTCAAAATTTATCACTCCTTGATTTTATAGCCATTAAGACTAGTCTTAAGTTCATAACAATAATTTTAGCAAAAATAATAACATAAATAAAGTTAAAAAATCATTTAAATATATCTTTAAATTAGATTATTACTCCAAAACCACACATGATACAAACTTCATATATAGTGGTACTTTCATCATCAACTCTTAATTCATATAATTAAGTAAGTAAATAAAAAATTTAATTTAAAATAATAAAAATCAAAATAGGAGTGTATAATATGAAAATAGCAGTTATAATGGGTGGAATATCATCAGAGAGAGAAGTTTCTTTAAACTCAGGAAAAGAGATATATAATAATCTTGATAAAAATAAATATGATGTTGTAAAAGTAATAATAGATGATAAAAAAGATATATTTACAAAAATACCAGAAGATGTAGATTTTGCAATACTTGCCCTACATGGTAAGTTTGGAGAAGATGGATGTATTCAATCAATACTTGAAACTATGGATATACCATATTCTGGATGTGGACCTCTTTGCAGTGGAATGTGTATGGATAAAAATATAACTAAAAAAATGCTTAGAGATTCAAATCTTCCTACTGCTCCATGGGCTTTAGTAAAATCAGTTGATGAAATAGACTATGATGAAATAGATAAGATAGGTTATCCAGTATTTATAAAACCAAATTCAGGAGGTTCAAGTGTAGCCACATTCTTTATTCATTCTAAAGATGAAGTTGAGGATGCAGTTCGCAAAGGACTAGAAGTTGATGAATTTGTAATGATTGAAAAATATATACCAGGTGGAGAATATACTTCATTTATACTAAATGGAGAAGTATTCCCTACAATATCTATAAAATCCGATTCAGGTTTCTTTGATTATGAAGCTAAATATTCAGTTGAAAAAGGAGCAAAAGAAGAAGTTGTTTATTTAGAAGATGAACTTCAAAAAAGAGTAAATGAAATTTCTGAGACTTGTTGGAAAATTTTTAATTGCAAAGCATATGTAAGAGTTGATATGATTATAAGTGAAGGTATTCCATATGTTCTTGAGCTAAATACTCTTCCTGGCATGACTCAAACTAGTTTAATTCCTAGAAGTGCATCTGCTAGAGGTATTAAGTATAGTGAGCTATTAGATAAACTTATAGAATACTCTTTAAATTAGATAAAATAATTTGAGGTGGTAATTTGATATTTTCAAATCTAAAATTAAATGATAATGAACCAATTTATATACAAATTAAAAATTATATAAGTGATATGATATCAAAAGGATTAATTCCAGACAATAGTAAGCTCCCTTCTACAAGGGAGCTTAGTCAGCTTTTACAAGTTAGTCGAAATTCTATAGTCTTAACCTATGAAGAATTAAAATCTGAAGGACTAATCTACTCTATTTCTGGAAAAGGTACATTTGTTAAATCAAAGAATAAATCTTCAAATACTACATGGTCTTTGAACTGGGACTGTTTAGAGAATACATACTCCAAAAAAGCTAATGAATTGGATATTATAAAAAGTGAGATTCCTTGGAGCTCTGACTTAATCTCATTTAAAAGTATCTCTCCAGATGGAGATTTATTTGATATGGAAGAATTCAAAAAATCTTTTCTAAATAGAATATCGTTAGAAGGTCACAAATTGCTCAATTATGGATATGCACAGGGTTACAAACCCCTTATTGATTATTTACTAAAATACATGACAAACAAGGGTGTTGATATTAATAACAAAGACATACTAATAACAAATGGATTTACAGAAGGCTTTGACATTATTATGTCATCTTTTACTCAAGAAAAAGATTACATAATATGTGAAAATCCTACTCATAATACTGCTATAAAAATTATGAAATCGCATAATCTTAATATCTTAGGTGTAGACATACATGAAGATGGTTTGGATTTTAATATGCTAGAAAAACGCTTAATTGAGTACAAAAATAAAATAAAATTTGCATATATTACACCTTCTTATCACAATCCTACAGGGATTGTAATGACTCCTGAAAATAGATACAAATTCTATAATCTTATGAAAAAGTATAACATAGCAATTATAGAAGATGGTTTTAATGAAGAATTGCTCTACAATAGTTCTCATATATTTCCTATCTGCTCTCTTGACAATATGAATAATGGAGTTGTATATATTGGCAGTTTCTCAAAAATTTTATTTCCTGGAATGAGAATTGGATGGATATTTGCAGATAAAAAAGTAATCGATAAGTTAGAAAGTGTTAAAAGATGCAGAAATATACATGTATCATTTTTGGACCAAGGAATTTTATTTGATTATTTGAGCAATGGTGCTTTTGAAAAATATGTTAAAAAAATACGTAAATTCTATGGAGATAAATTTAACTTTGCATATGAATGTATAAAAAAATATATAAACACAGAATACATCTTAGGTGATGGTGGTTTGCATATATTTATAAAATTAAAAAACATAGATACTAGAAAACTATTGGAAAAATGTTATGAAAAAAATGTTATATTTATGCCTGGAGATTTATTCTTTACAGACGATTCTGGTTATGACACTCTAAGACTTGGATTTTCTAGGTTATCTTTCAAAGACATTGAAATTGGAATAAAAGTAATTGGAGAAACTATAGATGAAATGTCCTAGGTTAACTAAATATTGTTAGCCTAGTTTATTTTTATGATGTATAATATATATAGTTTATATGAATCTAACACTGGGGGATAATATGAGTAAAAAGTCAAAACGAAAAAAGATTAATAAATTAAAACTAACAATTGTAATAACTGTATTATTTCTTGCCTTATTATCTATATATGAGATACTTTTCTCTAATCCTAACAAAAAAGATAACATAAACAGCCAAGAAACTATGCAAAATAAAAACAATACAACAGATGATTCTAAAAATAATCAAAGCTCTAGTAAAAAGCAGGAAGACAACAATATCAAACCTACTTTTTCATATTCTTCAATACCAGATAATATAAAAAACAAGATGATTGGTAAATCTATGCCTTCTGATGAACCTATAAGCTTTGATAACCTATCTTATTTAAAACTTACATACTATGGATTTGATGAAAAGACTCATCAAGGAGAAATGATAGTAAATAGTGAACTAGCTCCAGAAATTGTGGATATTTTTAAGGAATTATACGAAAAAAAATATCCAATTGAAAAAATCAAACTAATAGATGATTATGATGCTGTAGATGAAAAATCTATGTCTGATAATAATACCTCATCATTTTGTTATAGAACTGTAGCTGGTACAAGTGTCGTTTCAAACCATGGTAAAGGACGTGCTATAGATATAAATCCATTACAGAATCCTCAAGTTTCTGGAGATAATGTTAGTCCTAAAGTAAGCACAGTCTATGCTGATAGGTCTACTTCGAAATTTGGAATGATAAAAAAAGGTGATGATTGTTATAATGCTTTTGTAAGCAGAGGTTGGAGTTGGGGTGGATATTGGAAAAACCCAGACTATCAACATTTTGAAAAATAATAGATTAGAAATAAAGGTGAATTATATGAATTTAATGACATTGGAAAACATAAGTAAAAGTTATTCCGAAAAAAAATTACTTGAAAGTATATCTCTTGGAATCAATGATGGTGAAAAAATAGGACTCATTGGTGTAAATGGAACTGGTAAATCTACTTTACTTAAGATTATTGCAGGAGTTGAAGAAAGCGAAACTGGTAATATAACAAAAACTAATGGTATTAGAATAGAGTATCTACCTCAAAACCCAACTTATAATGAAAATTCAACTGTACTTGAACAAGTATTTAATGGGACTTCAGAGGAATTAAAACTACTTGGTGAATATCAAGAAATTTTGGAAAGACTTAATTCGAACTTTACAGATGAATTGAATAAAAAATTATTATCAATACACGAAAAAATAGATGCTTTAAATCTTTGGGATTTGGAAAGTGAAGCCAAGTCAGTGCTTACGAAACTTGGTATAAATGATTTTAATCAAAAAATAGCAGAACTTTCTGGAGGTCAAAGAAAGAGAGTTTCTTTAGCATCAGCCCTTATTACTCCTTGTGAGCTTTTGATACTGGATGAGCCTACTAATCATCTAGATAATGATACTATAGATTGGCTTGAAGAATATCTCAATTCAAGAAAAGGTTCACTACTTATGATAACTCATGATAGATACTTTTTGGACCGTGTTACGAATAGAATCATTGAACTAGATAAAGGTAGATTATTTAGTTATGATGGTAATTATTCAATATTTCTAGAAAAGAAAATGGAAAGACTTGCACTAGAAGCAAGTATTGAAGATAAAAGACAAAATTTAATTAGAACAGAACTTGCTTGGGTTAGACGAGGAGCTCAAGCTCGTAGTACAAAACAAAAAGCTCGTTTACAAAGATTCGATGAACTTACAAACAGGGAAACTTTCAAGCTTGATGAAAATCTTGATATATCAGTTGCATCAAGTAGGCTTGGAAATAAAATAATAGAAATACACAATATATCCAAAGCTTTTGAAGGTAATACAGTTATAGATAACTTAGAATATACTTTAGCTCGTACTGATAGAATTGGTATAATAGGAAAAAATGGTATGGGTAAATCAACCCTTATAAACATACTTAATGGAGAAATAGAACCTGATAGTGGATATATTTCAATTGGAGAGACAGTTAAAATAGGTTGTTTTTCTCAAGATGACTCTCATATGAACATTGATATGAGAGCTATAGACTATGTAAAAGAAGCTAGTGATTATATAGAGACTTCAGATGGTACTAGAATTACAGCTTCTCAGATGTGTGAAAGATTCCTTTTTAATGGTACCATGCAGTATACTTTGATAGGTAAATTATCTGGTGGTGAAAGAAGAAGACTCCACCTTCTTAGAATCCTTATGACGGCTCCTAATGTCCTTCTGTTGGATGAGCCTACAAATGACTTAGATATTGAGACACTTAAAATCTTAGAAGAATATCTTGATGAATTTAGAGGTGTAGTAATTACAGTATCACATGATAGATATTTCTTAGATAGAATTTGTAATAAAATCTTTGCATATGAAGGAAATGGAAAAATCCATGTATATACAGGTAATTACAGTGATTATCTTATATATAGAGAGATTCAAGGAATTGAGTTTGAAGAGTCTAAAAAGGAGTCAATAAAAAAAGACGATTCTACTACTTCAAAAAAAGAAAAACCTAAAAATGATAAAAAACTCAAATTCTCATATAATGAACAAAGAGAATTTGAAAATATTGAATCTGATATAGAAAAACTTGAATCTAAAATTTCAACACTTGATGAAAGTACTTCAAAATTTTCAACTGACTTTACTAAGCTTCAAGAAATTTTAGATGAAAAGTCAAAACTAGAAAAGGAACTTGAACATAAATATGAGAGATGGGAATATTTAAATAATCTAGCTGATGAAATAGCTAATAATAAATAATTATATGTTAATATTAAGTTTAATAATTTCTAATTTAAATTTACAGGTTTTAAATATATTTTCATAATTTTAACACTAAAAAAGAGGCTTATCTCCACTTTGAGATAGCCTCTTTTATAATTATCTTCTAACTTTTACATTCCGATATATCCTATAATAAGCTTCCTTATATTTATATATCCAGTCTTTCAACATAGTGACAATTAACTTCAATATGATTTAAAAAAACTAACAATCTTTCATAAAGTGGATAAGATTCTTCTCCATATTTAGCTTCTAGGTTCTCGCCTATCGCTCTAACAGTCCTTTGACCATCAATCTGTAAAAATACGAAACTAGAATATTCATCTAGTTCTATTTTTTTATATTTAGGTATCCTAGCTTTTAACTTTCTAAAAAACTTTTGGATTTTATGGTCCTGTTTTTCAAGTATCGTTACAATACTATTTTCATCTACTTCATATTCAAGTCCACTAGTAATTTTAAATACAATATCTAAAACATCATTACTCTTGCTCATTATTTTTTACTTTAGATAAAACAATAGGTAATGCTGTAAGTACAACTAAAACTACCAATAAAGCAATTGCCATTGAATTTGTTGCGGCAAATCCACTTGGTACTTTTGGAGTTATAACTCCAGTTACTTGTAATATTATACCTATTAAACCAATGATAGAACCACCAGCAACAAGACCAGAAGATAAACTTATACCATTAGAAACTTTAACTTCTTTTTCTTTTTCAGTTTTAGATACCAATTCAACAAATAAACGGATTAATGCTCCAACTAATATTATAGAAGTAGTTGCTATTGGTAAATAGAATCCTATAGCTATAGTCATTATTGGTAAATTTAATGCATATAACACAATTGCCATAAATACTCCAACAATAATCATAACCCAAGGTAAACTACCTGACATAATACCAGAAGTTAATGTTGACATTAAGTTAGCTTGTGGTAATGCAAATTGAACATTATCACCAGTTGCTTTAAGTTGGTCAGAAAGTAATAAAATTACTCCAACAACAACTATAACACCAACTATACTTGCAATTGTAAAGTAACGTTGCATTTCATTTTTGCTACCACCAATGATATAAGTTACTTTTTGAGATTGAGTATAACCTCCAGCTATAGCAATAGCAACAACTATAAATGAACCAAATAAAAGTAATGATTTATTAGCTTCTAAATCAGTCCAGCCCATTACAACAAATACTAATGTTACAATAACTAGAGAAGCAATAGTCATACCAGAAACTGGAAGGTTTGATGTTCCTATTGTTCCTGTTAAACGTCCTGCTACTATAACAAATAATAAAGATAATAAAAGAGATATGATAGCTCCAATAATTGCCATAGCAATATTACCAGAAATTAAGAACGCTGCTAGGAATCCAACAACTACTCCACCTAATAAAAGTATCATTTGTATAGATGAACCTTCTTCTCCTTCTCCAGTACTTGATTTAGCTTTAAGTGTTTCTTTTATAGAAGCGATTATAGTTGGTATAAGTTTTATTGCACCAATAATACCACCACAAAGCATCATACCAGCACCTATATATTTTACATAACTACTAGATATAGCTCCAACATCCATTTGGTTAAGAGGCATTGCAGGATTATTCCATACCATAGCTCCATCTCTAGCCATATCTGTAAAGTATCCTATTAAAGGTGCGATACCAAAGTTTGATAATATACTTCCTGCAAACATTGTTAAAGAAACTTCAAGTCCTACTATAAATCCTATTCCTAAAAGTAGAGGATTTACTTCGATATCAAATTTCCATTTGTAGAACTTACTTCCTACAAGACTCATTACATTGTTTGCTACATTTAAGAATGAACCAGTTAATACAGTAATAAATCCACTTATTACAAATCCTATTCCCATGTACTTAATTGAATCTCCACCAGCTTCTGAAGCAACAAGTGTCTCAGATATAGCCATTGATTCTGGGTACATAAGTTTACCATGTTCTTCAACTATTAGATAGTTGTGAACTATAGCAGCAACTCCTATACCAAATAAAACTCCACCAACTCCAACAGCTAAGCCTTCTAAAAATGTAATTTGGCTTCCAATTAATATAACTGCTGGTAATACGAAAATGAATCCACTTGCAACAGATTCTCCACCACTTGACATACCTTGGATTAAGTTCTTACCAAGAATACCCTTTTGACGAGCAAATGCTCCAACAAAAGCAGAACCTATTATAGCTCCTGGAATACCAGCTGCAACAGTAAGACCAGCCTTCATTCCAGAATAAGTTGTAGATGCGGCAAAAATGGCAGCTAAAATGATACCGATAATCAGTACAGCTACATTTCCACCGGTTCTGGACTTATCTGTGATGTAAGGAACGTAATCTTTTCCACTAACCTCACCATAAGCACCCTTAGGTAATTTTTTGTTCATAAAATTTTCACCCCTTTTCAGTTTGTATATATTATAACATATATACATATAAAACTTAACTTTTTATTATTTTACAAATAGCGAGTTAAAGTTACTAAAATTTAACCCCATATTATTATTTTCTATTTTTAGATATTTTTATGCTAATATTCTTTTTATTTTTCAATTATACTAAAAAGCATTAAGATAAAAAATAAAAAAAATTTTTAATATAAAATTAAATTTGTTAAAAAAACACTTTAAAACACGCAAAAGTATAAAAAATACAATAATCATTCCCATAAACAAATTTTCATCACAGTAAAAATGTACAGAAAATTCTTTCTTTTGTGTAAATTGATCCATTCTAAAAAACAGGTGTCATAAAGAAATTTCTGCAATAACTTTACAACACCTGTCATAATAAAAAATCACTCTGGTAGTGCTTTTTTATTTACTTTTCCGATTGGTGTAACTGGTATTTTATCTATCCTCATTATTATTGTTGGAATCATATATGGAGGTAGATGCTCATTTAAATATTCTCTAACTGCTCTTTCATTTACCTTATCACTATCTTTATCATCAATAACATAATAGGCACATATATACATATCTCCATCATCATTTGTCCTTGATATACAAACAACACTTTTAATTTCTGCAATATTGTTTATTATATTTTCAATCTCATATAGCTCTATCCTAAACTCATCAATTTTTACTTGATTATCCATTCTTCCAATATAATCTAAATTTCCATCATCTAGCCATCTTACTAAGTCACCAGTCCTATACATTAACTTATTATATTCACAAGTTTTATAAGGATTTTCTACAAATACTTGCTCTGTTAACCCTTTTTTATTTAAATAACCTCTTGATATTTGAATCCCTGATAGACATAACTCTCCTGGAACTCCAATTGGACATAGTTTATTCTTTTTATCCAATACATACGCATAAGTATTAAATATAGGTTTACCTATTGGTATTTTTCCGTATTCCTTATCTACATGGAAAGAAGTTGATACAACAGTAAATTCTGTTGGCCCATATTCATTATACAACTCATAGTTACGTTTTCTATACCCTTTTAGTCTTTCTCCCCCAGTCTGTACAACTCTAAGTGAACTATTATTACAATTTTGTATAAACAATTTTGCAAATGCTGTTGGTAATGCTAAAATAGTTATATCATTTTCCTCACAATATTCATTTACTGTATATTCATCAAACTTAGCTTCTTCAGGCATAATATTTATTGATGCACCTATAAGCAAATATGGAAATAACTGTTTCATTACAGCATCAAAGCTAAAGCTTAAGTATATGCCACATATATCATCTTCTGTAGCATTTATTACTTTTACACTATAATAGCACATATTTACTAGACTTTTATGCTCTATGGCTATAGTCTTTGGTCTACCAGTTGAACCTGATGTAGATATCGTATATGCACAGTTTGATGGTGTTATTTCTGCAGTCAATTCATATCCTATTTTGAATATATTTTCATTATTTATATCAAGTACTATAGTATTTTCATTTACAACTTTGCATCTAAGTTCATCTGTAGTTATCACTACTTTTGCATTACTATCTTCAAGAAGATAATTTAATCTTTCCTCTGGATTGCTTGTATCTATTGGAAAAAAAGCTCCACCTGATTTCATAATCCCTATTGCTGTAATAATTATATTAATATCTCTTGGTAACATTACAGCTACTATATCTTCACTTTTTACTCCGATATGATTTAAATAACCTGCAAGTTTATCAGTTAACTCATCTAATTCTCTATATGTTAAATTTCTATTTTCATCTCTAACTGCTATATTATCAGGTGTTATTTTAGCTTGTTCTCTAAATAAATCAATGTAGTTTTTATCATATGGAACTTTATATTGATTATTATTGAAGTCTTCTAATAATACTTTTTCTTCTTTCTTACAGACAAATTCTAAATCCTCTATTAAAATATCGTTATCTTTTATTATTTGTTCTATTATATAATCAAATTGATTCAGTATTCTTCTAATAGTTTCTCTTTTGTATATAGATGGCTTATATTTTATTTTTATTTTAAGTGCCCTCTTTGTATATACTATTACAGATAAATCATATCCTTTTTTTTCTATGTCATAGTCATATGATAAGTCAAAACTTTTAGCTACAAATATGGTATTTATAAGTTTAGTATTTAGATGATTTTTATTCTCTATATCTGATAATAAATAATATCCATATTCTAAAGACCTACTCCATTGTCTTTTTAACTTTCGTACAACATCTATAAATTTCTCACTTTGTCTTACCTTAACTCTTATTGGAATTATATTTATTGTTTTTCCAAAGACTACATCATCTTCATATATATATTTTTGAAGTATAAGACCATATATAGTTTCTATGATAGAACTTATGCTGATATTATTATTTTTAGAATACCGAATTAATCTTTCATGTTTCTCAATATTCATCTTAAAAACTTCATCTACTACTTCATCAGAACAGTCTTTATAAAAAAAATCATTTGGAATTTTTGCTATATTTGTATAATCATCTAACAAATCCATCCAATAATTCATAGCTCGTTCTAAATTAACTTCATACATATCAAAATTCCCCCTTACTACTAAATCTATAGAAAAATTCTTTTGGAATTTTATTTTCGCGATACAGAAATATATCAATAATACATATGCAAGCTCTAAACACATGAGCTTGCATAAAATTATACTTATTATAACTGCTAAATTCTTAATATTTTCAATGTTTAAAATATATTATAACACATATATGATTTTATTTTTCTACATTTATATAATATATAAATTATAAATAGTTATTTAATTAATATATAACAATACCTTTTAGAATATGATATATTATATTAATTAAAATTTTTTAAGATAAGTTATATTTATTGGAAGGAGCTATATAAATGAATATTTACGCTCATAGAGGTTTTAGTGGAAAATATCCAGAAAATACTATTTTAGCTTTTAAAAAATGTTTGGATATGGACATATATGGAATAGAACTTGATGTTCATAAGACTAAAGATGGAAAAATTGTAGTTATTCATGATGAAAAAGTTGATAGAACTTTTAATGGACATGGATTTGTAAAAGACCTTACTTTAAAAAAACTAAAGACTCTAAATTCATCTTTTGAAGGATATCAATACAACAAAGAATGTAAAATTCCAACTTTAGAAGAAGTATTAATTTTAATTTCACCTACAGACCTTATTTTAAATATAGAACTAAAAACTGACAAGGTGAACTATCCTAATATAGAAAAAGATGTTTTGGGACTTATTTTAAAATACAATATGAAAAATCGAGTTCTTATATCTAGTTTTAATGGCAATAGCTTGAAAAACTTTCATAAATTAGACCCTAGTGTAAAAACGGCATTATTGTGTTATTTACCTATAAACAATGTAGTCAATTTTGCTAAATTTCTAGGTAATAGTTACCTTCATGCACCTTTAATTTTAGTAAATGAATCTCTTGTTGAACTTTGCCATACAAACTTACTTGGTATCAATGTATATACTGTAAATGAAGAGGATGATATGCTACATTGTCTAAAGCTCAATGTAGATGGCATTTTTACTAACTATCCAAATATAGCTTCAAATCTTTTAAGTTCAAAACAATATAGTTAACCTTACAATGTTTGTACTCCTTGACTTTTATATAATTAATATGTACAATTTTATTAAATTTATCTTGGAGGTATAGCTATGGATAACTTATTAAATGAACTTGAAGCTTTAAAAAGTAATTTAGATAATCTACCAATAGAAAAAATAGAAAATTATGATTTGAGTAAAACTGCTTTATTTATAATTGATGTCAATAATGGTTTTGCAAAACAAGGAGCTTTATACTCTCCTAGAGTAGAGTCTTTAATAAAACCAATTGAAGCATTTACAAAAAAAATAGCAAATAAATTAAATCGAATAATAGCATTTACTGACTCCCATACTTCTAAGTCTATAGAGCTTTTGAGTTATCCTGTTCACTGTTTGGAAAATGATATAGAAAGTGAATTGGTTGATGAGCTTAAGTCAATAAATAATCTACTAATTCTTCCTAAAAATTCTACTAATGGATTTTTTGCATTAGAACGTTTAGATTTTGATGATATAGACAACATAATTATAGTTGGTGATTGTACAGATATATGTATATATCAATTTGCAATAACTCTAAAAGCCTATTTTAATCAATATAATATTGAAAAAAATATAGTTGTACCTATGAATTTGGTAGATACTTATGATATCCCAAATGTTCACTCTGCAGAACTTTTAAACTTAGTATTCTTTAATAGTATGATTCAAAATGGTATCAAAGTATTAAAAGAAATACATTAATAATCCAATATTTTATACAGTATATTATGTAATTAATAAATGAGATATTTTCAATAAAAACTTTAATATAAGAATACAGTTTTAACAAAGACATCATTACTTATAAATATTATTTGCTACAACTAGCTTATACAATATAAAAAAATCGCAATTTACATATTCCTTACATGTTTTTGTAAAAAATATAAATTGCGATTTTTATTTTTAAGTTATATAACTAAATAATATTGCTTCAATAGTTAAATTTACTTTTTAATAATCATACTTGTTTGTAGTCTCACACATAACTACTTTTATCTTTTTGTTGAACATATTCTTATATTCTAATAAAAACTCATTTAATTCTGAGTCCATAAGATTTATTTTTTTATCACTACAAAGCATTATTTTTTCTTGGTCTATTATTACATTAATATCATTCAAGTCATTTTTTATGAATGTTGTTATACAACTTTTTGGCTGAATTTTTTCACCATATTTCTCATAAAAACCTGCACTCTTCTTAAACGATTCTAAATCTTCTGTAGATACTTTACTTGAAGTATTATCACTCATAAAACCTGCTGTAGAAGGGTCGATTCCAAAGTTTCTAAGTTGTTTTTCTACTTCTTCAGTGTCCATACCATATCTCTCCATAAATTGCTTTTGTATCTTCATAAACTTTTCTTGAGATATGTTGTTATCTCTCATATAATCAAATATTTTTCTTGAAAACTCAGCCATAGACATTTTTCCATCCATAACAGAAAAATATAAGTTATATATATATTGCTCAAATTTATCTACATCAGAATCTTTAACTTTGTTCTTCAGTTCGTTAAAGTCTATTATTCTATCATCAGACATTCTTCATCCTCCTAGCTAAATTTTTACTTGTATAAGATTATACCATATTTCCATTATATTTATATACACACTATTTTTTTAATTTAATCATTTTTTCTGTAGCATTTAATTCACACATTCTACCTAAAGGAATAGTTACCATTGGGATGCAATGTCCAGACTGAAGATTATATACAGCTGGCTTATTTACCTTCCTTGCAAATTCTTCTAATAATTCTATCAAATCCTTTTCTTCAATACAATCTTTGAAATCTCCAAAAATTATACCATTACATTCCTCAAGTTTTCCTGAAGAATATAGTTGGGTTAACATTCTATCTAGTTTATATTGAGATTCTCCAATCTCCTCAATAAATAAAATTTTATCCTTTGCATCTATTTCATACTTAGTTCCCATTGTAGCAATTATTAAGGATAAATTTCCTCCCATTATTATTCCCTCTGCTTTACCTTCACATACTGTGTAAATCTTTTCTTCTTTTGGGTTTTCTAAATAGAGTTCATCTTTAAATTCTAAAGCATTTATTAGAGATTTATAGGTAAACTCATCCCATTTGGCTACATTTGCTGCCATTATGCCATGATATGGTAAGAGACCACAATTTTTATAGAAAGCTAAGCTTAAACCTGTTATATCAGAAAAACCTATAAATGGTTTTGGATTTTGCTTTATTATATCATAATTTATTTTGTCCAATATCCTTGTTGTTCCATAACCTCCTCTTAAACACATAATAATATCTACATTTTTGTCTAAAAACATATCTTCTATATCTCTAGCTCTGACATCATCATTACCAGCTAAATACCCTTTATAATTTAAACTACAACTTTCGGAAAATTTAACTTCATAACCATACTTCTCTAAATTAGACTTTATTTCTTCTAAACTTGTATTTCTCAATGGCCCAGATGGCGCAATTATTCCTAACATTTAAACACCTCTTATTCTAAAATGATATATTTTTCCTCATGCTAAATCTATCTACTATAATTATAAGATATTTTATTTGTACTTGATACAGAATAATGATTTACATTAAATAATATAATTAATGAAGAAAAATAAATTTTTAATATAGTTAGGATGTGTTTTATGCTTAATATAAAAGCTCTTTGTAATGAAATAAATGATTGGGTTATAAATATCAGGAGAGATTTACATAAAACTCCAGAACTTGGATTAGAAGAGTTTCAAACTAAGAAAAAAATCATTAAATATTTAAATGAAATAGGTATAAATTACATTGAGTATAAAAATCATACTGGGATAACTGCATATATAAATATAAATCCAAATTTTGAAACAGTTGCAATAAGAGCCGATATAGATGCATTACCTATAATAGAAGAACTCAATTATTCTTATAAATCCATCAATCTTGGTAAAATGCATGCATGTGGTCATGATGCACATACTGCTATTTTACTTGGCACTTGTAATATACTATTTAAATTAAAGGATTATCTAAATGTAAATGTAAAATTCTTTTTTCAACCTGCTGAAGAAACTATTGGTGGTGCTAAACTTATGATAGAAGATGGTTGTCTGAAAAATCCAGATGTTAAATATATATTTGGCCTTCATGTAAATCCCAATATCGATAAAAATTTAATTGAATTAAAATATAACACTTTGAATGCCTCCACTGATACACTTCGATTGACTGTACATGGTTCAAAGTGCCATGGGGCTTATCCACACCAGGGTATTGATGCTATAGTTATATCTGCTCATATCATAACTGCTCTACAAACAATAGTCAGTCGAAATACAAATCCTACCGATTCTGTGGTTATTTCTCTAGGAAAAATTGAAGGCGGAATCAAAGAAAATATAGTTTGTGATAAAGTTATTATAAAAGGAACTTTAAGAACTTTAACTCAAGAAACTAGAAACTTTTCGAAAAAACGAATTAAAGAAATTTGTGATTTTACTTGTAAAACATTTGGAGGAAGTATTTCTGTTGAAATTGAGGAGGGTTATCCAGCACTTATAAATTCAAATCATCTGGTAGATTATGTTAAACAAAATGCTATAGATTTGTTTGGAAAAGAAAATATTATCATTAAAGATACACCCACTCTTGGAGCTGAAGACTTTTCATATTTTTTAAGGCACTGTGAAGGAGCTTTTTACCATCTTGGTTGTGCAAATAGCAAAAAAAATATTACCTCTCCTCTACATACATCTACCTTTGACATTGATGAAGATTGCCTTGTTACTGGTGTCATGCTTCATGTAAAAAATATATTAGCTTTTTAATTATTAATATTTATATCTAATAATTTTTTATATTGACTCTCACATGGTGTTAGGTACTATTCTAAAATTACAAATGACAAACCAAATAATTGGAGGTAATATTATGAAACAAATATCAGTAAATCCTATAGGAAAAATACGTGTTCAAGGTGAAGAAATCTTTATTGAATTGGATAAAAAATATATACCCGCACTAAAAGAACTTGATGACTTTGCTCACTTAAATGTACTTTGGTGGGCAGATGGATTTGATAATACCGAATTAAGAAATATTTTAGAAACTCCAAAACCATATAAAAATGCGCCAGATATTATGGGAATATTTGCAACAAGGTCACCTATTAGACCTAATCCAATAGCATTAACTACTGTACAAATTATTAATATAGACCATGAAAATGGTATAATAAAAATCCCATATATTGATGCTAATGACAATAGCCCTGTTATTGACTTAAAACCATATACTCCAAGTGTTGATAGAATTGAAAATCCATCAGTTCCTAAATGGTGCAATCATTGGCCTAAAAGCGTAGAAAAGTCAGGAGAATTTGATTGGGAAAATGAATTTGAATTTTAAAACTATATAATTCTTCCTTTTATTTGCTTTAATATTAGTAAATTATCTTGTATACTTAAATATAAATAAATATAAAGGAGAAAATACATGACAATATTTAGTCTACAAGCAGCAAATTTATTTGGATGGATAGCTATGGTTCTTGGTGTTATCATGTCAATTAATGATAACAAAAAACAACTTCCAAAATTCAAAAATTTAAACTACTTTTTCTTTGCTTTCATAGGCTTATTTTACGCATTTACTTTATTTGCACTTGCTCAAAATTTTATACCACATATATTTAGAATATTAAATTGTATCATTTATATAATAATCCTAATAGCATGTAATAAAATTTCTACAAAGAAAAACCTTAATAGTAGTTTCTGGACATTATTTGGATTTTCAATAAATCCTATTTTATCAATAATTATTGTTTTCTTTATTAAAAATAAAAAATACAATTAAAATAATACATTTCTTTTTGAGAGTTATTTAGCAACTATAAAGTACACTTTTGTACATTAATTATCAGCTTATTTCTTATAACTCTCTATTTTTTTACTTTTATTTCTTATAACTTTCTACTTTTTGCCTTCTCTAACTAATTAATTACAAATCTATATAATAGTTTCTATAAACAATTTAACTTAAAAATGATACTTAACTATGTTAAACTAGTAAATGTAACCACTTATATGTTACAATCTTATATAAATATTATACATAAAAAAATTATACAAATAGATGTACTTAGTATTATATTTTTAATACTAGTTCAGTAATTTTCCAGTTACAGATTTAATAATAATTAATAGTAAGACATAATATTTTTATGACCTTTATTGATTATATTTTTCTGTTATCTGTTATTATCATTAATAATAAATATAAGGGGGTCTATATTATGAAATTATATTTAAGTGCTGATATAGAAGGTACTTGTGGTATTGTAAATTGGGATGAGACAAAACTTGAATGCGAATTTTCACATCACTACAGAACACAAATGAGCAAAGAAATAGCAGCTGCATGTAATGGAGCTACTCAATCTGGCATGTATGAAATACTTGTTAAAGATGCACATGATAGTGGTAGAAATATTAATCCAGACATTTTACCTGAAAATGTAAAAATACTTAGAGGATGGACTAAAGACCCACTAGTTATGATGGCTGGAATTGATGAAAGCTTTGATGCATGTATATTTACTGGTTATCATTCTGGAGCTACTTGTAATGGTAATCCACTTTCTCATACCATGGATATTGATTACGACTATTTTAAAATAAATGATGAAATAGCGTCTGAATTTACTATAAATGCTTATATTGCTGCATATTATAATGTTCCTGTAGCATTTTTAAGTGGAGATGAAATGCTTTGTGAGAGTGCAAAAAAACTAAACCCAAATATAGTTACTATACCTGTATCAAAAGGAATTGGAAATGGTTCAATTTCAATACATCCAAATCTAGCACTAAAAGAAATAGAAAAAGGTGTTAAAAAAGCTTTATCTGGAGATTTATCTAGACACTTAATAAAATTACCTGATAAATTCAAGATAGAAATAAAGTTTAGAGAACATTACAAGGCTTTTAAAGCTTCTTTTTATCCAAATATGAAAAAAATAGATTCTCAAACAATATTATTTGAAACAGAAGACTATTATGAATTTTTAAGAATGTTATTATTTATATAAATTAAGGAGTTGATTAAGATAAGTAATAAAAGAAGAATTCCTTTAGGCGAATTTATTTCTGTATTTTTATTTTTTGCTGTTTTTTTTGGTATAACTTTTTGTATTTTCACGGTTATAGGAATTGGCTTCTTATCATTCTTAGGTTTTGAATATAAATCTCTTGGGTCTGTACTAATTTTCTTTTTAATATATTTTTGTATAACTACCCCAATTGATTTTTTATGCACTACTATTTTAGATATATTTAGATATGTAAACAAATTACCTTACTCATTATATAAATTTTGCGAATTTATAATTGATTTTATACTAACTTTTCTAGCTATGAACATAATTGATACATTTATGGATTCAATAACGATTCCTTTAAGTACAGAAATCTTATTCGCTTTACTCTCTTATCTTTTATCCGAATGTATGGATTTTTTTGATAGAGATAAGAAAAAGTCCTAATAAAAAAGATAGATTTTTTGATAGAACACATACATTAGTGTATCTATTATATAATCTATCTTTATTTTATTTAACAAGTTTTCTTAATTAAAATATAGTTTCTTCTATCTCTCTAGTCATTTGTTTCGCATTATCAAAAAAATCTTCTATATATACTACTTCATCACTCATTCTTGAATATTCAGCTGCAAATGCCATTACATGACTTTGTATAGCCTCTTTCGCTGCTACTCTACTCTTTTCTAATTCTTTATTTAAAACTAATTTAACAAACTCAGAAATAAGATTTCTGTCATATTCCTCTACCATATTCTGTTTATTTGATGGTTTTATAACTATTTCTTCATTTTTTCCAAATTCTTTAATTCTTATCTCATTTTTATTTAAGTCTCCGCCAACTTCACCATGGCTAAACATTAGCTTTATAGTTCTTCCGCTTTCTTTAGTAAATGCACATAAATTAAAAGTAGCTGTCACTCCATTTTCAAACTGCAATATATTTACCATATTATCTACAACATTATTATCACATCTATAGACACATCTTCCATATGGGCTAGTCTCAAGTATTTTTAAAATATTTTCTTCTGTCGGATTTATATGAACAGCTCTGTTTATGCTTCTATCTTTTTCTAGATAAATTTTCTTGGCTGAATATGGACATTTTTTTTCAACTAAACATTGAAGACAGTTCTGTGCCATTTCTCCACTAGCATGTTGGTTGTTAAGATGCTTCAAACTTCCAAATGCAGATATTTTTTTACATCTACTACCTACTAAATATAATAAGATGTCCATATCATGACAACTCTTAGCTAAAATTAAAGGACTTGTTTCATTACTATTTCTCCAATTTCCTCTAGTAAAACTATGTGCAAAATGCCAATATCCTATATTTTCATTGTACTGTATACTAACCAGTTCTCCTAATTTCTTACTTTCTGCAATTTCTTTTAATTTATTATAAAATGGAGAATATCTAAGTACATGACAAATCATAAAAATCTTATCTTTGTACTTATCACATAAATCATTTATATGCACCAAACCATCTAGACTGTTAGACATTGGCTTTTCTAATAATATGTGATAGCCTTTTTCAAAAGCTAGTTTTGCTACATCATAATGTCTATCATCATTTGTAGCTATTATGACTGCATCTGCCATTTTATCTTGTTCAAAAAAATCTTCTAAAGTTTCAAATACGTTTTTGCTATCTAAATTATATTTTTGTGTAAATAATTCTCTTCTTCCTTTTTTAGGTTCAGCTACAGCAACTATTTCACATACATCAGAATTTTCATAAATATATGGAGCATATGCATATGTTCCTCTATTACCTGCTCCAATTACAGCAATTTTCACCTTTTCCATACTTTAATTTATCCCCTTTATATTATTTATACTACTCTATTATAGTCTATTTTTACATACATTTGGATATTTTTAATAAAAGAAACAGCAGTTATAACTTTTCAATTTTAACTGCTGTTTTATACCAGTATATTAAATATTTTCAATCTATATATTATTTAACGTCAATACAAAATCTTAAGTATTAAATACAGACTCTAAACACAATTTTTATTTATCTTATTGCTTTATTATCTTCTATTTTCTTTGTCTAATTTATCTAACTTCTTATTATATAAAAACATATAAAATGCTGCTGAAAATACTATTAAATATCCAACAACACTTAGCATATCTGGATAAACATTGAACAAGAAGATACTTAAAATTGCTGAAAAAATTATATTACTATAGTCAAATATAGAAATTTCCTTAGCAGGTGCATACTTATATGCTAGAGTTATCCCAAATTGACCTAAACTTGCAAATACGCCTCCTAGTAATAAATATATAAGTTGCATAGGAGTCATTGGTTCATATACTGCAAAAGCAATTGGCCCTACAGTAATCAACGAAAATACTGAAAAGAAAAATACAATTGTATAATAATCTTCTCTATCTCCAAGAACCCTTAAACATGTATATGCCATTGCTGCAAATATAGCTCCAGCAATTCCTCCTAGATATGGAATCACTTCTACACTAAATGTTGGTTTTATTATGAATAAAGCCCCTATAAATGCAATTATAATAGCTCCTATCTGTTTTACATTTATTTTCTCTTTTAGAGCAATTGCACAAAATATAACTACAAGAAATGGACTCATTTTATTTAACATGTTAGCATCTGAAAGCATCAATCTGTCAATTGCATAGTAGTTAAATATAACTCCTAAAGTTCCAAATATTGACCTATATAAAAGCACTTTTAAATTTTCCTTTTTACCAGTTAGACTACCTCTATGTTTTATGATAAGCCAAAATGCTATTATGGCTGATACCAAGTTTCTAAAGAACACTTTTTGAAAACTTGGTAAATCCCCTGCTAGTTTTACAAATGCAGACATCATTGCAAAACCAAGAGCTGATAATATTATGAACATTATGCCCTTTATTCGATTTGATTTGATTGTACTACTCATACTTACCTCTTTTCTATATAAATATATAAAGTCATATTAATTAAAGACTTCTACTAATAGATTAAATAATAATTATCTAAATATTCCAATTTATACTATAATTAAAAGTATAAATTATGTCAAGCAACTAATAAAGCTTTTCAATTAATAACAATAATAATTATAATTAAAAAGTTGTATGTTTTTATAGATTATTATTACAATATATAATATAATTTTATATAGTATAGACTTTTTTTAATTTATTATTTAGATTTTTAATAGATTTTTTAATTATGGAGGTATTTAAAACATGGAAATAAAAAGATATGAAGGAACTGGAAGAATGAGTAGAGCTGTAGTTCATAACAACACAGTTTACTTATGTGGACAAACTCATGCTGAAGGTGGAGTAATTGAACAAACTACTGAAGTTTTAGCTAAAATAGAAGATTTATTAAACAAATATGACTCAGATAAACAACATTTATTATCTGTTACTATTTATTTAAGAGATATGAAAGACTTTGAAGCTATGAACTCTGTTTGGGATGCTTGGGTTGAAAAAGGATTTGAACCTGCTAGAGCTTGTGTTGAAGCTAGACTTGCTAGAGAGCATTTATTAGTTGAAATGAGCGTTGTAGCAGCTACAAAATAATTAATTTAACTAACAAGGAGATATAATATTGATATTATATCTCCTTACTATTTTATCCATATCAATTTAATTATTTTCTACAGGCAATATCAATCTGGATGGATATTTACCTCCATGATAAATGACATTTTTTGCTTCTATATACTCAATACTATTATAACCTTCTACAGTGTTGCTATTTTGAAAAATAAAGTTTTTAGCACTAGATGTTATATCTAGTCTAATTTTATGACCAACTTTAAATGTGTTTGATATTTTTGAAGTTATAATTGAGAACTTGTAAATCTCTCCTTCTTCCATAAACTCCGACTTATAAAAACCATTTCTAAATCTAGCACTAAGTATACCATCAGCTAATTTAATTGAATTCCCATCTAAATCTACATCCATGATTTTTATAACCCAGTCAGTATCTTTGGCAGAACTTGATGCAAAGAACTCTAACTTTATATCACCTGTTATAGTAAATTCTTCACTAAAAGCATCTGATGTATAACACAACATGTCACTTCTTTTTTCTAAATCCCTATAGTTATTTGGAACACCAACTTCATTTTCTGACATATCAATTAGTTGTATTGATGGGTCTTTAGGATTATATATATACTTATCACACTTTTCTTCTAAAGCACTATCAAATACTAATCTTCCATTTCCCAAAGATGTGTTAGCATTCCCATCACTTATTAGATATAAAGGCTTATCTATTTTGTTTCTTATTGGCCAATTTGTTTCTGTCTTCCACCTATTAGAACCAACAGAATAATACTCTACTGGAGCAGTCTTATCTATATTGTTTTCTATACCTTTTAAGTATTTATCGAACCATAGCAGATAATTATAATCCAAATCATATCTCAATGAATTATTTCCTAAAGAAATACCATTTATATCTCTTAAAGTATTTGAGTTATGCATCCATGGACCTAAGATAGCCTTTCTCTTTCCTTTTTCATAACCTTTTATTACATCTAAAGCTTCTGTAGTACCCATACCATTATCATCATACCATCCAGATACAACCAATGCTGGTACATTTATTTTACCTTTTTGTGAATGCCAATCCATCATATCCCAATACTCATCTTTTTCTACTCTTTTTAGCCATTCTTCTAGGAACTTAATCCTATACCCAAGAGCTTCAACAGGTATATTCTGTATTGGTCGTATGTTTAAAACATCATCCCAATCATCTCTTACCATTTTACTTCTATCAACTTTATTTCTTGATACCATAAATGCCCATGCAAGCATACCAGATACGAAGGCTCCTCCTTTTCTTGGTATGTCAATAAAAGGACTTCCTGATGTTACTATACTAACTAAAGCTTTAAGATGTTTATTACTTGAAGATGCAGCTGCCCACTGAACATAACCAAGATAAGATGCCCCTAACATGCCAACCATGCCATTTGACCATTTCTGTGATACTATCCAGTTTATAGTACTATCTCCATCTTCCCTTTCATGAATCATCGGCTCCCAATCACCTTCTGATTCATTTCTTCCTCTAACATCTTGTATGACAACAACATATCCTCTTTGTACATATTTATAATATATTTCTTTATCATTTTCTTTTCCATATGGAGTTCTCATAAGAATTGTTGGTGCTTTTTTAGTAGAATCTATAAAGTTAGGAAGATACACATCTGTAGAAAGTTTTATTCCATCTTTCATATCAACCATATAATTTCCACCAAATTTTATAGAATATATCTTTTCATTTTTATGAGTTTTATTCCATTCTTTTAATACAGTATAATCTTCATATCCATCCATAACTAATATAGTACAAGTTTCCCTAGATAAGCATATGAAACCAACTATTTTATTATCCACAATAATTATATCTAATGGAAATTTTTTATTTCTTTGAACCCATATGTATTCATTAAGCCTAGAATATGTCTCTCCTAACTTATTTATAATGACGCTTTTATTTGTATTTATTAAACTACTAGTGTATACATCAAAGTTATAAAATAAAGAGTTTAAATCCATTTTTGTAAGATTTAAATAGTATGCATTTTCTTCTTTACTTATTATTTTTAAACTTTCGATTTTATTTGTAAAAGGATTTAACTTTTCAATTAATAACTCATTATCAAAAACTACATTTCCACTATATAATCCAGATATATATAGCCTAAATTTTAGCAATTAAATCACCTCCTATAATCCCAAAGACATTTTTATAGCATATGCCACTGATATACCTGCATAATTTCCTAATACTCCACCAATTACTCCCATGACCACTGCCACACTTACAAGTGAATTCCATTTTGCAGATGCAGCTACTAAAGCTGAAGTTGGTCCATCAGCAATTGCTCCTACTATAGAAAGTATTACATATTGATACTTTATTTTTAAAAGTCTAGTTATACATAGATGGAAAACAAATGAAGCAAAAATTATGCTAAAACAGTAAAGTGTTATGGTGAAAGTTGAACCTAAAAACTCTTTTATATCTACTGAAAAACCTATAGTACATAAAAAGAATAATGCAACAAATAATCCTAAATCTAAATTCCCTTTTAGCTTTTTTACTGGCTTTAACTGAGCAATTATAATTGAAATAGTTGTAACTAAAAGAATTCTTGCTGCACTACTAAAACTTGAATTGAAATATCCAGAAAGAATTGTTGCAACCTCTGTAACCACAAAACCTATGGCTAACATCCAAGCAATATCTTTAATACTCCACTCTTTTGACTCCATAAATTCTTCATTCTGCTCATCCTCTAATTCTGATTCTTCTACATGATATGGCCAAAGTTTTTTAAACTTCTTTGAATTCTTTAGTATAGCTGGTAGAGCAAACATGAATATTAATGTTGGTACTCCAATTACATAATCTGCTGCATTTGCTGCTGCAAGAGTTTGTCGACTTACATTAAGACCTGTACCAATGGCTGTAAGATTAGCACTTCCTCCAGTATATGTACCTACAAACATTCCAGCAACTTTCCAACCTTCTGATATTTTTTCTGCAAATACAAGTCCAAATAAAAATGCCATTATGCTTACAGTTAATACAGCTACAAAGATTGCAATCAAAGGCTCTTTTGATAACTTTGTCATTTCTTTTAAATCAACACTCATCAACATTATAGTCATAGAGACTGGAATGGCATATGTAGAAATAGTTCCATATAACTCAGTACTTATTGGAACTACTTTTAAGTTTGAAAGTATTATTCCCATTATGATTATTGTAAGTGCTGGTCCTAAACTCTTAATAGCTTTATATCTTTGTAAGTAAAAACCCAATGCAATCATTGATGTCATTATAGCAAGTATACTTCCTGTACTTGAAAAAAGTGTATTCATATTTAACCTCCAATTTTATCATAAGTTTACTTCTATTCCTAAGCCTGGTTTATTGACAAGATTCATAATATCTCCATCCATCACAAATCCTCCAGAGATACCATTTAATTCTTCACAAAACATGAAACTATCAAGGTCAGCTTCTGTTATATTTTTTTTAGATGCAATTAAATTTGCTGCTGCTGTTATACCAATTCTCGTTTCAAGCATGCATCCTAACATACAATTTACCCCACTTGACTCGGCTATGTTATTAATTTTTATAGCAGGGTATATTCCTCCTGATTTCATCAACTTAATATTAAAGGTATCAACTGCATCCTTTTTTATAGCTTTAATAGCATCTATTGGTGAATGTAGTGATTCATCCATCATAATTTTTATATTACTCTTACTTCTTATGTAAGCAGTTCCATCCAAATCCCAATATGGAAGTGCTTGTTCAATTGCATCAACACCAAATTCTTCTAATTTTTTGATAGTATTTATACTACTATTTACGTTCCACCCCTGATTTGCATCAATTCTAATTCTTATGCTTTCTCCAACAGCTTCTCTAATTAATCTCACAGCTTCAATATCATCTTCAGGGTTTATCCCTGCTTTAAGCTTCAATATCCTAAAGCCTTCTTTAACTTTTTCTAAAGCTTCTTTTGCCATTTTTTCTGGTTTATCTATACTTATAGTAATATCTGTTTGAACTTTATTATCAAACCCTCCAAGAACTTTATGAAGAGGTGCATTCATGAGTTTTCCTTTGATATCATATAAAGCTATATCAATGGCTGCTTTTGCAGAAGTATTACCTATTATAATTCCATCCATGATTGTATGTATCATTTCAATATCCAGTGGGTCTTTTCCTATCAGCTCTTTTTTAAACATAAGTAATATTGAAAGTACATTATCCAAAACTTCACCTGTTACTGCTGCAAGAGGAGCTGCTTCACCAAATCCATAATATCCTTCATCAGTTTCAATTTTTAAAATTATACTTTCCCCATATTCAATTACTCCAAATGAAACTACCACAGGTTTTTTTAATCTAATTCTTAGTTTTTCAAATTTTATATCTGTTATCTTCATATTACCCTCCTTTTTGAAGTTATAATTTAATTTTTTAAATTTTATACTTCAAATTATATTATTACTTCAATACATATGTCAAGATAATTTACTGAAAATTTACTATTTTCTAAAATATTCTTCAATAATCTTCTTTTAATTAATATTTCTATGCTAAATTCTTTTTTATTATATTAATTCAACAATAATTGATTTTTATAAATTTTTATTTACATTTAATTGAATTCTAATTATCAAAATATTCTATTTATTCTTATTGCCACTAATTCTATGTTATGCTATAATTACTTTGTTTTTATCGAATATTTATATTAATTTTATTAATTGGAGGTTCTTATGTTAGGTGAAAAGATGAGAAATATAAGAAAAAGCAAGAAAAAAACATTAAGTGATGTTTCCAAATTGACAGATTTATCTATAAGTTATATCTCTCAGATAGAAAGAGATGCTATTGAACCATCATTGTCTTCATTGAGAAAAATTGCTGAAGTTTTAGATACTCCTTTATATATGTTTATGGATGATAATAATACTGATGATTTAGTCATTAGAAAAGAAGATAGAGTTATGATGAAATTTCCAAGAAGTGAAATGTTTTATGAGATAGTATCTCCAATGCCAACATCTGAATTTACTCCTTCAAGTTTACTTGTAGAATTTGAACTTAAACCAGAAAGTGAAGATGCTAAAGATTGTATATATCACGCATCAGAAGAAATCATGGTAGTAACAAGTGGTATGGTTGATATTTGTATGGGGGAAAAAATAATAAGATTGAATACAGGAGATTCAACATTTATAAAAGCCAACATACCTCATAAAATCATCAATCCTAGTAAAGATACAATAGCTCGTGGATATGGTGTTATTTCTCCTCCAATTTGGCCAATAAAATCTAAATAAACACTATATAAAATACATACTTTTTATATATGCTACAAAATAAAAACATTTAAATACTACTTTTACTTTCAAATTGAAGTATTTATTTAAATCTATAATATTTATTTAAACCAAAAAATAGCTATTTGACTAACTAAACCATCTTAATTATGGTAAATAGTAAATAGCTATTTGTAAATTACATTTTAATTTATAATAAGAGTTATGTTTATTAAGGTTAAATTAAACTGCTATATCATTTAACACTTTTGCTTTGACAACTCTTATATTTTTCATACTCTTGTAAATATCTTGAATCTTTTCTTCTTGTTCCCTCAGCAATCTATGTGCTTCATATATATCTACAAATTCAAATTTTACTACATCATTTGGCTTTGCTTGTGCCAACTTATACAAATCTACACTTATTACATTTCCTATTTTAGTATATCCACCACTAGTCTGTCTATCAGATAGCATTATAATAGGTTTTCCATGTCCTGGTACTTGTATGGCTCCATAAGAAATACCATCAGATATAATATCTGCTCCATTAAGGTGTTTTATACTCTCTCCATCCAGTCTACAACCCATTCTATCTATTTCATTTGTAACTTTGTATTCATTTGATAAAAACTTTTCTACTTCATCTTTAGAAAAAGCATCAAATTGAGGTCCTTTTACAATTCTTAAGACTATTTCTGAACTATAGTTTGGAATATATTTTGAATTTAATTTTTTATTTATTGTAAAATCTTTTTCCTGAATGAAAGTATTTATATAATCACCTTTTTTAAGTGCCCTACCTTCAAAACCACCAATCTTAGCTCTTGTATAAGTCGATTTACTACCCATTGCAAGTGGGACATCTATTCCACCAGCTATTGATACATATGCTCTAGCTCCTGATTTTACACCTCTAAATGATAATACATCGCCAGGGTTTATTTGATATGACCTCCAGTTTTGAATTTCTTTTCCATTTATTCTAGCTCCTAAATCTCCCCCAGTTACTGCTATTTGTGTATATTCATCAAATGTAATTGTAGGGCCCAACATTAAAACTTCTAAAGAAGCTTCATCTTCAGAATTTCCAACTAATATATTTCCCACTCTATGTGCATACTCATCCATTGCCCCACAACCAGATACACCATATTGTCCATATCCAACTCTACCTCTGTCTTGTATTAATGTTTGGAAACCTCCTAATTCAACTTTGAATCCCATATATACCACTCCCTGTACTATAACGATATTTAAATACTCAAATTATTTTTTTCAATTTCTATAAATTCATCTAATGTTATTGGAACAAATTTTATAAAATCTCCAGCTCTAAGTAAAATTTGTTCTTCTCTATTTTCATCATATAATTTTAAAGGTGTCCTACCAATTATTTGCCATCCTCCAGGACTATCGATAGGATATACACCTGTCTGAGAACCTGCTATACCAACACTTCCACCATAAATTTTAGTTCTTGGCACCTCTAGTCTAGGTGTAGCTATTCTTTCATCCATACCTCCTAGATACGGAAAACCAGGAGTAAATCCCAACATATATATCAAGTAATCTCTACTTGTGTGTATTTTTATAACATCATCCACAGTAAGATTATTATGACTTGCAACATTTTCAATATCTATACCAAAAACCTTATCATAACATACTGGAATCTCATGTATTTTAGGTTTTGGTAATTCTATACTTTCTAAATTATTTTCTATTTTTTTTAAACGCTCAATTAAACTATCAAAATCTATTTTTAGAGGATTATAACTTATCATAAGTGACCTATATGTTGGCACCATTTCTGTGACAATCCCTTTAAGATTTGATATCTCTATTGCCCTCATAAATGAAATTACTTTTTTATTTATATCTTCTGATATCTCATTTCCAAACTCAGCAACTACTGCTTTATCTCCTGATAGCAAGTATCTAGTTTTCATAAATGTCACCTCTTCTAAATTAAGCAAATAAAGTACCTAGACTACTAAGAGAAGTTATTCCTGTATAGGCAGATATTAATACTACTATTACTCCAAATATTAAAAGCCATGTAGGATGTTTGTAATCTCCAACAATATCTTTTCTTTTAGATGCTATAAGCATTATTCCTAATGTGATTGGAAGTATTAATCCGTTTAAAGAACCTGCTAAAATTAATAAGGTTGCTGGCTTTCCTATAAATGCCATTATAAGTGTTGATATTGCTATAAATCCTATTATGAAATACTTTTCATTCTTATCTATAAAAGGGTTTAATGTTTTTAAGAAAGAGACTGATGTATAAGCAGCTCCTATAACTGATGTAATTGCAGCAGACCATAATACAAGCCCAAAGAATTTGTATCCTATTGCTCCTGCACTAAATTTAAAAGCTGAAGCAGCTGGATTTTCTGGGTCAAGTTGAAGACCTTTTGAAACTACTGCTAATATTGCTAAAAATAGAAGAACCCTCATCATTGTTGCAACTAATATTCCTAAAAGAGAAGATTTAGTTATTTCTTTTATATTTTCTTCTCCTGTTATTCCACCATCTATCAGTCTATGTCCTCCAGCAAAAGTTATATAACCTCCAACACTTCCTCCAAGTAGAGTTATTATTGGGAATATAAGCCCTTTTGGATTCTCTGGTTTTACCATTTTAAAAACTGCCTCTCCAACAGGAGGATGATTAGATATTGCTACATATCCAACTATAATTATCATACCTAATGCTAAAAACTTAGTTATCTTATCTACTAGAGAATTTGAATTTTTTGACATAAATACAAATATTGCTATCAATCCACTTAATATAGTTCCAAGTGTCATATTCATATTAAACATTACATTCATACCAAGTGCAGCTCCACCAACATTTCCTATGTTAAAAGCTAATCCTCCAAGCGCTACTAAAAAAGCAACTAGATAACCTAATCCAGGCACTATTTTATTTGCTATATCTTGACCTCTAAGACCTGATACACCAATTACTCTCCATACATTTACTTGAGCTCCTATAAAAAGAATTGTTGTAATTAAGATTACAAACGAAAAACTCGGCCCAAAATCTTGAGTAAATTGTGCTGTCTGAGTTAAAAAACCAGGTCCAATTGCTGATGTTGCCATTATAAAAGCAGCTCCTATAAGTGCCCCAACATCTTTTTTATTTTTCGTTTTATCAGTAATATTTTTTGTACTCATATTTTATCTCCCCCTCATATTATCAGTCTTAAACCATGTTTTCTGATGAACAAGCTTCCATATCTTCTAATGGACAAACTTCTATATTTTCTAATTCAAAGCGTTTTCTTATCTCTTTAACAAACTCTATTGCCTTTGGATTATCCCCATGAACACATATAGAGTCAGCTTTGATATGTATAACTTCACCTGTTAAAGTTTCTACAGTTCCTTCTTTTACCATCTTGACAACTCTATCTATTGCACATTTTGTATCATGTATAACTGCACCCTCTACACTTCTTGGAACTAAAAATCCATTATTATCATAAGCTCTATCTGCAAATACTTCATTTGCATACCTAAGCCCAATCTCTTTAGCAGAATTTATCATTTCACTATTGTATAATCCTAAAAGTATGATATCTTTGTTTACTTCATATATAGCCTCACAAATACCCATAGCTAAATCTTTATCTTTAGCTGCCATATTGTATAAGGCTCCATGCGGTTTTACATGTTGTATGTTACATCCATTTGAGCTTGCAAAAGCCATTAAAGCTCCTAATTGGTATTTTGTATAATCTTTAGCTTCTTGCCTAGTTATTTTCATCTCACGTCTTCCAAATCCCATTAAATCTAGAAAACCTGGGTGCGCCCCTATTTTCACGCCATTTTCTTTAGCTAACTTTACTGTTTTGTCCATATGATTAGGGTCACCTGCATGAAACCCACAAGCTATATTAGCTGATGAAATATATTTTAAAACTTCTTCATCTAAACCAACCTTATATGCTCCAAAACTTTCACCTAAATCACTATTTAAATCTACTTTATACAATTTATGACCCCCCTCACTAGCATTTTGATAGAATAAGTAGTTTTAATTTTTAAATTTTGTTTATTTTATATATTGCATGAAATATTTTATTACTTTTATTCAATTTTAGTTTTGCAACTATTTCGTTGCATTTTATAATATAATTTTACCATTTGAGGAATATTTTTGCAATTATTTTAATTTCGCATTCATTTGTATTTCTTTTTCAAAAAATGTTTTTGCCATTTTTTAGTTAATAATTAATCATTTCTACCTAAAAAAAGGCATTTGACTTTCATTTTTAAAGTATTTTTCAATTTTAATCACTTTGTATGCAAGACAGAAGTATTTTTCTTCATTCATTTGTTTGTTTCATCTATATAATTATTGTTTTTTGTAAATAAAATATCTTTATATTCTCTTAAGTAAATCTTTATAGAGTTTTACGTATAATAAAATCATGTATACTAAATACATGTTAAAATATTATTTTAAAACAAAGACAATATTTGTACATATTGTAGACATACAAACCTATAAATTATACAATAGTATTATTAAGATTATATATTTTTTAACATAAATTTTGTATTGGGGGAAAAACAATGGATAAAAATTATACGATGCCAATATACCAAAAAATAGCTTTGGATATTGCAAATAAAATATATACAGGTGAAATACAAGAGGATTCAGTATTATTTGGACGTTCTGTTTTGGCTGGTAAATACAATGTATCTCCAGAAACTATAAGAAGAGCTGTTAAAATTTTAGAAGATATTGGTGTTGTTAAAAGCATAAAGGGTAAAGGTGTTATTGTATTATCTCCAGACAAAGCTTCTTCTTTTATAAAAAAATACAGGGATATTACAAATATATCATCATATAAATCAACTCTTTATAATTTAATAGATACTAAATCTAATTTAGAGAATGAAATATTGGATACTATAAATAAAATTTTAGATTATTCTAACAGACTTGAAATAATAAATCCTTTAGTGCCCGTTCAGTTCACAATAAATTCTAAATGTAAGTATGTTGGACAAACAGCTGCTCAAACTAAATTTTGGCAAAACACAGGTGCTACAATAGTTGCAATTAAAAGAGGTGAGGAACTTATAATATCTCCTGGCCCGTATATCGAGTTTTTAGATGGAGATATTCTCTTAGTTGTTGGAGACAAACATATTTACAACTCTATACCAATGTTCTTATATGAAAGTGAAAAATAAATCATACAATTTAGTATGATTGTATAAAAAGTGTAAGTAAACAATAAAAAAAGAGCTTCATATTTTACATAAAGCTCTTTTTAAGTTCAAATAAATTTTGTTTTTGACTACTTTTTAAATATCTACTTCATCTTCTTTTTCCCAACTTAAAGCTCTTGATACAGCCTTCTTCCAACCTTTATATAATTTATTTCTCTTATCTTCATTCATATTTGGATTAAATTCTTTTTCTACTGACCATTTTGATGGGATTTCATTACTTCCAATATAGAAACCAACAGATAATCCTGCCAAATATGCTGCCCCTAAAGCTGTTGTTTCTACTATTTTAGGTCTATCTATATCTACATTTAATATGTCTGACTGAAATTGCATTAAAAAATTATTATTACTTGCTCCACCATCAACTTTTAGTGACTTTAATTTCAATTTTGAATCATTTTGCATCGCTTCTAAGACATCTTTTGTTTGATAAGCAATCGATTCCAATGTAGCTCTTATTATATGTTCTTTTTTTGCACCTCTTGTAAGACCTAAGATTGACCCTCTAGCATACATATCCCAATATGGAGCTCCAAGACCTGTAAATGCTGGTACTACATATACACCATTAGTATCCTCTACTCTATTTGCATACATTTCACTATCTTTCGCAGATTCAATTATCTTTAATTCATCTCTAAGCCATTGAATAGATGCACCTCCTATGAATATACTTCCTTCTAATGCATATGTCACTTTTCCATCAACACCCCAAGCAATTGTTGTAAGCAGTCCATGTTTAGATTTTACTATCTTACTACCTGTATTCATAAGTAGGAAGCAACCTGTTCCATAAGTATTTTTTGCAGTACCTTCTTCAACACAGTTTTGACCAAATAATGCTGCTTGTTGGTCTCCTGCACATCCAGCAATAGGTATTTTAGCTCCTGATAGCATACGTTCATCTGTATGGCCATAGACATAACTAGAGGGTTTTACTGATGGTAACATGCTTATTGGTATATCTAACTCTCTTAGTATATCTTTATCCCATTCTAAACTATTTATATTGTACATCATCGTTCTAGATGCATTTGAGTAATCTGTTACATGTACTTTTCCACGTGTCAAATTCCATATTAACCATGTGTCTATAGTCCCAAATAACAACTCTCCTTGTTCTGCTTTTTCTCTAGCACCTTCTACATTATCTAATATCCACTTTACTTTTGTTGCTGAAAAGTATGCATCTATTAAAAGACCAGTTTTTTCTTTTATTAGTTCTTCTAACCCTTTATGTTTAAGCTCATCACATATTTCTGATGTTCTCCTACACTGCCATACTATCGCATTATAAATCGGTTTCCCAGTATACCTACTCCAAACAATTGTAGTCTCTCTTTGATTAGTTATTCCTATTGAAGCAATTTCTTCTGGCCTTATTCCTGCTGTTTCTATAACTTCTCTCATTACTCCACTTTGTGAACCCCATATTTCCATAGGGTCATGTTCTACCCACCCAGCTTTTGGGTAAATTTGTTTGAATTCTTTTTGTGCGATTTTTACTATTTCACCCTTTTTATTAAATAGTATAGCTCTTGAACTAGTTGTTCCTTGGTCTAGTGCCATTACATACTTCTTTTCCATCACAGTATTCTCCTTATCACATAATAATATTTAATTTATTAAAAAGAAAAATCTAATATTACATATTTAAGTAAATAATCATACTTAAGTATAAATTTAATAAATTAGATACTTCTAATAAGACACTTATTTTATATCATATCTATATAATAATATTATACATTATAGCTTACATATTGATTAATAAATTTTAAAGGTTTATAATAAACAGTGTTCATAATAATTTTAATAAAAGAGGTGGTAATATGCCAAAGATTTTAGAAAATGTAAAAGAAGATATACTAAAAGTGGCTCGAGACATGATTCTAGAAGAAGACTACTCCAATATTAGTATAAGGAAAATAGCTCAAAGATGTGGTATAAGTGCAGGCACAGTATATAATTATTTTGATTCAAAACAAGAAATAATAGAATACATAACAAAATCGGAATGGGATTTATTGATAAGGCGAATTGAATACTCCAACAAAAATACTGAAGATTATATTAAAAAATTAGATATTATTTTTACAGAAATAAGAAATTTTATAAACAAGGTTCATAATATTCAATACAATGATTTTTTAAACACTTTTGAGACTAAAAGATTTTTTGAAATGAAAAAACATAAAGATGATTTTCATGAGCAGCTTTCAAATAAAGTATATGAGGCTTTAGAAAAAGAAAAGTTTTTTAATAATGACACATTAGTATGCAATATAATTATTAAAATGTTTTTTTCATACTCAACATATACTCATATAGAATTTAAAGATTTAAAACCCTATATTGAAAAATTAATACATTAAGGTGGTGTTTGCCTTGAATTCTAATACTAGTATTCAGAACAAGGATAGTAATCCAAAAATATTTTTAGTACTTATACTTTATCTCTTAGGTATATTTATGGGAGCTATTGATACAGGAATAGTATCACCAGCAAGAACAATTATACAAAATAGTCTTGGAGTAAATGAAAAGACAGGAATTTGGATGATTACCATATATACATTAACATATGCATCTGTAATCCCTATTTCTGGAAAATTAGCAGATAAAATAGGAAGAAAATATGTGTATTTAGTTAGCATATTTCTATTTGGTAGTGGTTCATTAATATGTGGATTATCATCACTATTTTCCAATTTCAATATTTTACTAATTGGTCGTGTTATTCAGGCAATTGGTGGTGGCGGAATTATGCCTATTGCTACAGCAGAGTTTGGAACTACCTTCCCAGAGAATAAAAGAGGTATGGCTTTAGGTTTAGTTGGAGCAACGTATGGTATTGCCAATATTTTAGGTTCAAGTATTGGTAGCACAATTCTAAGTATATTTGGAACTCAAAATTGGAAATGGCTATTTTTTGTAAATCTTCCGATTTGCTTAATCATACTTATTGGTGGAATTTTGTGTATTAAAAATAATAAGTCTACATCTACAGAAAAAATAGATAAACTTGGTACATTAATGTTGATATGTATAATTGTATCATTATTGTATGGTCTTATGAATATAGACTTTTTTAACTTTACAAATTCTATGCAAGATATATCAGTTTATCCTTACTTATTGGCATTTATTATACTTATACCTATTTTTATATTTATTGAAAATAAGGCTAAAGACCCTATTTTAAATTTTGAATATTTTTTAAATCCAAGAATACTGATAGTTCTTATTTTATCTTTAATTGTTGGTATTGGAATGATGGGTATGGTATTTGTTCCACAATATGCTGAAAATGCATTAAAAATAAATGCTGGTTCTGGTGGATATTTTGTTGCTATATTAGGATTATTTGCAGGTGTTGCTGCTCCTTTAAGCGGTAGACTTATTGATAAGTTTGGTGCAAAGAAAATACTATTATTAGGTTTTTCTGTATCCATGATAGGGTCTCTTTATCTGGTATTAATTGCACTAAAAACAAATACAGTATTTAGTGTATGTATAAGTCTAATGTTTATGGGCTTAGGTATGGGATTTACTATGGGAACTCCTCTAAACTATATGATGTTATCAAATACAAGATTAGAAGAATCTAATTCAGCACTTGCTACATTGTCTCTGATACGCTCAATTGGAACTTCAATTTCTCCAGCTATAATGATTGGCTTTATAGCACATGCAGGGTTATCTGTACAAGATAATATTATGGACTTAGTTGGAAAACCATCAACACCTAAAATAGTTCAACTTGAAGAACTTGAAAATATGATAGATGATTTAAAGTCAGACCCTGAAATGGCAAAGAATTTAAAAAATGTTTCTATACCAAATATGGATGATACATCAAATATCAACATGGATATGACAGGTGGTAAACTACCAAAATACTTGTTGGATAAGGTTCAGTCAGCAGATACAACCAACATTACCAATATCACAAAGGAAATATCAACAACCATGTTTGATGAAAAAGTTCCATCTGTAATTAATAAAATCCAGACAAATGTACAAAAAGGAATAGATGGAACACAAAGTGGAATAAATGGTATCGAAGAAGGCGAAAATAAACTAAATAGTGGTATTAAAGGAATTCAAATAGGTATTGACAATATGATAAAAGCTAGGGCTGGCATTAATCAAGGAATAGATGGTATAAAAAAAGGCATTGATGGTGTTAATAAAGGTATTAAAGGTATGGAACAAGGTCTTGTAAAGCAAGATAAAGCCATAAATGAATTGACAATTGCTTACAATAAAATACCTACTATACCACAAGAAAATACTCCTACTAATAACGAAAATAACTCAAATGACCAAGAACAAAATAATACTAGTAATTCTAATCCTGACAACAATAAAAATAATTCTACAGAAAATAAAAATAATAATTCGGGTGAAAATAAACCAGATTTAAACGAAAAAAAGGAAAGTTTAAATGCTCAAATACAACAATTAAAAAAAGCAAGAGCTGAATTAAACACAAAGCTACAGAAAAGTAAAACTCAAAAGAAACAATTGAATAAAAAACTCAAAACAATGGAAAGTCAAAAAAAGGAACTTCAAAGTAAGCTAAATGATTCTATAAATAAAAAGAAAGACATGGAAAAAGGCCTTGGCACTATGGAGCAACAAAAAAAATCACTTCAATCAGTTTTAGCAAAGACACAAGAAGTAAAAACTGAAATACCAAAGGCTTTTGATAAATCAAAATTAGATTATATAAATTCTATAGAAAACAATAGAACAAAAATAGAGAATACACTTCAATCTACTCTAAACTCAGGGTTTAAACAGATGTATATAACAGTATTCTGTATAAATTTACTTGCATTCGTAATATTGTTATTCTATAAAGAAAATAAAACTAGATAAAAGAATGTTATAGTATTATATTGTAGATTTATCTTATGTCTTAAATGTTAAATTCATAAATTTTTTTATAATTGATTAACATAAACTACAATATAATACTATTTCTCTTTTACTGTTTGTCATTTTTATAATCAGTTAAAAAATAACATTAGTTTATCAAACCAAATTTATAGATTAATTTACAAACCCTATTCTTAACCCTTTCACCTTTCATACCTAATTACGTCTATCAAAAAATATATACAAATCAAAATAAACCACATCTTTTCAACTATAATATGTTAAAATCATAGTATGAGCATATTAATTTAAGCAAAATGTCAACTAGACTTTATTTTGTTAGTTTTTTACATATAAATTTTGATATCTTTATTTTAAATGTCATTTTGACCTTGACAATAAAAAGAAAGGAGTGTATTTTGTGGATACTTTAGGAAAAAGAATTGCTTATTTAAGAAATTCCAAAAAACTTACTCAGCGTAAACTTATGAATATTTTAAAGTTTGAAAATTTAGGTAAGTATGAAACTGGAGATAGAAAACCTAATTGTGATATATTAATGTCAATAGCTGATTATTTTGATGTTACTACTGACTGGCTTCTATATGGCAAAGAAAAAGTAAACTCTAACAATAGTGTAAAAGAAAATAAGGAAGATTACCTACATGTTACTGATGATGAGATAAAGATATTAAATCTATACAGACAATTAAATGAGCGTGATAAAATAAAAATAGAAGGAATACTTGAACTTAAGATATCTGAATATAAAGACTTAAAAAAGCATTCCTCTAATACTAATGAAGATAAAATGGTTTAAACATACATAATTTGATACGATTTTACATCATCTATTAACTTTCTTTTTTTGTAACAGACTACTAAAATATGGATATTAAGTTATTTAAAAATAAGCATAATCTAATTTCAATAATATTTAGATTACCTATCCATATTTTAGTTTATGTATTTTGAACAGTGTTGTACATTCCTATATATTATTTAGGTTCCCAAGAAATGTATTATTCATGTTTTCAACTCTTCCAGCATCTTTTTATATACAATTGTGCATCCTTTGTAATTACCCTCTTTAAGAAGGCTTGAGCATGTACTAGAGTATATAGTTAAGATATCTAATCTTTCCATATTTAAACTTTTTATACCATTAAGAGCCATAATAAAATCGTCAATCGCTCTACAGCACTCTATTACTCCATCCAAATCTGATTTACACATAAGAATACTCACCTACTTCACATACTATTTGCTAATCATCTTCTGAATATTCTATATTAAGCAATTGATAAATTGATGATTTATACTTTTTACCTGTCCTTCTGCCATTTAGAATGGCTGACAAATAGTTTTCATTAACACCTATTTTCTTTGCTAATTCTCTTTGAGTCATATTTAATTCAATAAGTCTTTGTTTAACTTGTACTCCTAAAAAAGGTATCCATTTTTTTCGAGCATCCATTTATCAAGTTCCTTTCTAAGTGATTTATACTTCCTTTTGTTTTTTAGTTTACACACCTTCCTATATTTAGTATATTTTTTTGATATATACAAATATTAAGTACATAAATTTATTTGATACTAAATAAGATTTTTTGATTACTTTATGCTAAAATTAGGATGTAATTTCGTATCATTAAATTAATTATAAAGTCATTTTGACCTTAAGTCAATGTTTTTCATGTCATTTTGACCTTTATTTTGCAGCTATTTACATTTTAGAAAGTCTTTTTGACATTAATTGAATGGAGAGTGTTTATGAATACTTTAGGAGAAAGAATTGTTTATTTAAGAAAAACAAAAAATCTTAAACAATATGAATTAGAAGAAATGTTAGACTGTGATAATTTAAGTAAATTTGAGAGAAATATTAGAAAGCCAAATTATGAAATATTAAAATCTATAGCTGAGATATTTAATGTTTCAGTGGACTGGCTATTAAATGGAACTTCTTCACAAGAGCCAGATTTAATTTGTGATTTATCCTCAAATTATCCACTTAATAGTATAAACTCTAATGAAATAAATCTTTTAAATAATTTTAGAAAGTTAAGTGATTATGATAAGGCCAAAATAGAAGGTATGATTGAATTAAAACTTCATGAATATGAAAAAGAGAAAGATTTGAAAGAAACTGAATATAATAAAAATAAGGATGAGAAAATAGATAAATAATTTTTATGTTGCTTTTGATACGATTTTACATCATTTCTTAGTTCTAATATTTTTATTTCATTTATTTTCTTTTTTATAGTTTTATGATAAAATAATTAGTATATTTTGCTTTACTTGAATGTAATTATTTATACAAAAGTCAAACATAATATAAATGTGGTAAATTTTTAGTTTCAAGTAATATCTCGTTATTATAACTAAATATTTATTAAAATTAGGAGGATAAAATGGGCTTAAGAGACAAATTCGCGCAATCATTTGCTAGATCAAAAACTATGAGTGGCCCTGAGAAAAAGGCTAATGAAATAATGGGTAAATTGCTTCTTAAGAAAGCTATATTACCTATCGTTTTAATGTTCGTGATAATAATCGCTGGAGCTATGCTTAAAATTAATTCTTGGGTTACACTTGGCATAAATTTAGTTATTGCTGTTGGTGCTTTCTTCTACATAAGAAATTCTAGTAAAAAGTATCAGAACTTCAAACCTTATGTTGGCAATTTGATTAGTTTAGAGAAAAAAGGTAAAAAAGAGTATGTTGCTATTATAAAACAAGGTAAGTTACCAGTTAAGTTACAAATAGCTTATGGTGGTGAGGACCTTGAACATATTAAGAAAAATCAAATGGTTCAAATAAGTTATAATCCAGATGCTAAAATAGCTATTTTGGTTAATAGACAATAAGTTAATAAAAAAAGAGGTAGCATTATGCTACCTCTTTATGTTTTGTTTATTTTTTTACTTTTAGTATTCTATTATCTCCAATACCCTATTTAGTTTTAATTTGTTCAATTCTAATTTGTACAGCTTTATTTAGTTTTTTATTGATTTGATTGATTATATCTTAGTTGCTATCTTATTTTTATAGTCTTTTATATCAATTAATGTACTCTTATTTATATTGGTAACATATCTTTTATATCATTAATCAAACTGACTCTAGCTGTATTTACGCTAGTACATAACTCGTCTATAGCTCCTTGAACATTTGTGGCAGCAAGTTTACTTACCGTATTATCATAACTTGTTTTCTCTGCTGTTGTTTCTATGCTATCAAGACCTTCTTTTACCTCGTTAATTGCATTTACAAGACTTATTTTATTTGTTGTATTAAGTAGAGTTGTATCTCCTATTTTACTAGTAAGTTCTGTCTTAGTATTATTAATTTTAGTATTTAGCTCTGTTTTAACTATTTCTATATCACTTGTTAAGCCTACTTTAGTCGCTTCTATTTTTTTATCTAATTCTTGTATATCTCTTAAAGTTGCTAAAATAACAGTTGGATCAACTTTCAAATTTACACTTGAAGTATTAGAAACTACCAAGATTATTCTTATAATTAAATCTTTTACACTTCCAGAATCAGCAGTTGGTTTATACGTTTCTGGATACTTAGATATAGCTATAAGCTTATCCTCTGAATCAAATATACCAACTTCTCTTATCATAAACCCACCAATACTGCCTGGTATTACAGTTTCTATCACTATCCAATTAGAGTTTTCATCGTCTATTTTTACATTGCTTATATTTCCTTCCCAAACAACTTTTTTAAGAGATGTTTGTTCTTCTGTTGGATTATACTCACTTCCTCCACCATCTCCAAGTTGTAATTTCACTAAATCTACTTTTTTACCAAGAGCAGTTGCATTTGCAATAGATGCTTTACCTGCTTTGGTCAAAAGTGTATAGTATTTTTGTTCTGCCAATTTATATCGCCTCCTGTTTAGGATATAAGATTACTTTTTCCATACTTCTATCATTTCCTGTAGTAATAGTTATCTCTCCAAATATTTCTATATTTGATGGTGTCCATGGATATACAGTAACCGTTTCTCCTGTATTTATAGCAGTGCCACAAAATAATTCATTCTTATTCAACAAAATCATTTTAAACCTATGTTCTAAATGGCATGGCTTTACATTTTCTAGTACTTTATCCAACTCTACAATAGAATTATAACTACAATTATTAACTATAAATTCTAGTATAAATATAAATTCATTGCTGAGTACTTTTACTTCAACATTAGTCTTTGTATATGCTTCACAAATATTTTTTATAACCTTTACTTTAGTGGTTCCTAAACTTCTCATTTTAGCTTTTATATTACTTCTTCTAGTCTCATAATTTAAGTCTTCATTATTTTGAATACAGAGTATATTCTCCCACATATCAAGACCCCATGTGGATGTATCTACAAACATTTGATTTATAGTATCATCTATATTTTCTTTTAATGAAGATAATTCATTATCATAAGAATCTTGTATTGCTTCAACTGTATAATTTTTATAAAATGATGGCAGTTTATCAATTAATTTCATTAAACCTCCACCTCACTAAAATTTAAAGTTGTAACACTAGGAATTTTATCATCTTCAATAACTATATTATCTGTTGAATTGTTTACAAGTAAATTACTTAAATCATGTACTCCAGAAGTGCTTATTAGAATACCCATAATTTTTGTATATACAATTTCTCTTGTTACATTTCTAAAATATTGATTTATGCTTTCTATAAAACTATTTTTTACCATATCCAAAGTATATCCATTTTCCAATTCCATAGATGCACTTATACTTATATCAAGTGGTACTGGAGTAGTTACTGTTAGCGTAGCCCCTATTGGCATTTCTTCCTCAATATGTTCTCTACACTTAGTTATTATTTCTTCTTCAACAGCTTGATTATTTTGACCAAATAATAAAACCTTAACAGTACCTGCTCCATCCCATCTTGGATATACTTTTGCATTATATACACCATCAACCTCTAAAGCCCATTCTTCATAATGTGCTTTATTTCCACTTGTAGCTTGATTTTTTTGTACTCTAAAAAATCTTTCTCTCAGCTCTTCATCAGTTTCAATTTCTGTACCACCCGAAAATTTATTTATATTTGTTATCTTTTCAATTCCAAATATGGTCTCATTTAACTTAAATTCACAATCAGATGGTATATTATATCTAGTTCCAATTTCTAGTGCTTGAACTGGACTTATATTTCCCTCTTCACCACCAATTACAACATCCTTTATTACAACAAATAGTAAATCTTTATATGATATAATTGTTCCATTTGATATTTCTACACCATTTTCACCTGTAAACTCTACTTCTCCAGTAGCTTCAGTTCCTAATTTTCTATACACACCAAATTCATTCACTCTTTTATCTAATAATTGGTCATAAGTATCTTCAATAAAAGCTATTTTATGTATATTAGAAAGTTCAACATACATTTTAGAAAGTTCAAGTGTATTTCCAGAAACCATATCATTTAGAAAAGAACCTTCTCCTTTATATACATCTAAATTTATATTTTTAAGGGTTCTATTTTTTATTGTATCGTAAGTTTGATCACTATACATTCATTTCCACCTCCCCATAGATAGTGGATATTTTTATATATGCACTCAATATATCTTTTTTAAAATTAGTACTTACTACATCTACTTGTAAGATATATGGATTCATTAATAAGGCTTCTTTTATATACCTAGATGCTTCACTTTCTGTGAGACCCTTACTATATTTTTGTCCTATTAAATCAGTCAATTCTGTTCCATAATCATTTGAGTAAATTTCATGTTCATTTTTATTTGTTTTTATACACTTATACACCCAGACTTTTATGGCCTCATTTTCTTCAATAATTTTAAAATCTCCATTTTCAACTATTGGTTCATCTTTTTCAAAATCCCATGCTACTTCATGAAATAATCCTAATTCCTCTTTTTTAGGAATTTCATAGTCTTCTGGAACACCTATAAAAGGAAATATTGTGCTAGACATTATAAACTCACCAACTTACTTAGTACTGCAAATTTTTCTCCTACTTTAAACATGATAACTGTATCGCCTTTATCTAGTTTATTAGTAAGAGATTCCTTCAATTCATGAGTATGCTTATCATATTGTGTCGTTGTAAAACTTTTTGTAGCTCTATCAAACAACCAATTATCTATAAGTAAATTATCTTTATCTAAGGTTATATTGTTCATTGATACTTTTAAATCAGGTAATTTATTTATTATTACACCAATAAAAAAAGAAGGTTCATTGTGAAATTTACCTTCTTCTCTCATTATTCCAATAAATTCATTGATTGGATTTGCCACTATATCACTCCTTCCTACAAAACACGTTTTGCATTATGAAAATCTTTTCTCTTACTTAGTTTACTTATCTTTACTACATCTCCAGTACTTGGTGCATGTATAAATTCTCCATTTCCTATATACATACCAACATGATGCACTTCTTCACCAAAAAATACCAAATCTGATGGTTTTAAACTATTTTTACTTACATCTTTTCCATGTCTAGATTGTTCTTTAGAGGTTCTCGGCAATTTAACTCCTACTTTATTAAAACAGTATACCATAAGTCCAGAACAATCAAATCTATTTGGTCCTGTAGCTCCCCATTTATAAGCTTTTCCTTTATGCTTCATGGCTTCATCTATAACTGCTTTAGCTTTTCCTGATGCATTAATGGAATAAGTCCCATCTCCTATAACCGCTTTACCATTTTTTTTACCCCAAGAATTGCATTCTTTACTACTAGCCATCAATATATCAAAATGATACACTCCATCTTTTATATTTATAGCTCCTCCTCTATCTGTAACAGTATATACTTTTCCATCTCTGGATGTACCTGTTCCTTTTACTTGTATCTTTGTTCCAAATTTTATGCTCTTTGGTGCTGCACAAGTATTTTTTTTAGGGTCGAGCCTATTTCCTTGTGCATCATAAAGTCCACCTTCCATAGAATTATTTGCAGGATAATATGCAGTAAATAAAGCTTTAACCTCATTACCGTTCATAAGACCATCTCCACTTTCATCAATAGTCTCTTTTTGTTCATCTTGTCCTACAGATTTTTCGTCCATTATATTTTGAAAATTAAGCTCTAGTTCAATCTGATAATCTCCATTTTGCCATGTATGTTTATCTGTATCTATATAAAATAATCCTACTAATTTTGTGTATGAATCTTTTACCTTTACACCTCTACCAGTTATACAACTTGTATCTCCATATCCCTTTAGAGAACAAGTTCTTTCAATCTCTTTAAATTCACTTTCTATATCTGTTGTACTATTTTCTTGTTGTTGTATTACTTTTTGCATTATCACATTTACTTCTTTAAATAACGAATCATTAACTTTCTCACTAACTTTGTTACCATATTGGTCAACTACCAATACTTTATTCTTTACATTTTCCATACTTTCAGAAAAAGTCGTATTAATGAGATTAAATCCTTCTTCAAAAGTAATATTTAATGTAACAGTACCTTTCTCAATAACATTAAATTTGTCAAGATTAGCCTCTATCATATACTTTTTCTTTGTAGCCTTACTTGCTTCTGTGTAAGCACTCATTATAGTATCATATCCATTTACTGATATAAACATTTTAGTATATTTTACATTAGTCTTTGGTATATTTCCAATTGCAAGTTTATTGTCTATAAATACTTGCTTTGCAATATCTTCTACTAACTTATCTTTAAAATTGTATGACACTTCACTTTGTAAGAGTAAAAAACCCATATCTTTAGCAGTAAAATTAATATTGACGCTACTTGAATCTTTAGACCTATTAATTATCATACCTCTAAAAAGTTCTTTTTCATCCACATAAAAGCAAACTGTACTAGCTATTGGAATATCGATTTGTTGAAAGTTAATATCAGAGGCTGATTGTACTATAGAAAATTCTAATGTTCTTGATGGAGATTTATAATCCCCAGACCAAGAGACAGAATTTACTATATTACTTATATCGTATATATTTCCATTTTTTATGTGAACCCAAATCTTTATAATAAAAAATCACCCACCTTTTTATTTGATTATTTAGTAATTTTTTATAACAATCATATTATTTTTTTGGATTTGCTCTAGGTATTTGTAATCTTTTATACTCTTTTAAATCTAATGAAAAGTATACATCTCTTGTTCCATCTTTTTCTTCATAACTAAAGCCCTCTATTATTACTTCCATATTTATATTTGTTTCTGTAACTGTAAACCTCAATATTAAACCTTCATTCATCCATCTTTGAATTTTGTTTACACAATCATAAGGAGAAGGAAATCCTTTGTAATTACAAAAAGAATATTCTTTATTTGGAAAAAAGCTAGCTATATTGATACTTCGAAGAGCTACGCCTCCAAATGTTGCTATTTCTCCAACTTTAAGTATATTTGATGAGTTTATAGTTGCTTTTCCATTTATGCTTATTGATGATGGTATAACTGGAAATCTAAATCTATCTTCAGCTTGTCTAAGCCACATTTCCATTATAAAACACCCCCTAATTGTGCCATTTGTATACTTGCAACTAATTTTGATGTTACTTTTTCAATATCAGCTTCTTCCCTAATTACTATTGTATCAGCTAATTTGGCTATACTTATGTTTCCACCATTTTGTCCACTTCTGTATTGATTTGCTTCTTGTTTAGTTAGAACCATTTCTCCTTCATGAAGTCTAGTTTGATAATCATTATAAGGAACATAGTTTAATCCAAATGCGTTATTTTTTTTCTTCTTGTTGAATAAATTATTAAATTTATTTGCCCATTTTGTAAGAGTTGGATTTGTCCCAGAATCATGTGCTAAACCACTATCCATACCATTCTTCTCATAATTCTCTCTTCTTTTCTCAACAAAATCTCCTATATTAGCTGTAACTGGATTTTCTTTTATAAATTTCACCATCTTTTTCCATAAATCACAGATATTATTTATAAGATCGCATAAATTTTCAAGAGCATCAATAAAACTATCTAAAAGTGGTTCTAGAAACTTCCATACTTCATCTAAAATTGGTCCTAAAGTCTCCCAAACAGTTTTCCATACATTGCCTAATGTCTCTATAAAATAATTTATTTGTGGAGCATGTTCTCCCAAAAAAGTGAAAATTCTCGTAATTATTGGGCTAACGGCCTCAACTACAGGCCCAATTAATTGAAATGCTGTAGTTACTATTGTACCAAAAATACTCATTAATCCTTGTGCAATTGGTGATTTATTATTTATACTGTCTAATAAATTATTAACAGTTGTCACTACTGGAAATAGTGAGTTTAATATTGATGAAAAATCAATATTCTCCGTAAACATTTGTCCTGCACTAAGTATTGCTCTTGGCGCATTTCCAATCATTCTAGCAGATTCATTCTCAAAAGAAGTTGGACCAATATTTTTATTCCCATTCATCACATTAGCTACTTTTCCAGAAAAATTACCCAGTTTATTTGATGCAGCTAATATAAAATCATTAATTTTATTTAGCCCAGCTCTTAAAATTGGTTCGAAGGGTTTTATCATATTTTTCAAAGCTGTGTCTATGTTAGTTTGTGCACTAGATATTAAACCAGGTATTGTTTGACTCATTTTTTTAGCTAATCCCTCTTGTTTCTTACTTATACCTTTCAATGCTTCATCAAAATTTTTATAATTTTCTCCTACCAAAGTATTAAGTGATTCCATATTTCCCTTTGCTGCACTTAAGAAAGCTGCTGATACATCTTGTTCACTGCTTGTATCCATATTTAGAGCTCTAACATTTACCATAGCCTTAGTTATATCTTCCGCTTTTTTTCCATCAATAATATTACTAATCATTTTAGCTTTAGTTCCCATTGAAACAACATCTTTAGGGTCGAAAGGTGTGTCCTTTGCTATTCCTAATAAACTATCATAGTAAGTATCAACATCTTTTTTACTCGTTTTTCCAGTATTTCTTTTCATTACACTTTCTAGAATAACCTTCTGATTTTGCTCTTGACCAACTAAATCAATGCCTTTTTTCACAGCAACACCTATGGTAGCTCCATTTGTCAAATCTGATATCTTCCCTTTTATTGAACCAAGTATACTACTTGCCATATCCTTTACAGCTATTGCTCCTGTCCATACCTTACCTGCAAATAATCTTAATTTAGGAAATACTTTACTTATAATGCCACTTGCCATATCTTTTGCCGCTATTACACCTCTCCAAAGAGAACTTTTAAATAACATTAATTTAGGTAAAATTGCACCTATAACACTGCTTACCTTATCTTTTGCTCCTATTATAATATTCCATAATTTTCCACCTTTAAGTTTTTTCAAATGTTTAATGGCTTTATCTATGCCTTTTTTTACACCAGAATTTTCTATCCTTAACCTTATGGTAGAAGCATATTTCTTTAAAAAATTTATTTTTGAATTAGTTTGTTCTATTTCATTATTTTTAACTTTAAATATTAATATAATTATAGGGTTTGAATTAAATTCATTTTTCTTTTGAATCAACTTACTAAAATAATTAATAATCATAGCTATAGTTACTGCTAATCTCATAATACTTCCATTTAAACTCCCCATAGCTCCTGAAACAGCATTTATACTAGAACTTAATTTTGTAATACTGGAACTTACTCTACTAGCGGTAGCTTGAACTTTTCTTAAAGAAGAATTTAAACTGTTTACTCTACTACTTGCACTTCCAACAGAATTATTTATACTGTTAGCCATTACATTAGTTGAAAGGGAAACAGACACAGTTGCTCTCCTAAAATTATCAGTTACCGATATAATTTGATTCATTTTTGGTGTGTAATTGTCTGTAAGATACATATTTATACCTTCTTCTCTTACATTCCCCACTATATATCACCTCCTGTCAAAGGACAAACTCCATATCCATGTTTCATTTTTTCAACTTCTTCCTCAATTTCCAAGGCGAAAAAAGCTTCAATAAGCTTTAATTCGCCTTTATCCATTGTATAAAAAAGGGACGGTCTAATACCTTTTTTCTTCCAATAATAATACATTATTGTAGTTTTGGCATCCGTCCCTATTAGTTTTTTACCTCTTCTATTACTGCGTTTTTACCATAACCCATAACATCTTGAAGTATTCTATATAAGTTAGTAATTTCACCTGGTAGCAGTAATTTTCTTGCCAATTCTTTTGGAGTTGGAGCCTTAAATTTCTCCATTAACTCCTTATTTTTAAATAGAAGTTTTCCATCCAAATCACAAATACCTTCTATTACCGTAAGCATTTGCATCTCTGGTAAATCTATATCTGTTTTCATATTTTCATCAATTTTAAGACAAGTATTTTGTATTTCCTCATCCTTACTTATTGTTAAAGCTCTACACATTACCTTAAATTCTTGACCAAAAACATTAGATAATCTCTTAAGTTCAACTATTGTACTTGGTCTTTCTAAACTTTCTGTATCCGCATTTAAAAGTAAGTCTACTATATTTACATTCTTTTGTAATCCATTTTCACTCATTATTATTTACTCCTTTATCAATCAATTTTTATTAACTAAATACATGTACCTATTAATTGTATATTTGCCACTTATCTTTACTTAGTAATTATCAATTTAAAACTAAATCATATCAAGAAAATCATATTCAGTAAATGTAAAAGGAGCTTCTATCTCTCCTTTTACTCCAACTTCCCAATCAGCTAAAGTTAAATCATCAAATGCTATATTCTTTACTGCTATTCTTTCTGCCCCATAAGAATCTGGATCATTTAATTTAGATATAGCAACAAATCTAGGTTCAGAACCTCTCTTTATCTTTTCTCCAATTAATTTGTGCATTCTTGAGCTAACATGATATAAAGTTATTGAACCTTTTCCTTTGTATCCCATATACTTTGTATCAGTACCCATTTGACCTGCTATTATAATGTCTTCCTTTGTAAATTCCATCTTTGCTTGAAACTTCTTTACTTCTGCTACTTTATCTCCATCAAGCCAAAGTTCTCCCCAAGTACCACTCATTACATTTCTAGCTTCCATATTTACCATAATAATAATCCTCCTATATCTCTATTGATAGATCTATATCTTCCATAGCATCTAACATCTTTATTTTTGCTGTTAAGAACACTTTTGAACCTGTATTTGCCTCTCTTATTTCTTGTTCTTTCATATTAGATATATCTATATTTTTAGATTTCAAATACTGTTTTTGTGATTCTATGTCTATATCTACAAGTGAACCAACTTCTATTAATTCTTCCTTTTCCAATTCTTCTAGGTATTCTTTTATTGCCACTATTAGTATGCATTTATTATCATAACTATTAGGAACTCTACCTATATAATCATCTATTATTACTTTCTTAATATCATTATTTATAATATCTAAAGTATCAACTATTTTTATCTTTTGGAACAATTCTCCTTTTTCTTCTGTTAACTCAGTTAAAGAATTTACTCCTCTAGCAATTCTTATAGCCCCTGCTTCCTTAATAAGTATAAGCTCTCCTTTATTAACCTTTGATTCTGCATCAATTTTAGTCATCTTAGGTATATCAACTACATCGCTAAGCTTAGTATAAGTTACTGATTGACTTAAAGGTGTCCCTGCTATAATACCTGCCACTCTACTTGTAAACTCATCAACACTATATTTCTTGTCTCCAACTAGTACATCTTCTGTAGTAAAATTAATTATACCTTCATGATTTCCTACAACTTTTCCTAATATAGCCTTAACTTTAACCTTATCTGTATCTCTAAGTTTAATTATCCAATTTTTTATAGCAGTCTTATCAACTTCTACTGCTTTAGGCATACATAGATAATTAAATTCCTTAGTCTCTAAAAAATCTAATGCAGTTTGAATATCTGCCTCTCCATCTATTACATAAGCTAATAACTTATTTGGAGTATTAACATTTCCCATCAAAGCCAAATTTATATATTCTTTATTTTCAGCAGATAAATCAGCTGGTATATCCTCTTTTTCATGTATCTCATTAAAACCTAGTGCTTTAGTGTCTTTAAGCACCATTGCAATTATTCCTCTAGCTGAACGTTCTTTAACAGTTGTAGCTAACTCCTTAAATGATATATTGATACTTGGTAATCCTATAGCCATACTATCACTCTCCTAAATTCAAATTGATTTCTTCCATATTTTCATATACTACTTCTTCTTCATATACACTATCAAGATAGTTTAATGTGATTGAAAAGTTCAATGTATATATTGACTCCTCTTTTTTGATACTTTGTTCTAGTTTTGTTATATTTAATTTTCTATCTGTTATCTTTATATTTCTGTTGAATAGCTTATTTAATTCGTCTGAGACTTCATACATTCTAACACCGTTTGATTGTGGTTTTGGCAAGTATTTTATAGAGATAACAATATCTTTGTTATTTGTATTTAACATTATAGGTGTACAAATAACTGACAATATACTTACAAAAAAACAAGACCCTTCTGAGCCTTGCACACTTTCATCATCAATAAAAACATTTTCAGTAAAGTTTTTTTTGAGAGTCTCAATAATTGTTTCTATTATTTCTTTGTATTTAAGCAAACAATCACCACTCTATCACTAAATATTTTTGCTTAATCTGATAATCTTACTATAAATGATATAAGTCATTTTTAAATACACATCTCATTTATTCTTATCAAGTATCTTCTATATTTTTAGGTAATATCATTCTTTTCAACTCATCACCTCCTTCAATATGGATTTCTTTCACAATAACATTATCTCACATATTTTATAGTCTATTGTTGTAATGGTGTATATAAAGTGTTGAAGATTTGTCCTATTTTTTTATAATATCTCGTTCAATTTAAATATCATCTTTTTCTTTAAGTTATAGCAAGAGGTTCTATCTAAATGTAATTTCATAGAAATATACGTCATATTATTTTTTGTCTTACTATTGTAAAAAAGATTAAAAAATTCCGTTTCCATATCATTTAGGCATGTTAGAGCATTTTCTATCTTTTCTTTTTCTATTTCTATATCTTCTTTTTCCATCTTTAACTTTCTTAATCTCTCTTCTTTTTTTACAACTTCATTTTCAACAGAAGAACTTATATTATACGTAGCACTAGTTTTTTCTTTATACACCATTGCTCCACATCCAGAGTATTCATTCTCACATCTTTTTATATCCAAATTAATGTTCTTTATCTTTATATCCAAATATTTATAATTATGTAATCTTTCATCTGTTTCTTTAAATAATATCTCTTTTTTGTTTTCCATAGTATTTCTCCTTTTTATAAGCTTATTATTAACTTCTAATTTGCAATAATCCCTTTACTGTATATCTTTTTTACTAATCTTATAACATTCAAGAACATTTTGTTCTATAACTATATAAAAAAAACTTCATCTATATTTTGTTCTAAAATATTAGAAATTTTCTTAGCCATAAGAAGTCCAGGATTTTTTATACCTCTTTCTATTTGAGATATATAGTCATTTGTAATTCCTGCCTTTTTAGCAAGTTGAATTTGTGTCATACCTTTACATTTTCTATAATATTTCAAATTGTTTTTAAACATAATCTTCATACCTCCATCACTATTAAGAATATTTTGTTCTTCTATATTCACATTATATAGAATTATTTGTTCTTTATCAATAGATTTTAGAAAAAAACATTCTTTTTATGCTTTCATAGTTTTATTTTTTAGAACAATTTGTTATAATCTATACATAAGGTGGTGTTATAATGTTTGCCAAAAGATTACGAGAACTTAGAAAGGAATTTGGATTGACTCAAAGAGAACTTGGCGAAAAAGTAGGAGTTTCTCAGAGAGTCTTAGGATACTATGAAACAGAAAACAGATTTCCTGATGAACATATTTTAAATAAATTAGCTGATGTGTTTAATGTGTCAGTTGATTACCTTCTTGGAAGAACCTTAGTTAAGGAAAATATTGATACAGTAGCTGCACATAGAAAAAATCCACATGAAGAATTACCTGAAGAAGCACAAGAACAACTTAATGAGTATATAGAATTTTTACTAAATAAATATAAAAAAAAATAAACCACATGATGAGCAGTCTATTTTTCTGCTCTTTTAATATAATTTCAAAGCAAACATACATTCTATTTTAGGGGGATTTTTATGAATAATTTGGATAAGCTCTTTGAATTAGCGTCTCAAGAAGAGATAATAATTCATTATACCACTTATATTGCAGGTGATTTAGAAGGGCTCTATATAAATAAACATGGTATGAAAATTATATCATTACTCAGTAATTTAAAACAAAATACAAAAAAACTTACATCTATCTTAGCTGAAGAGCTTGGTCATCATTTCACTAGCTTTGGATACTATGTATCTTCTTATAACGATTATTATACAAAAATCGTTATAGATAAATGTGAAAATAAGGCCTTAAAATGGGCCTGTGAATTCTTAATTACTGAGGAAGATATAATAAACATAATTAATTCTGGCATCACTTGCGTTTACGAAATGGCAGATATACTTAATGTAGATATTAATTTTTTTCAAAAAAGATTGGAATTCCTATCATTAAAAAAACAGTCTTTATCACTTGGAAGCAATAAATATCTAATATTAACCAACTTGCCATATTTCTACATATTTGATCCAATTTCATAATAAAAATAATAGCAATTTCAATTAATCTAACAGTAAAATCTATATATTTATTTTAACAAATTTTGGTTTCTATAAATTCAATATTAATATATAATAATGGTATTACATTATTTAAAATTCTAAAAACAAATATATGCTTTTGTTAAGAAAGGTTGTTTGATGAATGTATAAAGAAAAGTTGTTTGATAATTATTTTAAGTTCTTAGCATTATTTTTTTGGCCAATTATGTGGTATAAGTGGATAGTAATTTCAAATGGAACTATTGAAAACATATTATTTACCGTATATGCAATTGTCGCAATTGGTTTCATCATTTTATATTCAGTGTTTATGATAAAATATAAAGACATTACACAAATAGATTTCTTTTACAGGATAAGTACTCTACTTGCTTTTATATTTACTCTTTTTAGCTTTTTAATATATCCAAAGAGTTTATCTTTCCTATATTTAAAGATAATTTTTACTGGGATATATTTTTATTACTCAATGGTAAAAACACTTAAATTTAAACATGAAGAGGGTGTGGTAGGTATTATGAGCTCACTTTTATTGATTGTAATAACTTTGTTCTACTAAATTTAATTCTATTTGACTTAATATGACTTTAAATATTAGACATCTACATTGTTTTCTGATATTATTTAAGATGGTAGTTTTTATATTAATAATGAAATACACTATAAAGGAGTTAACTATTATGGAAAAAAAAGTTTTAGCAACAGTTGGAGAAAAAGAAATAACTAATATTGATATTGAAAATGCATTAAAATCATTAGACCCTTATCAAGCTATGCAGTTTAAAACTGAAGAAGGTAAAAAGCACTTATTAAATGATTTAGTAAACCAAGAATTATTCTTATTAGATGCTAAAGACGAAAAATTAAATGAAGAAGAAATATTCAAGTCAGAAATGAAAAAGATAGAAGAAAATGTATTAAAGCAATTTGCTATAAATAAAGTTTTATCTAGTGTTAATGTGACAGAAGATGAAAAAGTAGAATTTTTCGAAGCTAACAAGAGTTCTTTCTCTAAGCCAGAAAGTGCAACTGCTAAACATATATTAGTAGATAGTGATGAAAAAGCTAAAGAAATACTTGCTCAAATAAAATCAGAAGAAATATCTTTTGAAGATGCAGCTGTTAAACATTCTTCTTGTCCATCTAAAGACATGGGTGGTGATTTAGGAACATTCGGTAGAGGACAAATGGTTCCTGAATTTGAAGAAGCTGTATTCTCTATGGCTAAAGGTGAAGTAAGTGAGCCAGTTAAGACTCAATTTGGATATCACATAATAAAATTAGAAGACCTTCAAGAAAGCACAGAATCTTCATTTGATGAAGCTAAAGCTGAAGTTGAAAAAAGTTTATTATACCAAAAGCAAAATGAGGTTTATGGAAATAAAATAAATGCTCTTAATGCTAAATATGGAAACCTTGTAAAATACAACGATTAATCGTAAAACGGCGTATAAAAAAAGCTGTCTTTTCACAATTTTTATTGTAAAAGACAGCTTCTTATATTAAAATTTTAATTTTTAATTTCAGATTTTTATTCTTTTATTATAAAGAACTTAGCTTAAAAAATTTCAATAAGATTTTTAATTATCATTAGCTAGATTTTTATATCCTCGTATTATCTCATAACAATAACCTATAACATCTCTTCTTTTTATTATCCCAATAAATGTATCTTGGTCATCTATAACAGGAATAAAATTTTGATTTAAAGATTTTATAACTAAATCTTCTATATCTGCATTGATGGAAACAGGAGAATTATCCATTTTTCTATTAATATCTGTCACAGGAACATCTTCCAATCCTTTTAAGTCCAGATTTAAGTCGTTTTTTAATGTCCATAAAAAATCACCTTCTGTTATAGTCCCAATGTATTTACCATCCTTACTTATTATTGGAATTGCAGAGTATTTGTGATATTCCATTTTTTCTAGGGCTTGCCTTATAGTGTAGTCTTCATATATATATGCCACTTCACTTTTTGGTGTTAGAAAGAATAATATGTTCATTACACTACCCACCGTTACTGAAAACTTATAAATATTATTGAATATTTATAATGTTACTTTTTTGCAGTAACTTTCTCCTTTCTTATTTTCTAAGTATTCTTAAATACTATACGCTGTAACAAGCGTTTTTCCTTTGGTCATTTTAATCTTGTTTATGCTTTATTAATATTTTTATATGGTCTATCAGTATCACTTATTCTCTTTTTAGCAAAATTAACTAAAAATCAATTGACTTAAACTTAGCCATAATAAATTTACTCTACAATATCAATTTTAACATATTTATCTTATTATTAATGCTTTTATTTTAATAAATTTAATTTATTTTGCAATTTATTTTATTTACAAAAAATGAAAAAACCGCTAAATGATTAGCGGCTTATCTCTCATATTACTAGAACACTAATATATATGAATTTTTAATTATAATCTAACTACGTTAGCAGCTTGAGGACCTTTAGCTCCATCTACTACTTCGAATTCAACACTTTGTCCTTCTTCTAATGTTTTGTATCCATCTCCAGTTATAGCTGAGAAATGTACGAAAACATCTCCTTCACCTTCTACAGATATAAATCCAAATCCTTTTTCATTGTTAAACCATTTAACTACACCAGTTTTCATTAATAAATCCTCCTAAAAAAACACAATTATTTAGCTACTCTTTTCTGTAACCTTAGTACTACTCTATCATATATAGCTATGTTTGTCAATTATTATTATTTTTATACATTAATAATCATTTTTTTTACTTTATAATATTAAGCCATTATTCTCTTTTATACTTTATTTTTCTTTATAGATTTTTAATAATTTATTTTTATTATATGGAATCTTATGGACTTATCACTCCAACCTAAATCCCATGGAACCAGCATTCTATCAGTATTATGGCATGTTACCAAAGGATATCCTCTTGAATCTAATCCTGTTACTGTTGAAACATGTGTTATTCTGCCTTTTTTCTCATATCCGACAAAATCCCCTGGACGTAGATTATAAGCCTGTTTATAAACTTCTTCATAGGAGCCTTTTGCTATTAATGAACCTCTTCCACTATAAAGAGAATAATTTTTAAAGGCTTGTGCATTTACCCATGCTTTTGTACCTGCTCTTTCACTATAATTCCAAATTGAGTTCTTCTTAAACCTTCCACTTTCAAACATTATCTGTGATGCAAAATTTGCGCAATCTCCACCTTCTGGATTATAATCTCTATAGTTTGGATTAAATTTCATACCATGTTCCTCATCAGCTGCTGCTCCACAGTATTTGTGTGCATAATCTATAGCCTTTTTTTGCTCATCTGTAAGTTGTAACTCTACACCATTTTGTTGACCAATATAGTTTCTTATATCATCAGATTTTATGTTTTCTAAATTTAAAGAATCTGCAAAAGGATCTGTATACCACTCTTTAGTTATGACATACTGATTATCCATAATTTTTACATTTAGATAATGATATGTACCTATTCTAAAGACATTTTCTTTGTCCTTTTGATTTTCATATGAATATTTATACTCAGTCGATACAGAGCAGATTATACCATATAGGTCTTTTTCTTTTTCCTTTATCTTTTTAACCTTAACCCTTGTTTTTATGTCCTTAAATTTTACACCTTGTTTACTGGACCAATTCTCTAAATACTTCATCTTCTTTACTTCATTTTCATAAGCCCAAAGACCAAACTTTTTATCTGTCTCATAAAGACCTTTTAAAATATTTTCATTTTTCTCTAATATTGCCTTATTTCTGTAATCAAATAAGTTTTCAAGCAATAGTTTATATTGGTCTTTTACATCATCACCTTCAACAGTTGCAGATTCTATGACTTTTTCTTCCATATTTTTAATACTTAAATCATTAACTAGAAATACACCTGCTGTAGTAGCTAAAGACAAAAATACAAATGCCATTATACCTTTGATGTACTTATTCTTATTTTTCAGTATTTTCAAAGCTACACCTCCCAAATAGTACACCTTACAAATGAAATTACAAAGAATATTCTGTCACATATAATAATTTTCATATTTAATAATTCTCTATTCTATTATGTCCAATATTAAAAATTAATTGTATCGATACACTGTTTTTTTTACAATTTTTTATTTTATAATCAACTTTTTTCTTTTTTTTATAGTAATATATATGTATATAAATATTTTGGCATCATTATAATTAATACATACTAATGGAGGGTTTTTTATGCAAAAAAAAGTCGCAGCAATTAATGACTTATCTGGAATAGGAAAATGTTCATTATCAGTTGCTATACCTATACTTTCAGCATTAAAGGTTCAATGTTGTCCATTTCCAACAGCTATACTTTCAAGTCAAACTGGTTATCCTGAATTTACTTTTTTAGATTGTACTGATGAAATGGTAAGATATTCAAATGTTTGGAAAAATTTAAAAGTCAACTTTGACAGTATATATAGTGGTTTTTTAGGTTCAAAACACCAAATCGAAATAGTGGCTAATTTTATAAATGATTATCCTAATGCTTTTATCGTAGTTGACCCTGTTATGGGTGATAATGGAGTAATGTATCCAATCTTTACAGAAGAAATGAGACAAGAAATCAAAGAATTAGTTAAACATTCAGATTTAACTACGCCTAATTTAACAGAAGCTTGTTTTTTAACTGGAAATGACTATACAAAAAGTGACTATAATAGAGAAGAACTTATACATATTGCAAAAGCTGTATCTGGTTTAGGACCTAGCAAGGTTGTTATTACTGGTATATTAGAAGATGATAATATATTAAATTTAGCCTATGATAGAAATAATGACCATGTATTTTTTACATCAGTTAAATACAATAACTGCTCTTATAGTGGAACAGGAGACATATTCACATCTATCCTTTGTGGTATGTTAGTAAATAAACACGACTTAGGAGTGGCTGTTAATACAGCAACAGATTTCATATATAAAACTATAAATTATACATCTCAATTTGACACTGATAGAAATGATGGAGTTATGTTTGAAAACTTTTTATCAGATTTAACTAGTATATAAATTTCAAAAAAATTATCCATTTTATAAATACCTATAGACCACAAAATCTAGGTATTTACAAAATGGATATTATTTATTAAATCATTGGTATTTCAATTGTTACCATAGCGCCTCCAGTTTTTATAGAGTTTTCAATATTTAAAATCCCATTATGTTTTTGTACAATATTATTTACAATATAAAGACCCATGCCATAATGAGATTTAGAGTTTCTACTTAAATCTCCTGTATAAAATTGTTCTGTAGCTTTTGACAAATCTGCTTTAGAAAAACCACTTCCACAATCTGTAACCACAAATTTTAAGTATTTATTACTTAGTGATACACTTATGTATAGTTTGCTCTGGCTTGGTGAATAATCTATAGCATTTGAAATTATATTCATAATGGCTCTAAATAATAATTCTTTATCTATAGTTATACTTTCAGGCAAATTATCTTGTTTAGAAAACTCAACATCTAAGTTTTGTGTACGAGCTAATGCTTCTATTTGAATCAAGACATCTTCTATAAATTCACTTACATTAATTACTTCTTTATTTAATACATAACCAGCCTCTGTTTTTGATATGTCTATTAGTGTATTAATATATTTTTCTATTTGGGTGACACCTTTTGCTATGTATTCCATGTACTCTGATAACTCTGGATTTTCATTTATTTCAATTAATAAATCAGTATTTCCATGTATAATAGTCAATGGTGTTTTTATATCATGTGCTAATGCAGATATCTGTTCCTTACGATTCTCTTCTAACATCCACTGTTTTTCTAAAGAATCTTTTAAAGCTGACTTCATTTTATCCATAGAAAAAAGAACATTATTGATTTCACAAATTTTACTAGATTCTACAACAAAATTTAAATCCTGCTGTTCTATTTTTTCTGTAGTATTTTTTAAAAGTTCCATTTCAGCATTTAATTTTTTGCCAAATAATTTTGATAGTATAATAATTTCAATAAGAAATATTATACTAAAAATAATCATTCCTAATAGTTCTGGCTTTGGTAAATATGTCCTTAAAGTTGGAGAAACAAATTCTACTACTATACTATAACGTATTATGCAAACTTCATTTTCTCTGGACAATTTGATATAGTTTTTTGATGACTTGATAGTCCTTCTTTCAAAACCTTGCATTAAATCCCATACTTCTTTTGACTCATCTTTATTGAAAGTTCCTGAAATTACTTTGCCATTTAAAGTATACACTCCATACTCACATGAATCTGGAATTAAATCTTTAGTTACTTGTTTACTTGAAATAATTTTATCTTTATTTTCATAGATTTGTTTTTCCGTATAATTAGCAGGTAATATTATATTTAATGATAATAATATAGGAAATGATAATATCAATATAGATACTAAGACAACGGTTATAGCAAAGAATAAAGATAAATATCTTACAAAAACGGTTCTAAGTGTTACAACCTTTTTATTATTAGACTTTTTACCTACAAGTATCCTCACCACCTCCTCCAAACTTTAATTAGTTTATAGTTAATTACAAACTAGCTTTTGATTTGATTATTTTTATCACTAGGCTATATTCTAACATAATAATATGAGTAAATAGTAACTTTTTTATTTTTATTCTTCAGACTTTTTACCCTCCCATTTAGAAAACCATATACATAAAATTATAAATGCTAAAATGGTTACAAATCCACATACTAATCCTATTGATTGATATTCTTTAAATGATTCAACTTTAATATATTCAATTGTCTTAGAACTTGAAAAAGATGACCAAATACTTATAAATCTAACACCCCATACACAAGGAATATAAGGCCAGATTCTAGCACCTAATCCAGTTAATAACACTGCTGAAAGTAAAGTTTCTACTATACCCACTCCAATTGAGGCTCCTTTTCCGAATCTTAAACTTAAGAATAAATGTAATATATATACAAATAAATTACTCCCAACTAAAATTAAAATTGAAATCACATAAAAATCTAATGTAAAATAAACCTCATTAGAAATACTAGATACACCAAATTTAAAACCTAATACAGATACTAGTGTTGCTCCAAAACCAAGGCATATTAATATTATATACTTACTTATAAGTGTAAGATATTTTGGATTAGATGATGTTAACATATGTTTATAACTTCCTGAATAATATTCTTGTTCAATACATAATGAACACATAATACTTGATAATAAAGGAAAAGCTATTGCTATAACTTGTAAATATGCAGCTATCTTTGATATATCATCAGCACTTGAATACTTATAATATCCTAAACACAATCCCATACCTATCAAAGCAATGCAAAAGTGCATTAGTATTATAAAAGTTCGCTTTAATTTTATTAAATCAGAAAAAAAAATTCTTACTAGTTGTTCCATATTACTTCACCTCTCTATTATTAAACCAGGCATTTGTAACTAAAGAAAGCACTATAAATAAAACAATAGATATTAACACTCCTGGCAAAATTACATTACTATTTAAAAACTCACTTCCTTCTGGTACAGGAAGTCCATTTGGTAGAATATGCAATACAGGAGCCATTAATCGTGTAGTAATTGAATACGGAAATATGTACCATATTTCTGTAGTCGAAAAAACTGCAACCCCAATAATAGTAAAAAACATGTTTATTATAATTGTAATAAACAAACCAAATTTTGAAGCTAAAAACATACAAAGAGGAATCTGCCACATAAATAATAAAACTAATAATATGGTTCCAATAATATTTTGACTTATTGAAATAACTTCCTTATATACTATCCCAACAAGAACTATACCTATCATAAAAATAATTGATGTTATAAAACAGCATATAATGCAATAAAGTATTTTTCCAGTCCAAACATCTTTTTTTTCAATTGGTAATGATAAAATACCACGATACTTCTTTTTTTCATCTTTTTGTACTATTAGGGAAGAAATCAATGTTAATGCCCCTGGAAGAAACATAGTATACCACCAATTGTAAACACCATTTTGTCCTCCACCAAATAAAAATACAATAATTATAGAAAATACTGGGGCTATCCATATCAATCTAATTCCAAAAGTTCTTTTCATTTTTTGAAATTCTGCTCTAACTAATTTTTCCATATTAATTTCCTCTCTTTCTATTTTCAGCTACTACTTTCATAAAAAGCTCTTCTAAGTTTTCTTCTTTTGATATCTTTCCTTGATAACCTATTACTCCATTAGAAATTATCCCTATTTCATCTACAATTTGCTCAACTTCAGATAAAATATGGCTTGATAAAATAACTGTAATTCCTTCCTTTGGAAAAGAACGAATCAATTCTCTAAGCTCTTCAATACCAATAGGGTCAAGACCATTTGTAGGCTCATCTAAGATTAAAAGTTTTGGGTGATTTAATAATGCAATAGCAATGCCAAGACGTTGCTTCATCCCTAGAGAAAATTGACCTGAACGCTTTTTAAAAGTATCTCTTAAATCAACAATTTTTAAGACTTCTTCAATACGAGAATCTGGTAGGCCTAATAAAGTAGTATGAACTTTTAAATTTTCTCTTGCTGTTAAATTTTCATATATAGCAGGAGACTCAATAAGAGAACCAATATATGCTAGGTCTTTTCTAGTCCATTTATGTCCCTCAAACATTATTTTTCCTGAAGTCGCATTTAAAATCCCAGTTATCATTTTTAATAAAGTAGACTTTCCAGCTCCATTTGGCCCTAATAATCCGTAAATAGAATTAGGTCTAATTTTTATTGAAATATTATCAACTGCAACCTCATTCTTAAACTTTTTAGTAACTCCCCTTAACTCTAAAATATAATTACTCATAATTTTCATCCTTTCTTTTATCGAACTTGTTTACAAGAATCATTCTAAATCATAAATATAAGGATTTTATAAGGATTAAAAATTAATAAAAAAAATGATGTGTTTTTTTAAACACATCATTTTTTATATTAACTCTATTAATTTTCCATTATAGTATATTTCTACTTCTTCAATCCAGATACTATCATCATCTTCTTGGATGACATTTTTGATAATATTGTTTATAGTATATTTTATATTTTGTTCATTTAAATAATCGTCTTTCCAAGAAACCCTACTTTTTTTATCTGGTTCTATTAAACTTATTCTAACGAGTCTGTCTTTTTCCTTAACTTCTACTTCCATATCTAAACCATTAAAATATTCATTTGATAATGTATCTAAGATTAATTGTAACTTATCTTTAAGTGTACTTTCTACATCAATTTGTAAGTATTTTACTATTTTATCATCTTTTGAAATTATCTCTATGGGTATTTTAGTAGTAGTCTTAGGATTAATTATTTTACTAGTTGCTTCTTCTTCGACACTCTCATCCTTCTTTACAACTGCTGACTCATTAGAATCAACCAATTCAACTGTGCTGATGCTATAATCCATACATGCTGTACTCGATAAAGTAGTAGCAATTATTAAAAAACTTACTGCTATTTTATTCATAAGTATCCCTCTCCTAATTCTCTTTCGATACTTATTATACCATAGTATAGATTATATTTTTATACTTTTAAGCCAATTTATCAATTATTGTAGTAAATTTTTTACAGTTCTAATCGATTTGAATTTATTTTTATAGTATATTCTTGTTCTAAATTCGACATATTTTTATTCAAAAGCCCTTTTATTTCTCTAATATTTTTATACTTATTACTATGTTCATAGTCAGACGAATCATTACTATATTCTTCATCGCTACTATACTCTTCATCATTATTAAATTCTTCTATTACTTCTTTTGCCTTTATATCACAATTAAATTTATACTTATCTACTGGTAAATTAAGACTTACCTTAGAATTTGGAACTTCTATATTCAGATGCTTAGCAATTGGCAAATTAGAATCTAAATTAAATTCATTATCATAATGTGAATTTCTACTTATTTTTTCATTTATATTTACATTTTCAGGTATATAATCTTCTACATTATTTATAAACACATCTTCATATTCTGAAGATATATCTAATGATTCTGATTCTATATTTACATTTTTAACACCTAAAATTGACTTTGTTGATAAGTCAATATTACTATTAGATATTAAATTCAAAGTCTCTAATTTATTTACATTATTTTCTGTTATAACTCTTCCAAAGCTTCCATAAGAAGTCTTATATGTTATATTATTTGAAGCTACATTATCATATACCAATAAATATGAACTTACACTTGATACATTTACGTCTACATTATTTGGTACATATATTACAAGTTCTCTATAATCATGTGAAAACATATTATCTATAGATGTATTTAGTAATTGGTCGAAATTTTTAATCCTTTTAAGCTGATTTTCATATTTTCTTTCACCTTTTACCACTAACGTTTTATCTTTTAAAGTAACATTATACTTGTAAAACTCATTATTTCCTTTTGTTGTTACACGCACATCTTCACTTGCATGTTTCTTTATCGTAATATTTATATTGTCAACAGATACATCTAACTTGTCAATATTTACTTTTTCTTGATAAAGTTTATTTTCTTTTTTAAATTCAGCTTCCTTTTCTAGCCCAAAGTTTATTAAGCTTGGCATAACTAAAATACCTGACCATGTCGTTCCAATTATGCCTATTACCAATAATACTGCAGCAAATATGGCAAGTTTCTTATTCATGTTTATCTTCTCCTTTCTTATCATCTAAATCTTCAAAATCCTTATACATTGCCTCAAAGTTTATACTATCATCATAATCATCAGTTTTTTTAATACTTTCTTCTTTTGTATTATAATAGTCATTACTATATAAATCTTCATTAATATCTTTATTCAAGTCTTTATCTCTTAAAATATCTTTATTTCTTTTTTCCATTTTTTCATTTGCATTTATATAAATATTTTTTCTCTTTATCCAATTTATATAGCTACCTAGCAACTGTTTCCCTAATTTTATAACAAACAGTAAAATTTGCCATGCAAGTATTTCAAGTCCTACAAATGCTATAATCGCAAATATACAAAACATCGTAATATCTGGAACCATTGTTATAAACTTAATCACAAATGGAATTGATATAACAAAAGCAATCAATGTACATATTAATCCAATAGCGACAGATACAATTGCACATACGAATGCGAATGCTGGAATAATTAAGAATAAAGATAATGCTACTAATAATACCTTTATAACTTGCCTAGATAAACCTCCAACACCTTCTTCTATACTTGGTGTAAGCTTATCATTTATATTTTCCTTTGATTTGTTGTATTTTTCTTTAGCCTCATCTTTTAAGATAGAATAACCCTTTTTCATATCTGACTTAAATTTACTAAATTTATCGTTTAAAACATCTGTATTTATTATTTTTTCTTCTTCAGTATCTTTTTCTTTAGTCTGTAAGATAAGTTCTCTTGCTATAGATTTTGGTGAACCAAGTGATGCTATTATCTCCATATCACTCTTTCCTTCTATAAGACCATCTACAAAATACTCTTCATAATCTCTCAATATATCATTAACTTCGCTCTCAGAAAAATCTTTTTTTAGATAATCCTTTAAAATTTCAAGAAACTCAGTTTTATTCAAGTTCATTACCTCCCTCATCTTCACTTATTAAAATCTCAACAGCCTTTACAAATTCTCTCCACTCTTCCATTAGATTGGATAAATTTTCTTTTCCTAGTGAAGTTATTCTATAGTATTTTCTAGCAGGACCTTCATTAGATTCTAGTATATATGTTTCGAAATACAAATCTTTTGTAAGTCTTCTTAGAATAGGATATATTGTTCCTTCATTTACATCTATTACTTTAGAGATATTATGTACTATTTCATATCCATACATATCCTTTTTAGATATTAGTGCAAGTACACAAATTTCTAAAACACCCTTTCTAAATTGTGTGTTCATATACTCCATCCTTTCTTTAAATACACAGTATTGTGTTTTACAAGGTACTATGTTAAAACTTCTTATATTTTCATAATAACACAGTACTATGTCTTACACAATAGTTATTTTTAAATATTATTGTTGATTAAATTCTTCTATAAATGTATAATACTCTAATCAGATATATTTTATGAAAGTGGTGATAAATTGGCTAAAACGAAAGAAGATAAAACAATATTAATCTTAACTGCTCAATTTGGTGCTGGCCATATAAGTGCTGCAAAAGCAGTAAAAGAATGCATTATTGAAAAATATAGTAACTACAATGTTGTTATACAAAATTTTATAAATGCAAGTATACCTATGATGAATAAGCCTATGGTAAAACTTTATGAGAACAATACAAAATATACTCCAGGATTATATAATTACTATTATTATTTTAAGAAATCGTTTGATTCAAGACATGATTTCTCTCATAAATTATATACACCTAAACTTTCTGAGTATATTTCTGATATAAATCCAGATTTAATTATCTCTACATTTCCACTAGCAGCTGCTTGTGTAAATAATTTTAAGATAAAAAATCCTGATATAAATATACCAACACTTACAGTTATAACAGATGTTGTAGATAGTATGGAGTGGGTTTTTGAGCATACAGATTTGTATTTTGTTCCATCTCCTGAAATAAAAAATAGATTTTTTCAAAAGGGGATAAATCCAGACTCTATAAAGGTTACTGGTGTTCCTGTAGATAAGAGATTCCAAATTGAAAGTAAAGAACTCCGTCATGATAAATACAGATTACTACTTCTTGGAGGAGGACGAGGTCTGTTCGATATAGATGAGGATTTTATGCATTGGATAGACGAATTTATTGAAGAACATATTGATTCTATAGAAATTACAATAGTTACAGGCAAAAACAAAAAATTATATGACACATTAACTTATAAAAAACCTTTAAAAAATATAAAAGTACTTGGATTTGTAAATGATATGTATAATCTAATAAGAGAATGTGACTTAATGTTAACTAAACCTGGAGGAGCAACTATATTTGAAGCTATCCAGTCACAAACTCCAGTACTTGTAAAAATGCCAAAGGTCGGACAAGAGATTGAAAATGCTAAGTTTATAATAGATAAAGGACTTGGGATGATTTATAGTGATGACTTAGACCTTAAGAATATATTTTATAAATTAGTATCAAATGAATTTGATTCTATAATAAACTTTATGAAGAAAAATTTAGAAGAGTTTAAAACAGTCATTCACCCAGATGAAATTGCTGATTATATCTCAGAATTAATAGATACTCATTACAATTAGTATGTTATTATAAAACTTAAAATAATAAAACCAAAGGCAATCAAGTATGCTTTCATATTTGAGATTTTACTCAAAATGACCTAAGCATACTCGATTGCCTTTATAATATTAGAATCAAGTTACTAATTTATCTTAGTATATATTTTTCTTGTATTGCATATACAGTTGTTGTATTTCTTCCATACTTCTTTTTAATTCTATTTGTAAATCTGAAGCAGTCTGATAATCTTTATTTTCCACAGCTTCTCTTACTCTAGTAAATAGAGATTCTCTAGTTAAAGTGTCCTTCATAATGTTGAACTTCAAATCTGATATTGAATTCCAAACCACTTCATCAAGTGCATCCATATTTTCTTTTGTGTGTATTTTGACAATACTTCTTATCTTTTGTATTCCAGCCTCTATTATTCTAGTTTTTAATTTTTTTTGCCACTTATCTATTGCTCCAACCTTAAATGATTCTATTATACTATCAGTAAATACATCACCTTGTTTTAAAGATTTTAATTTTGAAGCATATATTTCTAAATTTTTCATATTTTCATAAACTGTAGCTGGAGGAGTTCCAAATCTTGCATTTCTTTCTTCTAAGCTATAATGCTCAAATACATCATTTTCATCTCTATATGCTCTATCTTTTTCTAAATAGAATCCTTCTTCACCTACATTTTTAGACAATTCTTTTTCAAGTTCTTTTGTACTAAGACCACTCTTAGCTGCTGCTTTTATACCATCTAACATTGTCTGATAACACCCTGCTATTACTAGGTATGTATTAGATAAAGGACTTGGTGATCTTAATTCAAATCTTACAGTCTTTGGATTTTTCATGTCTCTTATTAATCCAACAAGTACTGACCTATTTCTTGATGGAATCTCATAACTATGACCTAAAGATGTAACTATGCATACAGGTGCCTCAAATCCAGGAACTAATCTATTAAATCCATCATTAGAAGCTGTTACAATTGGATTTAATACTTCATAATTGTAAAGAAGTCCCATAAGGGCCCCATATCCTAGTTCACTTAGATAATCTTCTTTTAAATCTTTTGGGGCAAATAGATTTCTGATACTTCCATCTTTTAGTCTTGCACTTACTCCTACATGTGTATGTCCACCACTTCCTGCAACTCCATGAATTGGTTTTGCTTTAAACGTAACTTCTAGTCCATGTGATGTAAATACATCTTCTATAACGTCTCTTACTAATAATTCATTATCTGCTGCTTGTAATGGTGTAGAAAACTTCCAAGAAACCTCTAGTTGCTCCATAGCATGATTTGTTCTTCCATCTATACTAATAGAACTTTGTATCCCTCCAACCTCTTTATGAGCCATTTCAGGGCTTACACCTAGTTTTTGAAGTATTATCAAACTTTGCTCTAAGCAAGTTCTTATAATACCATGAGTTCTTTTCCAGTATTGCTCTTTTAGGCTTTGTGATACATATAATTTCTCTAAGTCAGCTTTATCTTCAGGAGTATTAACCCAAAACTCAAGTTCTGTAGCTGCTGTTAACATTATTTCTTCTATATCATCTACTGAATCTATTCCTATATTATTTAATACATGTGGGTATTCTCTAAATATCTCAAACATAGATTTTTTGAAATACTTGTCTGCTTTTTGAAGCACTCCTCTTGAACATACTTTTTTGTTATCATGTATTAAAAATGCAGGTATCTTTAATGTTCCAACAGGTAAACCTACTTCTTCGTCTATATATTCCATATTGTAATCTACATACCAATGACAACTTTTATCTGGCATTAAATCAACTTTTGCATTATTTAATGTCGCTATGTTATAAAGTTCAACACTCGAACCATCAGTCTGTATAGCTGATTCTAAAAATTTATCTATATCTTCTAAAAATATTTCTACAGGAATCTTTTCATCTGTTGCATTTCCCCCTAAGTCAACACCCATTAAGGAAACAAATCTTATATTTTTATTGTTTTTTAGGATTTCTCTTATTTCTTCATTAGTATGTTTATCTTTCTCTATTACATATAATAGACTATCCATGTTTTCACTCTCCCATAATTTTTATGTAAATTTTATTTTGTTAAATACAAGATAAAATTCATTTTTACTTACATTTATGAATTTTTCTTGCAAAATATTCGTATTTTATTCGTGTTTTTATTTATATTATTATATATCAAGTACAAAAAGTTCGCAATATTTTTTATTGGAAAAAATATTCTACATACAATAGTTTAACATTTTTATAAATATAGGGTATACTAAAATAAAAGTATTTTTGTTTAAAAATTTAATTTGACTTATAATATAATCTATAGTAGCAATAATAAAAAAATTTAGGAGATAAACTTTATGGAATACATAATTTTCGATTTGGAATTTAATCAAGGATTTGATAAAAAATTTAACAAGACTGTATCCAATGAAAAGTGTCCTTTTGAAATCATACAAATAGGAGCAATTAAATTGGATTCTAAATTCAATATAATAGATACATTTAATAGCTATGTGAAGCCTACAATATACAAAGAAATACACCCTTTTATTAGTCGCATGACTAATATTAAAGATTCTGATTTTAATGGTTCACCTACTTTTCCTGAAGTTTACAACAAGTTCATAAAATTTATATCATCACAAGACCCTATATTATGTGTATGGGGAGCTGGAGATTTAAAGGAATTGTACAGGAACATTAATTACCATAAGCTAGCATCAAATACCTTACCTAAGTCTTATATTAATATTCAACAGCATGCATCTAAATATTTCAATAACCCAGCAGGAAAAAGTATTGGGTTACAAAATGCTATTTCCTTATTGCAACTCGATGAAAAAATGTCTTATCACAACGCTTTAAACGATGCATACTATACTGCTAAGGTCTTTATTAATATATACAATCCAAGTATAGTGCCAGATATATATGTGTATACAAGCATTAGACCTAAAACTATAAAATATTCTAATAAAAAGAAAGTTGATTATGATAAGTTATTTGATGAATTTAGGAAGATTTTAAATCGTGAATTGAGTAAAGATGAGAAAAGAATTATTAACTTAGCTTATAACATGGGAAAAACAAATCAATTTGCATTAGAAAATGCTACTCAAAGAAAAAACAAATAGAATTTACTTAGGTTAAAAATAGGCATGTAGATTAAAACATAATCATCTTTAAATGTATATCTACAGCCCAATTTTTATCCTTATTAATCTTTATTTTATCTCTAATTCAACTGGACAATGGTCTGAACCTAGTACTTCAGTGTGAATATTTGCACCTATCAATCTATCTTCTAATTTCTTAGATGCACAAAAATAATCTATTCTCCATCCTGCATTGTTTTTTCTTGCATTAAATCTATATGACCACCAACTATAGACACCTTCTTTATCAGGATTAAAGTATCTATATGTATCTATGAACCCACTATCTAATAGTTTAGAAAATTTTTCTCTTTCTTCCTTAGTAAAACCTGCATTTTTCATATTATTTTTAGGATTTTTTAAATCTATCTCTGTATGTGCAACATTCATATCCCCACATACAATTACAGGCTTCTGATTATCTAATTTAACTAAATAGTCTATAAAATCATCTTCCCATCTAGTTCTATATTCTAATCTCTTCAACTCAGATTGAGAATTTGGTGTATATACAGTGACAAAATAAAAATCTTCAAATTCTAGAGTTATGACTCTACCTTCCTTATCATGTTCTTCTATATTTATTCCATACATTACTTTTAAAGGCTCTTTTTTTGTAAATATAGCAGTGCCTGAATAACCTTTTCTCTCAGCATAATTCCAGTATTGAAAATATCCTGGTAAATCTAATTCTATTTGTCCTTCTTGTAATTTAGTTTCTTGTAAGCAAAATATATCTGCATCAACCTCTTTGAAAAAGTCTAAAAATCCTTTCCCAACACAAGCTCTTATTCCATTAACATTCCATGATATAAATTTCATATTATACTCCTCATCTAAACAGTAAATTTCTTTTAATTTTTTCATTTGTTTTTATTTTAACAACACGACACTATAATTTTATCTAAAAATTACTATTTACTTAATACCTTAAAAATATATATTTTAATCAATTTTTAATTTTTTTGTTAACTCTTCAGGGATTATTGAGGAAACATACATATTTGTTCCAAGCTCGAATCCTCCAAAATTATATTTTCTTGGGATTATATGCATATGAACATTAAAATATGATTTTGTTTCAATATTTGTTGGATGAGTGTGAATACATAAGTTAAATGGCATATATCCATTGACATTGTACAGTTTCTTAAATAACTTCTCAAATATTATGGAAAGTTCTTTTACATTATTATCATTTAACTCATCAAATTTTATTTTATCTTTAAATATTACTCTTACTTCTCCACTATATTTAGTTGCATATGGAACAAGCACTATAAAAGCTTCTCCATTATAAACAACTCTTGTATTTAAATTTATTTCATTTTCTATTAAATCATCATACAAAGAGCTATTATTACTATCATAATACTCTTTTGAAACTAGTAATTCATTAGTAATTTCAGGAGGAATAAAAGACATAGACAGTATCTGAGCATGTGGATGCATTAAAGATGCCCCAGCTTTTCTCAAGAAGTTTTTAAAGATACTAACATACTCTACTTTGTCATTTTTCGACATTTCTCTAAATCTGTCTCTATACATAAAAAAAACATCTTCAAATTCTTTTTGATTCATGTTATAAAAATTACTATTATGTTTATCGCTCTCTATCATCACTTCATGAATACCATATACATCTCTTGCCATATCATCAATTATAGGAAATTTATTATAAATAGACTTCACAAGCCACCCTTCTTCACCCTCTATTTCAAATAGTGTATCAGTTGCATAAGCCTCATTTCCCTTACAAAATGGGCATCCTTCTTCATATTCCTTAGTCTCTTCATCTTCATTTGGTATATCTGCTGTGTCCAAAGGTCTTTTCAATCTATCAGTAGCAAATATAACAACATCATTAGTAATTGGATCTATTCTTAATTCTTTCATAATTAACACCTCTTAGTTAATAGCCTTTAATATAATTATATGATATTTATCGTATCTGTTAAATAAATTTATAATATTTTTTATAAATTTGCGTATTTACCCTTATATATTTTTATCTATAAATAGAGGATTATAACAAAAAATTACTATCTATACACCAAAACATTATCTTATCATAAATTAATTTACCGATGTATAATTTATTGGCATGGACACAGGTATTTCACTGTAATTTGTTAAAAGTTTATTTTAGAGCTATATTAATTTTTTTTGATGATTTTTACCTATAAGTATGTTATTATTATCTTGTAAAGATGTCTTGTATTCAAACATACAATTTACATAATACAATATACGTATTTAAATTAAATAGGGGGTATTAAAATGAATTATTCAAACAGAGTTAGTGCAATGCAGGCCTCTCCAATCAGAAAACTTGTTCCATTTGCACAAGCAGCAAAAGATAGAGGAATCAAAGTATATCACTTAAACATAGGACAACCAGATATAAAAACTCCTAAAGGGTTTTTTGATGCTGTTAAAAACTTTGATAGTGAAGTCTTAGAATATGCTACATCAGAAGGTATTCCAGAATTATTAGAGGCACTTCAAAACTATTATAAAACTTATGATATGCATTTTGAAAAAGATGAATTACTAGTAACTAATGGTGGTAGTGAAGCTTTACTTTTCACTATGATGGCAGTTTGTGACCCAGGGGATAATCTATTAGTTCCAGAACCATTCTACACTAACTACAATGGATTTGGTCAATGTGTAAATGTAGAAGTTAATGCTGTTACAACAAAAGCAGAAAACGGTTTCCACCTTCCATCTAAAGAAGAAATAATGTCTAAAGTGGATGATAAAACTAAAGCTATAATTCTTTCTAATCCAGGAAATCCAACTGGTGCAATCTATACAAAAGAAGAACTTAATATCCTAGCTGAAATAGCTAAAGAAAAAGATTTATGGATAATAGCAGATGAAGTTTATAGAGAATTTGTTTATGATGGACTTGAGTACACAAGCTGTGGTAACTTAGAAGGTGTACAAGATAGAGTTATCATAATAGACAGTGTTTCTAAAAGATACAGTGCTTGTGGTGCTAGAATTGGTTCTATCGCTTGTAAAAATAAAGGTCTTATCGCTCAAATACTTAAATTATGTCAAGGAAGACTTTGTGTTCCTACATTAGAGCAAATAGGAGCTGTTGAATTATACAAAACTCCAGTTTCTTATTTCAAAGAAGTTAATGAAGAATACAAAAAAAGAAGAGATGTATTATACAATGAATTAATGAAAGTTGATGGTGTTATATGTAAGAAACCAACTGGTGCTTTCTATATAGTTGCTAAATTACCAGTTGAAAATGCAGAAGATTTCACAATCTGGATGTTAAAAGAATTCAACAAAAACAATGAAACAGTTATGGTTTGCCCTGCTGAAGGATTCTATGCTACTCCAGGTTTAGGACGTGACGAAATAAGATTGGCTTACATCCTAAATGAAACTGACCTTCATAGAGCTGCTACATTATTAAAAGAAGGTTTAGAGCAATATGTAGCTTTACACAAATAAATTCTTGAAATATTAATTTATATAAATTTAATGATATAAAAATATCCCCTTTTCAGATGTTATTTGAAGAGGGGATATTTTTTCTATTTAAATTCTTCTTTATTTAATATATATTGAAGAGTATTTATTGCCTCTAAATACTTTCTTCTATCTTCTTCAGTCAATTTAGAAAGCTTTTCTCCTAGACCATCACTTAATTTATCCATAAAATCAGAAGCTATATTGCCCCCTTCTTCAGTAATATCAATTAAATACTTTCTTCTATCAACTAAGTCTCTTTCTCTTGTTACATATTTCTTTTCAGTTAAATCATCAACCATACTAGTTAAACTGCCTTTTTCTATATTTAATTTAGAGCATAAATCAGTCATACTTATTACTCCATAATTTTTTATAAATACTAATGCTCTTAATTGTGTTTTATTTACATTATAGTCTGGTGCAAATTTTTTTAGGTCCTCTAAGTATAGGCTAGAATAAATCTTAGGAAATGTTTTTACTAGAAAACTTATGGTATCTTTTACTACGTAGTTCATACAATCACCTCGGTTGTTTTTAAATTTATTAAATTATCTAAATAACTTTATTTCAGTTTACATTAAAAATATTGCAAGCACAATAGTTTTTACTGAATGTTTAAATTTAATTAGTAATCTTATTATTTTATTTAATTTTATTTATATTATTCTTATTAAACACTATTTATATAGCTATTTTCTTTAATTCATGGTATAGTAAATAAGGAAGAACTCTTCATAGCGATGAAGAGCAGACGCTAGCCCATTAAAATGGCTATCTTATTTATAAATAAGATAGCCATTTTTGATTATATTTTATCTGTATACTTCTATACTCTTAAATCCACATCTACTTTTCCTAAATCTTCTTTATAATCTTTTATAGCTGGTTCTACAACTTCATTTGCAAACTCCACAACTTGTTCTGGTGCTCTACCTATAAAGTTTTTTGGGTCCATTATAGATAATATTTCTTCTTTGCTCATTTTAAATGAATCATCATTCATTATAAGCTCAATTAGATTATTATCCTTACCTTCATGTTTAACTCTATATGCAGCTTTCATAGAGTATTCTCTTATTATCTCATGTAACTCTTGTCTATCTCCACCTCTTTTTACAGCTTCCATAAGTATTGTTTCTGTAGCCATAAAAGGAAGTTCCTCATTTACACGTTTATTTATCATATTCTCGTATACTACTAAACCATCAGTTACATTTATGCCTATTTCAAGTATTGCATCTGCTGCCATAAAAGCTTGAGGTATAGCTAATCTCTTATTAGCTGAATCATCTAATGTTCTCTCTAACCATTGAGTAGCTTGTACCATTGCAGGACTTAAAGATTCAGAGATTATATACTTAGATAAAGATGCTATTCTCTCACTTCTCATTGGATTTCTCTTATAAGCCATTGCTGATGAACCTATTTGATTCTTTTCAAATGGCTCTTCTAATTCTTTTAAACTTTGTAAAAGTCTTATATCATTAGTCATTTTATGCATACTTTGAGCTATCCCTGATAATATACTTATCACTTGATAGTCTAATTTTCTAGTATATGTTTGTCCACTTACTGCATAAGAAGAATTATATCCCATCTTTTTGCAGATTTTTTTATCTAACTCTTTCACTTTTTCATGGTCTCCCTCAAATAAGCTTAAAAAACTTGCTTGAGTACCAGTAGTTCCTTTAACTCCTCTTAATTTCATATTATCTATTCTGTAATTCAAATCTTCCAAATCAAGTATTAAATCTTGAGCCCATAAACAAGCTCTTTTACCTACTGTTGTAAGTTGTGCTGCTTGAAAATGTGTAAACCCAAGAGCTGGCATATCCTTATACTTAAGTGCAAATTCTTTTAAATTATTTATTAAGTTTACAAGCTTTACTCTTAGAAGTTTTAAAGCTTCATTCATTTGTATAACATCTGTATTATCTCCAACATATGCAGATGTTGCCCCTAAATGTATTATTCCTTTGGCTTTTTCACACTGTAAACCATATGCTTTTACATGAGACATTACATCATGTCTCACTTCTTTCTCTATTTTTCTAGCTTCGTCAAAATTTATATTATCTATATTAGCTCTTAGCTCATCTAATTGTTCTTCAGTTATATTTATTCCTAACTCATGTTCACCTTCTGCAAGAGCAACCCATAGTCTTCTCCATGTAGAAAATTTAAATTGTGGAGAAAATATATAGCTCATATCTTTGCTACAGTATCTATCTGTAAGTGGATTTGAGTACGTAGTATATTTATTATCTATCATTATTTAGCACCTTCCTTAAATCTTTTGTCATGTGATTAGTGTGTACAAATTAGTACATAAATAATTATATATAATTTCACGAACTATAACAAGGCTTTTTTATTTTTTGTTCACATTTATATATAGTATTTTTTATTTATTACTATTTTTTATTTATATCTAAATTATCTTTTTCAATAAGATAATCCACTATTTCGCTATCGACAAAATTTAATACATATTTATATCTAATTGCATAGTATTTGTCACTCCAACCAAGTTGATTTTTTACATCACTTTCATCTGCTCCAAGTCTTAAACTTATTGCTGCAAATGAATGTCTAAAGTCTCTTGCTGAATATTGAGAAAGCCCTGCTAAATCTAAAGCTTTTTTGACTATAAGTCTGACATTTCTATCTGTTATAGAATTACTTTTTTGAGTAGTAAAAATAAAGTCATCATTAGGTATTATTACCTCAGGAAGCCCAGAATAATTCCTATAATCTTCTAATAGTTTAAAGAAGTATGGATGTAACTTAACTACCCTCTCTTTTCTTCCTTTTCCCAGTCTCACGTACGAGTTATCGTTTTCATCTACCATAAGGTCTTTCCACTTCAAGCTAACCAATTCATTTAATAAACACCCAGTAGTAACTAGACAGACTATTATTACTCTATCTCTTATATTTAATTTTGGTAAAATACCTATAAGTTTATTTATTTCTTGTATACTTAGGACATCATCTTTTGTTTTTATTCTTGTTACTGTTGGTTTCTCTACATACCTAAATGGATTTATATCTATGTATCCTTCTTTCTTTAAGAAGTTATAAAAACTATGTAAATAACTATATATCTTTTCACAAGTTGATTTTGCATATTTGGTCTGTATATAGTCTACAAAATTTTTACAATCTTCTTTTGTCGCATAAATCAATTCTTTCCCTTTTAAGAACTCTTTAAACAGTATAACCTTTGATAAATAATCGTGTTTTGTATTTGGGTTTAATTTTGTAGAAAAAACATTAAAGGTTTCGTACTCATAATCATCTAGTATTTTTGTACTATACATAATAACTCCTTTCCTTCCCATAAAATAAAATCGTTATACTTTTACTATACCATATATTTCCCCTTCAAATATACCCCTTATTCAATAGATAAGCTCTAACTTTACTTTGTTAAATTATGAAGGTTTTATGAAAATATCAATCTTCCATTGTGCACTACACAGTACTATGGTATTATAAGTTAGTAAAAGGTGGCATTTTTTTGTTAATATATGAATAAAATATGCTACTATAAATTTGTATTGGAGGTATTTTGGTTTGGAAACATTTAGTTTGCTTGAAGTTTTTAAGGCAGTCATTTTAGGAATAGTTCAAGGAATCACAGAATGGCTACCAGTAAGTAGTACAGGGCATATGATATTAGTTGATGAGTTTATAAAATTGAATTTTTCAGATACATTTATAAGTACATTTTTGGTTGTAATTCAATTTGGTTCAATATTAGCAGTACTTGTTATATTCTTTAAAAAGTTAAATCCTTTTGATAGCTCAAAGAATATTAAACAAAAAAAAGAAACAGTTCGCTTATGGCTTAAGGTTATAATTGCAGTTATACCATCTGGAGTTATTGGAATACTTTTTGAAGATGATATAGATAGATTATTCTTCAATTCAACAGTAGTTGCTATTGCTCTTATTGTATATGGTATAATAATGATAGGACTTGAAAAGAGAAATAAAAGACCTAAGTATAAGGATTTTTCTCAAGTTACATATAAGTTAGCTCTTTGTATAGGATTATTCCAATGTTTAGCTCTTATACCAGGTACATCTAGGTCTGGTTCAACTATAATAGGTGCAGTGTTACTTGGTGCTTCTAGATATGTAGCTGCAGAATTTTCATTCTTCTTGGCTATCCCTACAATGCTTGGAGCTAGTGCATTAAAGCTTCTAAAAGCTGGATTTGGATTTAGTGGATTTGAATGGCTTATTTTAGGTGTTGGTTCTATAGTAGCATTTATTGTTTCAATTGTAGTTATTAAATTCTTTATGGACTATATCAAAAAACATGACTTCAAAGTCTTTGGTTATTATAGAATAGTCTTGGGTATAATTGTTCTTGCTTATTTCTTTCTATTCTAATTTAATAACAAATGATAAGGAGAAAAATTATGAGTGTTAAAAAAGAAATATTTGATTGGGCTAAGTCAATAGCTATGGCTATTGTACTTGCATTTGTAATCCTACAATTTATAAGACCTTCTATTGTCAGTGGAGAATCAATGTATCCTACTTTAGACGATAAAGACTATCTAATTTTAAATAGAATATCATACAGAGTTGGTAAACCTGAGAAAGGCGATATTGTCGTTTTTAAAACCAATTTAGTTGATGGCGATACAGGAAAGAAAAAAGACTTAATAAAAAGAGTTATAGCTACTGAAGGTGACAGTATAAAAATATCAGATTCCAAAGTATATGTAAATGGAAAGTTGTTAAATGAACCATATATACACAATAATTACACTTCTGGAGATATAGATACAGTTGTTCCAAAAGGTAAACTATTTACGATGGGAGATAATAGAGAAAACAGTAATGATAGTAGATTTCCTGATGTAGGTATGGTTGATGAGGATGAAATTCTTGGTAAGGTTATGGTAAGACTTTTACCTCTTAATAATATTGGAAAAGTGGATTAAGAAAATAAGAGACTGAATTGGTAAAATTTATTTTACACATCTCAGTCTCTTTTAATTTACTTATAGAAGTTTTTTCTAGTTCTCTTTTGATTCTGTGATAATTCTTATTATATCACTTGCATCTTCATTAAAAGTTGTTACTATACTTAAATAATCAGTTGCTCTACTCATAGCCAAATAAACCTTATTTAAATCTCCCACAAAGTCATTTACTTGGTAATCTTGCTCTGTATCATTTATAGTTTGATTGTATAACATTTCTAGCTCACATATTATCACTGCTTTGTATTCCAAGTTCTTTATAGAATATATATTTGCTATTGTAGTTCCTACCTTCTTACTTATATTTGTCAGATTGTCTTCTGCACATATATAAGGAATTTTTGCTTCTTCTAAAGCTTTTTTTAGCATGTATTGAAAATAAATAGTTTTTCCACTTTTTAACTTTTTCTTATTGTAAGGATATACAATAGCAACTTCAGAATAATCAAGCCCCTTTTTACCTATCAGGTACTCAATTTCCCATATTACAGAACTTATCTGGTCATCAAGGTCACTTACCTTTATTATATCAACAGATTTATTACCACTTCTAAGTGCTTCAGTATTAAAAAAAGTATTAAACTTTGTATTTGGTCTTAATTCATTAATATATGAGTTAGAATTATTTGAAAATTTATTTGAAAAATCTACAATTTCTTTAGCTTGTCTATAATTTCTGCTTAAGATAAGCTTATCATCAAACTCTATATTGCTATATAACGTTTTAAATATATTTAATCTATTAGAGATATTCAAAGAATTACAAGAACACACATTAAATATAAATTTGGTTTTATATAAAAACTCTCTTATAAAATCTATCTCATAATCTAAAAAACTTTCTGCTTCATCTACGAAAATAGCTTTAAACATATTTTTATTTTTTATAATGTTCTGTGCTTGTTTTACTAGATTATTAAAAGTTTTTTCATAATCATTTTTTAACATATTGTAGTCTACAATTAAGTTGTATTTTTTAGCGAGTTTAAATATAAAAGAACTAAATGTATGGACTTCTAAATTATTATTATCTTTATACAATAGCTCTATCCTCTCTCGAAGCTCATTGCATAATTGCTTTGTATGTGTAAATATGATTAATTTATGATGTGGATATACTTTTGCTAGCTTTATAGCTCTTGAAAGCATAATTGCTGTCTTTCCTATACCAGAACCACCTTCAATAAGTGTATTTCCATATTTAATAGAAACAGCATCTTTAATTTGAACTTCTTCCATCATAGTTGCTGTATACTTATAGTCATCATTATAGAAAGAAATCTTTTTAAATTTTTCATTTAAATGAAGTTTATCATTTATTATATAGTACTCTGAGCATATATCTAATAAAAATAAATTTAAATTTATTTCATCGTTTTTTTCACTAAGAAATTCATCTAGTGAACCTTTATTCATTATATCTTGAAGCTTATTTTTATCTATTATATTATTATTAACAAATTCTCCAAACTCATATGCTTCTTCTACTTCAACATATGGCATAATGTAAACGTAATTATAGCTTATATTTCTATTCTTTTGTCCCATTTTTAGTTTCAAAAGCTCATATTCCTCATTCATAACTTCAAGTAACTCTTCTTCCAAAATAAAAAATATATCTTCTGTTGTATCCATAAATTTTATAAATAAAATTTTTCCATCTTTAACATACAACAAATCAGTATTTATTCCTTTAAAAGGAGTAACTTTTGGCACTACTTTAACGTCCTCATTGATATCTCCGTAAAATAATTTCTCGAATTCTTTCAATTTTAGGGCGTCTAACTGAGAGTTTATATTTATGTATTGGCTCACTTACATTACCTCCTTCTGTTATACTTAATTATACCATTTTGAACTATATTTTTATATATACTTTTTATAGGCAAATTTAGTAAATAAATTCAAAATAAATACAAATAAATACAAAACTTTTGAAGAAAAGTTGCAATAAGTATAGATACTTATTCTTATAAAATGTTTTATGTAAATAATAAATTTCATAATTAATTTTTAAAATGATAAGTAATGTCTTTAAAATGCCAAACTTTATCGTCTAAAAACATAAAAATTTATTATTAAAAAATTTAAAAACCTGCCAAAAAACTATCTATTTTTATTAGCAGGTTTTATTTATAATCTTTACATGTTGATACTATTATATTAATTTTTTTATTTTACTATAATGTTTAATTTTTATCTTCTGATATAAGATTAAGGTTTGATATATCTGTATAAATCGCATAAAAAACAGGATAACGATTTTGATATAATTCGTTTACAAACTTACCTTGCATTCTTACAGGAAAAACATGACCATCTGTATGGCAGAAGCGGAAAACTACTTCAAAAGTTTCTCTTTTAGAAATTGCTTTTTCCAATGTATCAGTCACTATTTGCAAGTCATCTTGTAATACTGGTGAAAGAACATCAAAATCTTCAGATGAAACAGATTGTGCAGAATATCCAGTGAATTCAAGCATTTTTTGATTAAAATAAAGTAATTTCAAATTCTCCATGCAAGCAAATTTGACAACACCATCAGTAGCCATTTCTAATAATACCTTTATATCTCTAGGGTCTATGTGAAATGACATGCTATCAGCAGAATCATCTGAAAATACATGATAAGAATTTTTTCCATGACTTTTTGCATAATAAAGTGCTTGGTCTGCTTTTTCATATAACTCAGAATATACATAACCATGTTCAGGATACATCGCTACCCCAATACTACATGTAATAGAAAACTCCATATGTCCAGCAAATCTTTTTTGGTTAATTTTAGAACAAAAACGCTCTAATTTATCTACAAGTACATAGTTATTGGTGTTAAAGTTTTTTATTAATACCACAAACTCATCTCCACCAATACGCCCTACAATATCATCCTCACGAAATTGAGATTTCAACTCCAATGCAAACTCACTTATAATAAAATCTCCAAATGCATGACCATACTTATCATTTACATTTTTAAAATCATCAATATCAAATATTAGAAAAACATGTTCTGAATCTTGATTATTTTTATTTTCTAAAAATGAACTAATAAATTCCTCTGTTACCCCCTTATTGTAAAGACCAGTAAGAGAATCACGTTGAGAACGTTCAAGGAGTAACAATTCTCTATTTTTCTCTTCATCTATATTTTTACGATAAGATATCATACGAACAGATTCATCTGATGTCCAAAAGAAAATTCGTGCATTAATTCTAATCCAGTGATAATTTTCCTCGTCTGTTTTAATTAAAAAATCATAGCTAATATTATTAATTCCACTATTATAACACTTAAGAACATTTTCTGGTAAGAATGTATCTAAATACCCCTGTGCATACTCTTCTTTTATTTGTTCTTTAGCAATTGTATGTAGTGCTTCATCATATGGTGTATTAATATCTAACCCAAAATCATGAAAATATCTATTTAAATCTTCACAACCAGCTCTATTATTAGTGACATCAATCTCAAAAATATTTTCATAAAGTTCTTCAGTAGATTGACTCAGCAACTTTTGATATTCTAATTTCTGGGATACACTAAGCTTCATTATTTGGTTCTTATACTTCTTAAGCACACGTGTAATTGTAAAAAGTACAAATATTATAATCAAAATTATAATTGCAATTCCTTTTAGAAATTGTGTTTGAAATTGCTTACTCATTATAGTCAAATCATTTTCTAAAACAAGATGCCATTTTAAACTAGATATATATTGACATACAACATAACTTTTCGATTTTTCAGATGAATTCCAAAAACTTTTTTGTTCTTTTTTATTATTTAATATTAACTCTTTTGAATCAGATAAGTCACTACTAGAATTTTCAAAAAAATTTATATGCTCATAACCAGTTTTATCTGATGTTAATTGTACAAATCCTTTATCATCAATTAAACGTGCTACGACATCAAATTTATCATCATATTCTTTAAGCAACTTTTGTAATGAATTAACCTTTAATCCAACTCCTATAATTCCCATAGTTGAACCATCATTATCTTTTATCTTACAGTTTACAAACACTGTAATACTATTATTACTTGCTTCATCATTATCAACATTTAATGAATATTCCTCATTATTCTTTAGGAAATCATAATACCATTGATTCTCAGAATTCTTATCACTAAGATTTCTATCAAGACCATTAAAATGATAATAATTATTCGTTTTGGTCGATACTAGAAAAACAGAATCATATGAGTACTTATTCCTGTATGCATTCAAGTAATCTTGTAGTTTATGAATAAACTCTTCATCATTTAAATGTTCTTTCTCTCCATTTAAAAAGTTTTTTAATAAACTATCATTTGCCATGGTAAGAGACACATTTATAGGCTCTGAAAGGATTTTATCTATCTGATAATAAATACCTTCAGCAGCTAATGTAGATACATGCTCAATATCATTTTTAAAAATATTAGTATTAGATTGATATCCAATTACAGAAGTAGCTACAAAACCAAGAGTAATAATAATACAAACAACAATATTTGTATGTAAAAGTGTATTTTTTTTCATAATCTGTCCCCTCTTTAACCCTCACTTTGGCTTCATTGTATTTTCACCTTCTTTAAATATAATTATTTCAAGTATTAAACTTTTTAAAACTTTAAATTTTTTATATTAATCTATTACTTTTTATAAAACAACAGAAATATACAAATATATCATACAAAATTATTTGTTAAAATACTAAAATCATTCTACTAATATAAATGAATTATATTAGTTTTATTATTAATATATATTAATATAATAGACAAAGCACATCTAAAGCACATCATCAAAATTAAAAGTCTAAAAAAATTTATATTTTTTTAGAATATATTATTTATTTTTCACAATAACATTGATTAAAAGTTTTTTGATATAACATTCCTGTAGTCAGTTCTGCCCAACTATAATTTGTCATATATTCTCCAGAATATGTATTCACTGCCATCATATCCCATGTAAGCATATTATAATAATCACAATCAAATTTTGTAATATCTACTGCAATACTATTCCATTTTTTAACTATTATATGTTCGATATTTGCATCTTTCATAGTTTTCATCATATTCGATATTACTGTTTGTGTTTGATTTTGTAAAGAACGATTATATTCTCTATCTTCCCAAAGTACTGCTGCTATTTCAGCAATAGTTACACTTGTTCCTTTTCTATCCACTAAATAAGCAAGTAATTCTTTTGATTTTGCTCTAGAAAAGATTAATGGTTTTTTATCTACAAATACTTCAAAATTACCAAATGTATGAATAAAGATACGATTTTTCGGCTTCAAAGTAATGGGTATACGTAAATTTTCGATTTCTTTCTTTATTCTTTCTACTGTCACAGGCTTAAGAAGATAACCACTAGCATGTATCGAAAAAGCATCTACTGCATATTCTGAGTAACCAGTTACAAAGATTATATTTATGTTGGGTAAAATATTTTTTGCTAAGAGTGCAAACTCTAATCCGCTCATATCATACATCTCAATATCAAGAAATGCAATATCTACAGAGTGTTCTTTTAAATAATTTAATGCAGACTGAGGTTCATCAAAAAGAGTAATTTCTTCAATCTCAGAAATATATAATAACTTTTCATTCATATTTTTAAGAGCAATTGGCTCATCATCTACAACAATTATATTCATAATTTGACTCCTTTCTAATAGGTATGATTATTGTTACTATTGTCCCTTTTCCTATAAAACTTTCTATGGTTAAACTTCCTTTACACTGTGTCTTTAATCGCCTTTTTACATTTTTAATCCCAACATGATTTTTTCCATCATTCATTTTTTCAAGTTCTTTAAATCCTACTCCATCATCTTTTATAACAATATAAATATTTTCTTTATCTCTTGAAGTTGATATTACAATTGTTCCTCCTTCTTTTTTCTTTGTAATTCCATGCCGTATTGCATTTTCAACAATCGGTTGTATGGTAAGAACAGGAATATAAAAATCAGTAGTTAGAAGTTCATACTTAATTTTTACACGTTCTCCAAAACGCAATAACTCTATACACAGATAATTTTTTAGATGTGATAATTCTTTATTAAAAGGAATCAATTTTTTTTGTGTAAGAGAATCCATATTTCCACGAAGATAAGAAGAAAATTTTTCTACTGCTTCACATGCCATATTAGAATCATGCTTACACAAATACTGAATAGTATTAAGTGCATTATACAAAAAATGGGGTTGTATTTGACTAAGCATTATAGAAATTCGATTTTCCATCAATTCATTTTCCAATTTCTTTTGAAGCTTCTCTTTTCTTTTTATGGATAGCATAATATGTCCAATTTGAAATACAATAGTAGTTAAAAAACCCACACAAAAAAAGGATAATTCTCTAATATATATAGTATAGTAATTTGCTATTTCCAGAATACCGCCAATCACTACTGGCAAGTATGTAAACAGTGCTATTTTAGCATCAATTGCTCTATATAATATAATTTCTATAACTAGACATCCCATACCAAGTAGTACAATTAAGATACACATAATATTTTGTACTATAAGGAATTCATGTAAATCATATATTCGCAATATTTGAAGAATAACACAAAGTAATATACTAGTCATTATTACGTACACACCTATGTTTATAGTTTTCGACCTCCACCCAGTTAAATAAGTAGCTAGATAGAGCGTACCAAAAGTAGGAAGAAAAAATTGTGTAAGTAACTCTAAAATACCAACTAGAGTTGGAGATTGAATTATAAAAGTAAGTACATTAAAATCTGCTAGACACCAAATTCCTCCAGCTATAGCAAACCATGACAATAAAAAAATCTGACGTGTTAGCTCACTTTTCAAACAAAATAAAATAATACTTGCAATTAGACCAAATAGTCCAAAAGATATTGTTAACATTGTGAACATAAGACCAATCTTATTTTCATGAAGCACACTAACAATTAAATCGCCTTTAGAGCCAATCTGCATTTCATCAAAAAAACATACTAATTGTAACGCTCTACCACTAGAGTACACTCGTTGTATGGTTATTTCTACTAAGTCATTGGCTGATATGCCACTTGATTTAAATCCTGTCCACATATGTCCTGTAGATTTAGTCAGTGTATTATTTGCATTTATACTATTAGTAGAAAACACTTCCTTATTAGATACTCTAATATTAACCTTCAAATGACTGATATGTAGCAAAAGAGTTTGTCCTACTGGAATATCTTTATTAAAATGACCACGTAAATAAATAGTTTCTTTTCTTATATTCTTAAGTGAATCTACATCCATAAAAGGTTTGAATTTTCCAGACTTAGGTACTTGATATTCTCCAATAAATGAAACTGTAATAAGATTATTTTTAAAATTTGGATGATAATCCGCTTTTGAAGCACAAATAAGTAGCAATATCACCGACAAAGTTAGTATTATTGGCAAATAAAATGTATTCCACCTAGATGTTTTCTTTCCCACAATAATTTCCTCCATAAAATAAATGCTAATTTTCTTATATATTTAAATATATAAGAAAATTATATGACTTAAAAACATTTATTTAAACATAATATATTATTTTATCATTTTATTATATCAAACAAATTTAAATAATTATATAAACAATACATATATAAACATTTATTTTATCAATGCTTTATAATTAATATATTTATCTATTATATTAATTCCATATACTGGTAAATATATTTTTTTATAATTAAAAAGCCACAAGATATATTATTTATATCTTGTGGCAAATCTAAAATTCTAAAAATATTTTTTATTATTATTTAGATATTATTTCTTTTATTTGGCGTACTCTATAGCTCTTGTTTCTCTTATTATACTTACTTTTATTTGTCCAGGATACTCAAGTTCATCTTCTATTTTCTTAGTCATATCTCTAGCTAATAAGTGTATCTCTTCATCATTTATAGCCTCTGGTTTTACCATTATTCTGATTTCTCTACCAGCTTGTATAGCAAATGATTTTTCTACACCTTCATATGAATTAGCTATTTCTTCTAGCTTTTCAAGTCTCTTGATATAAGCTTCTAAAGTTTCTCTTCTAGCACCAGGTCTAGCAGCTGATATTGCATCTGCTGCTGTAACTAATACAGCTTCTACAGTTTGAGGTTCGTAATCTCCATGATGAGTGCTCATTGCATGTATAACTTCTTTAGATTCTTTATAACGTCTAAGTAAATCCATACCTATTTCAACATGTGTACCTTCCATCTCATGGTCTACAGCCTTACCTATATCATGTAGTAAACCTGCTCTTTTTGCTAATCTAATATCTGCTCCTATTTCAGCAGCCATTATACCAGCTATATGAGCAACTTCTATAGAGTGTTTAAGGACATTTTGTCCATAACTAGTTCTATAGTTAAGTCTACCTAATAATCTTATTAGTTCTGGATGAATTCCATGTACACTAGTTTCAAATGCAGCTTGTTCACCATATTCTTTTATAATATTGTCAACTTCTTTTCTTGCCTTTTCAACCATTTCTTCAATTCTAGCTGGATGTATTCTTCCATCTGCTATTAGTTTTTCTAGAGCAATTCTTGCAATTTCTCTTCTTATTGGATCAAATCCTGATAAAATTACAGCTTCTGGAGTGTCATCTATTATAAGGTCTATACCTGTTAAAGTTTCTAAAGTCCTTATATTTCTACCTTCTCTACCGATTATTCTACCTTTCATTTCATCATTAGGTAAGTTTACTACTGTTACAGTAGTTTCTGCTACGTGATCTGCTGCACATTTTTGAATTGCATATCCTATAATTTCTCTTGATTTCTTATCAGCTTCTTCTTTAGCTTGACTTTCTATCTCTTTTATCATTATAGACATTTCACGTCTTACATCTCTCTCTGCATTTGTTAAAATTATTTCTTTAGCTTTATCAGAAGTAATTCCTGATATACTTTCTAATTTTTCCAATTGCTGAGATTTAATTACTTCAACTTCTTCTTCTTTCTTTTCAACTACCTTTAGTTTTTCGCTTAGATTTAATTCTTTAGATTCTAAATTTTGTAATTTTCTATCTAAGACTTCTTCTTTTTGTACTACTCTTTTTTCATATTTTTGTACTTCTGTTCTTCTTTCTCTGTTTTCTCTTTCAGCTTCTGTTCTCCACTTATGGATCTCTTCTTTAGCTTCTAATAATTTTTCTTTTTGTACTGTTTCTGAGTCGTGGTGTGCTTTATCTATTATTTCTTTGGCCAAGTTTTCAGCTTGTCCAAGTTTTGCTTCAGATATATTTTTTCTAACAAAATATCCAGCTATAATACCAACAGCTGCACCTATTACAATCATTACTACACTATCTATGACATCCACCTCCTTCGTTAATAATCCCAAAATGTCATCACTATGATTAAAAAATATTCCTAATAATTAAAATTAAATTTAGATATTTTATCCTCACTTAATTTTATAATTTTTTCAACATTGTGTCAAGCTAATAGGGAGCGTGGCATGTCTTTAATTACTAGTTATTTTTTTGTATTTTTACTTCTTCTTCTACAATTTCTTTTGATACTGGGTTACTTGATTCTTCACTTTCTCCAGTTAAGTTGTAAAATGCTCTAACTTTCTCGTCTATTTCATTAGTTAAATCCAAATTATCTTCCAAGAATTTTTTAACATTTTCTCTTCCTTGTCCAAGTTTAGTATCATTGTAACTATACCATGAACCTGATTTTTTAACTATATCTACGTCAGCAGCTATATCTAAAAGGTCTCCAATTTTTGAAATACCCTCTCCATACATTATATCAAATTCAGCTTGTTTAAATGGTGGTGCTACTTTGTTCTTAACAACTTTAACTCTCGTTCTACTTCCTATGACTTTATCACCTTGTTTTATTGTATCTATTTTTCTAACATCCAGTCTAACTGATGAATAAAACTTTAGTGCACGTCCTCCAGTAGTAGTTTCTGGATTTCCAAACATTATTCCTACTTTCTCTCTTAACTGGTTTATAAATATAGCAACACAATTTGATTTTTTAATTGAACCAGTTAATTTTCTAAGTGCTTGAGACATAAGTCTTGCTTGTAAACCTACATGAGAATCACCCATATCTCCATCTATTTCAGCTTTTGGAACTAATGCCGCTACTGAGTCTATTACTATTATATCTATCGCTCCACTTCTTATTAATGCCTCTGCTATTTCTAAAGCTTGTTCACCTGTATCTGGTTGAGATATTATTAGGTTATCAACATCCACGCCCAATGCTTTTGCATATACTGGGTCAAGTGCATGTTCTGCATCTATAAATGCAGCTATTCCTCCCTCTTTTTGAGCTGATGCTACACAACTAAGCGCAACAGTAGTTTTACCAGAAGATTCTGGTCCATATACTTCAACTATTCTCCCTCTAGGTAGACCTCCTATACCAATTGCTATATCTAAACCAATTGCTCCTGTTGATATAACATCTATAGACATAGACGTTGCTTCTCCTAATTTCATTACTGAACCTTTACCAAAATCTTTTTCAATTTTACCTAAAGCTTCATTCAACGCTTTTAACTTTTCTTGATCTACACTCATCTCTATACCATCCCTTCATTTATCTACAAACATTTGTTCTCTTGTTATATATTAATTATATAACATAAATCAAACCTAGTCAATTTAAAAACGCTACTAATGATTATATTTTTATTCATTACTTTTTATTTATAAACCATTATTAATAATTATATACACAAAAGAAAATATTCTTAAAATGAAAAGAGGTATACTATAATAGTATACCCTTTTTTACATTTTTAAAATTTTTAGTTGTTATTTTTTATTAATTAATCAATTATTTTTTCTTTATAAGTCATTTTTACTTAGAAGACATAAAAAGCTCTTTATTTTTATATAGGTATTCCCACCCTGAATATAAAGTAAGTAATGTCGCTATAAGTATAAGAATTCCACCCACATTTAAGATTAATCCACTCTCAAACTGAGCTCCTATCAATAAAAATACTATTGATACCATCTGAGTTATAGTTTTAAGTTTTCCACTGTTACCAGCTGCTATTACTTTACCATCTGCAGCTGCTATAGCTCTTAATATACTTACTGTAAGCTCTCTAGCTACTATTATAATTACCATCCAACTACTTACAAGATGGTCTTCTATCATACATGTAAGTGCAGAAATTACTAATAGCTTATCTGCTAATGGGTCCATAAACTTTCCAAAGTCAGTAACCAAGTTGTATTTTCTAGCTATTTTTCCGTCTAATGCGTCAGTAATTGAAGCTATTATAAAAATAATACAAGCTATTAAAAACTTATTTGGTACATTGAGTAACATAATTAAAACAAATACTGGTATTAAAAAGATTCTAAACAAAGTTAATTTGTTAGGCAAGTTCATATAATACATCTCCCATTAAATCGTATTCCATTGCATCATTTATTTGAACACTTACGAATTCTCCTACTTCAAGATTGTCCACACTTTTTACATATACTATACTGTCAATTTCTTCCGCATCACCTTGTGTTCTTCCTGTATATACATTATCTTCTATCTGCTCTTCTATTAAAACATCATATATCTTTCCTATTTTTTTATCATTAAGTTCTTCAGATATTTTTTGTTGAATCATCATTAAAGTATCTCTTCTTTGTATTTTTATTTCCTCATCTATATGATTAGGTAATCTATCTGCTGGTGTATCTTCTTCTCTTGAATATGCAAATGCACCAAGTCTATCAAACTTAACTTCTTTTACAAAATCCACAAGTTGTTTAAAATCATCTTCTGTTTCACCAGGAAATCCTACTATTATTGTAGTTCTAAGTATTGCATCTGGTATATTACTTCTTATAAGATTTATTTTATTTAATATATCTTCTTTACTAGTTTTTCTATTCATTAATTTTAAAATATTATTACTTGCATGTTGAATTGGCATATCAAAGTAACTACATATATTATCGTGTTTTTTTATAACTTGTACCAATTCTTCTGTTATAGATTCTGGATATGAATACATAACTCTTATCCACTTAAATCCATCTATCTTTGCAAGTTCTTCTAAAAGTTCTGGCAATTTTTCTTTTCCATACAAATCAAAACCATATTTGGTTGTATCTTGTGCTATAACTACAAGTTCTTTTACTCCAGATTCAGCTAGTTTATTGGCTTCTTTAATTATATCTTCAAATTTTCTACTTCTATATTTACCTCTTAATTTTGGTATTATACAATAAGTACAATTATTAGAACATCCTTCTCCGATTTTTAAATATGCCATATAACTAGGTGTAGATAGGTATCTTGGTAAATCTTCATTAAACACAAACTCTATATCATCAAGACTTACAATTTGATGTTTTTCACTTAATTCTTTAAGTATCTCATCTATGTTTTGATAGCTCCCTGTACCTACTATAGCATCTATTTCTGGAATTTCAGCTTTTAATTCTTCAGAATATCTTTGTGCCAAACACCCTGTTACTATCAACAACTTTAAGTTGCCAGTTTGTTTTAATTCTGCAAATTCTATTATTGTATCTATTGATTCTTGTTTAGCCGATTCTATAAATCCACATGTGTTTACTATAATTACATCAGCTTCTTCAAAATCTCCAATTAATTTATAGCCTTTTTTATTTAAAATTCCCATCATTATTTCCGCATCCACTAAATTTTTTGAGCATCCTAATGATTCCAATGCTATTTTTAACATTCCTTCTCTCCTTCCAATATGCTCTCATATAGGTCCATAACATCTTCTAAAGCTTTTTGTGTATCATTAAAGTTTATAACTTTATCGTACTTATACTTCTCTACTGAATGCATATAAAGTGGGTCGTAGTATTCTAAAAGATATCTTTCTACAAGCTCTTTATATTTACCTGATTCTAATAACTCAATATAGCCATCTACTACTTTATTACCCAATCTTTTTCTAAATTTATTTATACATTCTTTTAAGACATCTATATTATCTTTATCATAAATATAGTCTCTACAAAGTCTATTAACTCTATTTTCAATATTACATTCTAATAGTATATGATGTCCTTCTCGTATCATAGCATCAAAAATCTCATTTGGAACTGTAACGCTTCCAACTCGTTTACTTTCACTTTCAACAAATATATAGTCCTCCTTTGAGAAAAATATACTTTCAAATAACTTAGTTTCAAAATTCTTTTGAGATGGTGGTTTTTTATCAAATGTTATAAAACCAAAAGTAGAACCACTATTTTTAGCTATACCTTCCAAATCCAATACATCTATTCCTTTTTCCACTAATAGATGTAATAAGTCAGTCTTTCCTACTCCAGTCAATCCATGAACAGATACGAAGTTTTTTGTATCCATTACATTTCTTAAATATTCTAAAACAAAGTTTCTATATGACTTATATCCACCTTCAAGTTGATATACATTTACACCTAATGATGATAATACATTTACTATACTTCCACTTCTCATTCCACCTCTTGCACAATATATAACAATATTATCATAATTTGTTGCAAGATTTGCTGCTTGTAGATACATATCTTTTAACTTATACGAGACATAGTCAAAACCCTTTTGTATTGCTTCATGTTTTCCTTGCATTTTGTAGATTGTTCCAACTTCATTATGCTCATTATTTTTAAAAATAGGCATATTAATCGCATTTAATATATGGTCTTCTTCATATTCACCTTCTGTTCTTACATCTACAAATATTACTTTCTCTAGCTTAAGTGCTTCTTCTATTTTTATAACTGACAATTCTATTCACCTTCTAAATTCTGCAAATCTTGTTTGCTTATTAATACCTTTCTCGGTTTACTTCCTTCACTAGCTCCAATTATGCCTCTTTCCTCCATAGAATCTATAAGTCTAGCTGCTCTATTAAATCCTATTTTAAATCTTCTTTGTAACATAGAAGCAGATGCTTGACCACTCTCCACTACAAATTCTATTGCTTCACTCAAGAATTCATCTTCATCACTACTCTTTGAAGTATTAACCTTAGATATAGTTTCAATTATATCTTCTTCGTATTTTATTCCATCTTTAACCTGACTCTTTACAAAATCAATTACTTTTTCTGACTCGCTCTCTGATATGAATGCACCTTGAAGTCTAACTGGCTTTGCTGCACCAAGTGGGTAAAATAACATATCTCCCTTACCTAGAAGCTTTTCTGCACCACCCATATCAAGTATTGTTCTCGAATCAGTTTGAGATGATACTGCAAATGCTATTCTAGATGGTATATTAGCTTTTATAACCCCTGTTATAACATCAACAGAAGGTCTTTGAGTTGCTACAATCAAGTGCATTCCAGCAGCTCTTGCCATTTGAGCTAGTCTACAAATATAGTCCTCTACATCATTTGCACTTGCCATCATTAAGTCTGCCAGCTCGTCTATTATTATTACTATTTTAGGTAATTTTTCTTCAGATTTCTCATTATAACTTGTTACGTCTTTTACTTGAGCATCTGCAAAGAGTTTATATCTTCTATTCATCTCAGTAACTGCCCAGTTCAAGGCATTAGCAGCTTTTTTAGGGTCAGTAACTACTGGTATTAATAGATGTGGTATCCCATTATAATTTGCAAGCTCAACTACTTTTGGGTCTATTAATAGTAGCTTTACTTCATCAGGATTTGCCTTATATAATATACTACTTATTAATGTGTTTACACATACACTCTTTCCTGAACCTGTAGAACCAGCTATTAGTAAGTGTGGCATCTTACCTATATCTCCAATTATAATTTTACCTGCAACATCTTTTCCAAGCCCCATTGCAAGAGGAGAATTAAAATTATTAAATTCTTCGCTTTCTAGAACTTCTCTTACTCCAACCATTTGAGCTTCTTCATTTGGAACTTCTATTCCAATTGCACTTTTCCCAGGAATTGGTGCTTCAATTCTTATACTTTTAGCTGCTAAGCTTAGAGCTATGTCATCTGTTAAATTTACAATTTTACTTACTTTGACTCCTGGACTTGGCTGTATCTCATATCTAGTTATAGTAGGTCCAACTGTAACTTGATTAATTTTCGCTTCTACTCCAAAATCTGATAATGTTTTTTCTAAAAGAGAAGCATTTTTTAACACTTTCTTTTTACCATTTTCATCAGATTTCTTATTTACTTTATTTAAGAGTTCAATGCTAGGCTTCTTATAGTTTGAATAATCTTCATTAACTGATTCTGCTATGATACTCATAGGTTGAGTTTTTTCTATATTTAAGTTAGGTTTGTTTATATCAACTTTTTTTTCTGGTTTAATATCTACAACTGAATTTTCATTTGTAGCTTTTTGTAATTCCTTTAAAACATCTAACTCTGGCATACTCTGAGTTCCTTCTAATATTTCTAAATACTCATCTTCTGCTTTATTAAATCCAACTATTTTAATAGTCTTATCATCTACACCATCACCATTTTCTTCTTCAAAATATTCCTCTTCTTCATCCTCATCATTACGACCTTTTGACATTAACCCTTTAAAGAAACCTGGTTTCTTGTTTATAGTGGTTTCATCTACTTCATCAGTCATCATATCTATTGCAGATTTCTTCATATTTGCAATTTTATCTTTAAACGTTAAATTACTGTCTTTTGATGCTTTAGATTTTGATTTTGCATTTGATACCAAATCTTTTATAGAAATATTAAATATAAACATGATAGAAAGTATAAGAGCAAATACACTTATTAACCATCCACCTGCTATACCAAATATTTTACTCATATAATATGCAATAGTAGTTGCTATCAAACCACTACCTTGTCCACTCACACCCATTTTCATAACATCATCAAACATGTTACCTTTTAGTGGACTATCTACAGGAAGAGTTCCTGCATTTAATAATCCATAAAATACAAAGATAAATAAAATAATTATGTAGTATAATTTAGTCTTTCTTAGCCTATATATATATTCATTTCCATCAAAAAATCCTAAAAGTCCTGTTATAATTACTATAAATGGTATTGCTATGGAAAGCCCCCCAAATAGTCCTTTAAAAAGATTCTGCATTAACACAGGTACCCATCCCATAGAGTTAGAATTTAAACTATATAATAAAAATACACCTATAAATATCGTTATTAAATTATGATATTCTGCGTTAAAACTTAAGGTATTTACCTTCTTTTTTTTCTTCTTTTTCGTGGCCATTAATATCACTCCTTATTTTTAGCAAGTTTTACCCCTTCACAGCAAAAAGTGCTAATGCCTTAACACTAACACTCCTACTTTATTACATCATTATATCATAAATTTTATTATTTAAACAAATTTTAATCATTATTTTTTTCTTCATCAGATTCTTTTATAAGCTCTTTTAGTTTTTTAAGAGCTTCCTTTAGTCCTCCAACTTCATCTATAAGCCCATAATCTACAGCTTCTTTTCCTATCAATACACTACCAACATCACTTACAAGCTCATCTTTTTCATGCATAAGTTTCTCAAGTACATCTTTTTTGATATTTGATGTTCTTATTATAAACTGAATTATTCTATCTTGCATCTTTTTAAAATACTCAAAAGTTTCATTTATACCAATCACAAGACCAGTAGTTCTCACAGGATGTATAATCATAGTTGCTGTTGGTGCTATAAATGAGTAATCTCCTGCTGTAGCAAGAGGAACTCCTATACTATGACTTCCTCCTAAAACAAGAGTAACCACTTTCTTAGATGTACTGTTTAAGAGTTCTGCAATAGCTAGACCTGCCTCAATATCTCCTCCAACAGTGTTTAAAACAACTAACACACCTTTAACCTCATTACTCTCCTCAATTGAATATAACATTGGAATTATATGTTCATATTTTGTGGCTTTTTTTTGAGGATTTCCTATAAAATGACCTTCAATTTCTCCAATTATTGTCAGACACTGAGTATCCTTAGGAGGCTGAGGTGGCATTTCATTAGTACCAAATTGCTTTATACACTCTCTTTCTTCACAACTAGATTCTCTTCTACAACTATCTTTATCAAATGGTTCATTGTCTTCTCTATAATCTTTCATAAAAAAACTCCTATCAAAATCATATTTAACTTAGTTTTACCAAATAAATCAAATATATTAAGATATACGTAAAATTATTAAAATTTGAATAAAAATAGTTGTATTATAGTGTTTATTTTACATAAAATTGTTGGTGTATTGCATGTACTGCTGTGTGCATATCTTCTTCACTAACTAAACAAGATATAGTCATGTTTGAGTCTGATGTTTGTAAAAGAGATACTCCTGCCTTTGATAATCCTCTAACTACCTTTGACATGATACCAGACATTTCATCTGCAATTCTTGAACATATCAATGTTACTTTGGCACAATCTCTATTTACTTCATAATCCAATTCAAATTTATCTAGTATTTCCTTTAAAGCTTTTATATCAGCATCTTCAATAACAAATGCTTTTTCTGATATAAAGAAGTTTATCATATCTATAGTTATAAGTTTATCTTCTATCTCATTTAATACTTCTGTAAACACTTCTTCTGCTGATTTAATCTTAACTTGGGCTACACTATCTTTGTTTGCAACAGCAACATTAAAGTCTTTTTCTTGTTCATATTCTATATTTTCTTCTAAGTGTCTACATAAAGAACCTATTTTTGTACCTTCAAAAGTTGGGTTCATTGTATTTTTTATAGCTAAAGTTATATTGCCACTTTTAGCTAATTGTACTGCTCTTGGGTGTATTACCTTTGCACCTTTATCAGCCATTTGGAATACTTCTTCATAATCTATAAAACTTAATACTTTAGCATTTGGTTCTACTCTAGGGTCTGCTGTCATTATACCATCTACATCAGTGTAAATTTCAACTGTTTCACATTCTAAAGCTTTCCCAATAGCAACTGCTGATGTATCACTTCCTCCTCTTCCAAGGGTAGTTATTTCTCCATCATCTGTTACACCTTGGAATCCAGCTATAACTACAACTTTGCCATTGTCTAAAGCTCTTTTTACCTTTTTAGGATTTATATACTTTATTTTTGCATTAGAATATTCATCACTTGTAATTATACCTGCTTGTTGACCAGTAAAGAAAACAGATTCTATACCTTGTGCATTCAATAAGTTAGCAAGAATTGTTCCTGATATTATTTCACCACAAGACATTATTAAATCAAGTTCTCTCTTATTTGGTTCGTCATTTACTGCACTACACAAATTTATAAGTGTATCTGTTGCATATGGAGCTCCTTTTCTACCCATTGCTGAAACTACTAGTACTAATTGTAATTCTTCATCATTCTCTTTGTATGCTTTTACTATCTTACATACTTCATTCATTTTTTCATATGATTCTACTGATGTCCCACCAAACTTTTGCACTAAAATACTCATTTTTTCCTCCTAAATATATCCCTCATATTCTATAATTATCATGTCATTACCTATTTTTTTCACATTTCTCCATGGTACTTCTAAAAATGACTTATCTTTTCTTCTGGCAAAAAAACCTTTTTCTTTTGGAATTAAAAGCGCTAATATACCGCCTGTAGTTTCATCTAATATAAGGTCACATTCTCCAATGACCCCCAATCTTTCTCCTGTGACCAAGTTAACTATTTCCTTACCTGCTATTTCAGATAAATTCATATTTTTATACCTCCAGAGATTTACTTTTTAAGATATTAATCCAGATGTAGAATCTTTTCTACATCTCTTCCAACTATACATGTACCAATATTTTCGATATTGAATACCTTATCAACAACTTTTTTTACTGAATTAATATCAACATTATTTATACATTCAAGTATTTCATCTGTAGTTTTTACTTTTTTGCTAAGTAACATAGATTTACCAGTAGACATCATTCTACTGCTAGTACTTTCTAAATCCAATATATAATTGCCTTTTAATTGTTCCTTACTTTCAAATATTTCTTTTTCTGTAAGATAGTTTTTCCTTATATTTTCAATTTCTTTCTTTATTAAATTATAAACATCTGGCAAGTTTTCTGTACTCATACTTGCAAATATGCCTAATTCACCACACTTTCTGTACAATGTCTGTGATGAGTATATAGAATATACTAAACCTTTTTCCTCCCTTATTTTCTGAAAAAGTCTTGAGCTTATACTTCCACCAAAAATATTATTCACTACTGCCATTGAATACACTTCATCATCATTTTCAAATGGAATACCTTTTAGGCACATAGCTAAGTTTACCTGTTCAGTATCTTTGTTTTTTGATATAAAGCAAGGATTAAATTTAGCCTCACTTATTTCTATATTCAACCTTTTCTTTTCCCAGTGTCCAAATTTCGATTTGATTTTTTCTACCATATCATCAAAATTAAAGTTTCCAGCTATAGAAATAACAGCATTATTTGGAATATAATACTTGTTTAGGTATTCTAACATAGACTCCCTAGTTATATTATATAGAGAATCTTTTGTACCAATTATATTCATTCCTAAACCATCATTAGCATATATATTTTCTACTAACAAATCATAAGATAAGTCATCTGGAGAATCTTCATACATCTTAAGTTCCTCCAATATTATAAGTCTTTCCTTATCTATATCATTTTTATCAAATCTAGAGTTTAGTATCATATCACTTAATACATCGATTCCTGTATCTATATGCTCATCTATTAATTTTACATAATAACATGTACATTCTTTACTTGTAAATGCATTTATTTGCCCACCTAAATTGTCTATTGAGTTAGCAATCTCCTTTGATGTTCTATTTTTGGTTCCTTTAAACATCATATGCTCTATAAAATGAGAAGTTCCACTCACCTGTTCTTCCTCTATTCTAGAACCTGCATTTATCCAAATACCTAATGTTATTGACTTTAGATATGGTATTTCTTCACCAATTATTGTAAGCCCATTTTCCAGTATTTTTGTCTTATACATTACATTCTCCTAAAAATTTATTCTTTGTTTTATATTGGATTATTGAAAACACTATGTTTTAATTATATTTATTTTTATATGTATTACATTATAAGTCAGTCTTTTAATTAATTCAACTACAACTTATACAATCTTAATCAAATATTTATACTTTGTCTACTTAAACACATCACTGAGTTTACCTGGTTTTAGTCCTTTTTCCCTTACAATTGCTATAATATCATCTATACATTTTGTTGTTGCATCTGTTGGGTGCATTAATATTATACTATTATCTTTAATATCTTTTTTCTTCATTCTATCAATTATTACTTCTGGCTGGTCTTTATATTTCCAGTCTATAGTGTCAGCATCCCATTTTATTGATGTATATCCTAATGCTTTAGCTGCTTTTACTGTCTCTGGACCGAAAGAACCTGCTGGTGCTTGAAAAAATTTAGTTTTTTCATTTATTATTTCTTCAATTATTTTTTTAGATGTCTCTATTTGTTCATAATTGTCTTCGTATGATAGTGTTGAATAGTCTAAATGTTTGTATCCATGATTGCCTATTTCATGTCCCTGTTTTTTTATCTTCAATAATTCATCCTTATTCTTTTCTGCCCACTTACCAGTCACATTAAAAGTAATTTTTACATTTTCCTTTTTAAGTGTCTCTAAAATGGATTCTACATACTCTGTTTCCCATCCAAGGTCTATGTTACAAGTTAATGCAACATATCCACTTTTATCTTTTGTACCTCTTTCATATGGTAAGTCTACCCCATTAAAGAAGTTGAATACTGGTTTATTATTGAACACTTTTAATACCATTACTCCTCCTGATAACCCCAATAATAAAACTAAAATCAGTATTATTATTTTCTTGAGTTTACTCTTGTTAAGTACCATCATTATCATTAAAACTCCCCCTAATTATGTACAAATTGTTTCTTATTTAATACTATTAAAAGAAAGCTTTATTTATGCACTAAATATAATGTAAATACTTTTTTACATGTCAATATAATTTGTATCATTTAAGAAGATATATATTTACAATAAAAAAAGCAAAATCATAAGATTTTGCCTTTAATTATTTATTATATTATTTATTTTTATGTTCTGGTTTTGGTAAAAGAACTTTTCTTGATAAATTAACTCTTCCTTTTTCATCTATTTCTGTAACTTTAACTTCAACTTCATCTCCTATATTTAACACATCTTCAACTTTAGCAACTCTTTCATGAGCTATATGAGATATATGAAGTAATCCTTCTTTTCCTGGAAGTATTTCAATAAATGCTCCAAAGTTCATTATTCTACTTACTTTACCTTTATAAGTCTTTCCTACTTCTGGTTCGATTACTATGTTATTTATAAGCTCTTGAGCTTTCTTAATCATATCAATCTCAATACCTGATATAAATACTTCTCCAGTTTGTTCGATATCTATTTTAACTCCAGTTTCATCTATTATCTTAGTTATAATCTTTCCACCAGGTCCTATTACATCCTTTATTTTATCAGGATTTATTTGCATCTTAACAATCTTAGGTGCATATGGTGAAAGTTCTGGTTTTGGCTGAGATATAGTTTTTCTCATTTCTCCTAATATATGGATTCTACCTTCTTTAGCTTGTTTTAAAGCTCTTTGTAGAATTTCCTTATCTATACCATCTATTTTTATGTCCATTTGTATTGCTGTTATACCATATTCTGTACCAGCCACTTTAAAGTCCATATCTCCTAAATGGTCTTCCATACCTTGTATATCTGAAAGTACTGCAACTTTACCATCATGTTTTATAAGTCCCATAGCTATACCTGCAACCATATCTTTTATAGGTACACCTGCATCAAGTAAAGATAATGTTGAACCACATACACTTGCTTGAGATGTAGAACCATTTGAACTTAATACCTCAGAAACTAATCTAATAGCATAAGGGAAGTCTTCTTGAGATGGTATAACTGGTAATAAAGCTCTTTCTGCTAAAGCACCATGTCCTATTTCTCTTCTTCCTGGTCCTCTTGATGGTCTAGCTTCCCCAACACTATATGCAGGGAAATTATAATGATGCATATATCTCTTATTTTCTTCTTCATCTAATCCATCTAGCTTTTGAACATCTCCTAAAGCACCTAAAGTAGCCACATTAAGTACTTGAGTTTGCCCTCTAGTAAATATAGCTGAACCATGAGCTCTAGGTATCATACCAGTTTCACACCATATAGGTCTTATTTCCTCTAGTTTTCTATTATCTGGTCTTACATTTTCATGTACTATAAGTTTTCTTACTTCTTCTTTTATTATATCTTGTAATACTTCTTCTATATCTCCAATGTAATCTTCAAAATCTTCAAGAGTTTCTTCAAAATGAGCTAAAGTTTCTCCCTTAACTCTATCCATATTTTCCATTCTCTCTAATTTTTCAAAAGTTTGAACTGCTTCTTTCATTTTATCAGTTGCAAATTCACGAACCAATTGAGTTATTTCTTCCCCTGCATGGTACAATTCCACTTCTAATTTTTCTTTCCCAACTTCTGCAACTATACCTTCTATAAACTCAACCACTTTTTTTATTTCTTGATGAGCAAATAAGATAGCTTCTAGCATCACATCATCAGGAACTTCATCTGCTCCAGCTTCAACCATCATTATAGCTTCTTTTGTACCTGAAACAACTAAGTGCATTGAACTTTTTTCTCTTTGTTCTGCATTTGGATTTACAACAAAGGCACCATCTACAAGACCAATACATACTGAACCAGTTGGTCCATTAAATGGTATGTCTGATATAGAAAGGGCTATAGAAGAACCTATCATTGCTACTATGTCTGGTGTGCAATCTTGGTCCACTGATAAAACAGTTGCAACTACCTGAACGTCATTTCTAAATCCTTTTGGGAATAATGGTCTTATTGGTCTGTCTATCAATCTTGATGTAAGTATCGCTTTTTCTGAAGGCTTACCTTCTCTTTTTAAAAATCCTCCTGGTATCTTACCTACAGAGTATAATTTTTCTTCATAATCTACACTTAAAGGAAAAAAGTCTATTCCGTCTCTAGGTTTAGCCGATTTAGTTGTATTTACCATTACCATACTATCACTGTATCTAACTATGCAACTACCACTAGTCATTTCGCAAATTTTTCCTATTTCTACAGAAAGTTCTCTTCCTGCAAAATCCATTTTAAATATTTTATGTTCAAACATTAATGCTTGTCCTCCTCTTATTAAAAACACGTATATCACTCTATTTACTATATTATCAAAAATACTATAAATTAACAATATAAAATTATCTTTGCACATATATGCAAAAAGCTTATATTACTGCTAATTAGAACAACTTATAGCTAATATATCTGGTCCTGTATGAGAGCAAATAGAAACTCCTCCTCGAGTAAATAATACTCTTCTTGCTTTTATTCTTTTGTTTACTTCTTCTTTTAATATTTCACAATCATGTAGATTGTCTCCACAACCGATTGTAACAATTTTTCCTTCTAAAGAACCTTCATTCATTTCTAAAATTATATCAACCAATTTGCTTGCTATATTCTTTACTCCTCTAACCTTATTTACCAACTTAGCTTCCCCATTATCAAAGAAAAATATAGGCTTTATATTTAACATATTTCCTATCAAAGCAGTTGCAACTGGAACTCTTCCACTCTGTTTTAAAAAATCAAGTGTATATGGTGCAAAAAGTAATCTCACACTACTACGAGTATTTTCTAACTCATCTATGATTTCCTCAAATGCTAATCCTTCTTCAAGAAGTTCACATGCTTTTATAATATATTGCCCACTACCAAGAGATAAGTTTCGAGTATCAAATATATGTATTTTTTCATTTCCAGCTACATCATTTTTAGCTATCATAGCACTTTGAAAAGTTCCTGAGGCATTTGATGCTCCTGTCATACAGATTATGTGATAACCCTCTTCTATAAACTTATCAAACACTTCTTTAAATTCCATATATGTAGCTTGCGATGTTTTAGGTATTTGCTTGATTTCTTTTACCTTTTTATAAAACTCTTCTTTATTTATATCTACTCCTTCTATATATTCTCTATCATTAAAAATAACTGTAAGTGGAACTATTTCTATATAATCTTTTTCTGATATTTCATCTGGAATATCACATAAACTATCACATACTAACTTTATTTTCAAAATAATATCCTCCTTATTCCAACTAATTATACTGTTATAAAGTTTCTATATTTATCTTGTCTTTCCTCTTAAATTGATTATGTATTTATATACTTCTCTAATATTCTTACCCAATATTATTCATTTTATAATTTTTTATAATATATAAACTACTTTTATTATTAACTATTTTACTTTATAATGAATTAACTATAAAAAAGCAGGTATACACTATACCTGCTTTTTTATAAAGAATGAAATTACTTTCTTAATCCTAACTTAGCTATTAATGCTCTATATCCTTCAAGATCTTTTTCTTTTAAGTAAGCTAATAAGTTTCTTCTTCTACCAACCATTTTTAATAGTCCTCTTCTTGAATGGTGGTCTTTTTTATGAGTTTTTAAATGTCCATTTAACTCGTTTATTCTAGCTGTTAATAAAGCTATTTGTACTTCTGGAGAACCAGTATCTCCTTCAACTCTTCCAAATTCTTTGATTATTTCTGATTTGTTTATCATTTAGATTACCTCCGTATTTTTTTAGAAACGCCTATTACTAAGCATTGATTGGAGTATTCAAATGCCGAGTAACGGTTATTTTCCTTAATCATTTTATCATACATTACTTGTTTTTGCAAACATAGTTTTCGTATACGTAATTTGTGTCATTAAACAATTGATTTTTTAAGTCATCTATTGAATTAAACTTTCTTTCATCCCTTATTCTTTCCAAAAATTCAACAATTATATTTTTACCATAAATATCTCTGTCAAACTCTAAAATATTGGTTTCAATAGATAAAGATTTTCCATTGACTGTTGGATTATAACCTACATTTGTAGCGCCAAAATAAGTCTCATCTCCAATATGTACAATAGAAGCATAAATACCTCTTTTAGGAACGAGCATGTTATTCTTAAGGTCAATATTTGCTGTTGGGAATCCCATAGTTCTTCCAAGGTGTTTAGAATGTATAACACAACCTTCTAACTCGTAATTACGACCTAAATACTCTTTGACATTAGTCATATCACCTTGGGATACTAAACTTCTAATATAAGTACTACTCACTCTTACATCATTTATTTTGATTGGCTTTATTACTTCCACCTCAAAACCATATTCATCTTCTAAGCTTTTTAATAGATTCACATTGCCTTCTTTTGCTCTTGCAAACGTAAAGTCATGTCCAATTACTATTTTTTTGGCTTTTAATTTTTTTACTAGTATCTCATCTACGAAATCCTTTGCAGGTATTTTAGTCATATACTCATCAAATGGTATGATTACAACTATATCTATTCCCAAGTCTTCTAATAATTTTATCTTATCATTGTTACTTATGATATTTTTTGTTGAGTTTGGTCTAAAGTAATTTACAGGATGATTTGCAAATGTAAATACAATACTCTGTATATTTTCTTTTTTTGCATATTCAACTGTTTTTTTTATAAGAACTTGATGTCCTTTGTGCACACCATCAAAGTTTCCTATGGTAATGACACTTTCTTTTATGTTTGCTATTTCTGCTATAGATTTTATAATCACCATAATAAATGTTCCCCGCTAAAATTATAATTTACTCTTAACTTATTCACAAACTATTATAGCATAAGTAAAAGAGATAGACTATAGAAGTTATTATAGTACTATCTCTTTTGGCATTCTTTTAAATACATTAATTATATAAACATCTTATCACTTTTAACACTTATCGTATTATTGTGTTTTGATAATTTTCCTAATCCTAAGAAGTTATCTGTACTATATACTCTTACAAATTCATCATTCTTATTGAGATTATTTTTCAAAAATCTTTTATCATCTATTGAACCACCATTGCTATAATATTTTATGGCATTAGGATTTAGTACAATATAATTAAACGAATCTAGTACGTAGTCTATATCGTATAAGTATTTATCTAAAGTTTTATTTTCATAAAATAGTTCTAGTTCTTCTAGTGTTATCGAGTTATCTAAATCAAATTTACCAGAAGATGTCCTATTCAAAAATGACATATGTGCTCCACAACCTAGGTATTCTCCTATATCATGACAAATACTTCTTACATAAGTCCCTTTAGAACATTCAACATAAAACATTACCTTGTTACCTTTTATACTGAGTATTTTTATGTCTTTTATATTCACTCTTCTAGTTTTTAAAGTAATTTCAGATTGTCTACCACTTCTTACTAAATCACACATTCTCTTTCCATTTACTTTTAAAGCTGAGTAGATTGGAGGAAGTTGACTTATTTCTCCTCTTTGTGTATCAAAAGCTTTTTCTATATCTTCATTACTCAATTTGAAATTATCAACTTTTTTTAAAATTTCACCTGATGCATCATAAGTATCTGTACTAATACCTAAAGTAAGCTCACATATATATGATTTATCCTTATTTAAAATAACTTCACATACTTTTGTAGCTTTTCCTATACAGATTGGTAAAACACCTGAAGCATCTGGGTCAAGAGTACCTGTATGACCTACTTTTTTTATATTTAAAATTTTTCTCACTCTACTTACAACATCATGAGATGTCATGCCTGTAGGTTTCAATATACTTATAATCTTATTCATTTTTCTGTCACCTTAAATTGATTTTAACACTGCCTCTAATACCATTTTTTTTGCATTATCAATACTATCTTTAATAGTACATCCAGCAGCTCTTACATGACCACCACCACCAAATAACTTGGCTATTTCACTTACATCAACATAATTTTTTGACCTAAAACTTACTTTAATTTCATTTTGTTTTTTCTCTTTAAATAAAATTCCAACCTCAACATCTTTTATGTCTCTTGTATATGTTGTTATTCCATCAACATCGTTGAAACTTGTATTATTTCTATTCATCATATCCTGAGTCAAAACTATACTAGATACTTTTGATTCAAATATTTCCAAAGATTTCAAGGCTTCTCCTAATAATTTATAATAATCAGAAGAATTACTTTGATATATATTTTGTATTATAGTATTTTTTTGTGCACCTAAAACAAGTAAATTCTTTGCCATTTCAAAGCTACTTGCATGGACATTTGAATATGAGAAGTTTCCAGTATCAGTTACAAGACCTGTATATAAACATGTCGCTATATCTTTATTTATAATCTTAATATCTTTTATTTGCTGGAATCTAATCAATAAATTATAAACTAGTTCACATGTAGAAGATGCATCCTTATCTACATAATTTAAATCTCCATATGAATCATTACTTGCATGATGGTCTATACAGATTAATTTTGATGCATTATTTTTGATTTCATCACTTACACATATTCTTGGTTCATCTCCACAATCAAGTGCTATTAGGGAATACTGATTCATATCAAGTTCATTAGACTTATAAATTTTTACATCTTCAACCAAAAACTTTAAATTTAATGGAGCTTCATCATCAAGTACATAATATACTTTTTTTCCTAAGTTTTTTAGTGTATAATACATCGAAAGTGTAGAACCAATATTATCTCCATCTGGGCTAATATGAGAGGTAACTATAAAATAGTCACCCTCATAAATATAGTTTATAATACTATCAATATTATTCATCATAATTTTCATCCTCATTTTTTTGAGTATTTTTTTCATTAACTCTTTTTATAAGGCTATCCATATACATTCCTTTTTCTATTGAATCATCAATTTTAAACATTATTTCAGGAATATATCTAAGTTTTATATTTTTTCCTACTTCTCTTCTTATATACCCTCCAGCACTTTTAAGTCCTGTTAGTGTAGATTCTTCATCTCCACCTAAAATACTTACATATACATAAGCATATCTTAGGTCATTTGTAACTTCTACATCAGTTACACTCACCATAGATGTTATTCTAGGGTCTTTTACTCCATTTATAAGCATAGTACTTACTACTTTTCTTATTTCTTCTGCTATTCTTCTTGTTCTATTATATGATGCCATACCATCGACCTTCTTTACTAACTGATTTTCTTTGATACGAATTTATAATTTTCTTTCTACTTCTTTAGTTATATAAGCTTCTACTACATCGCCTTCTTTTATATCGTTGTAATTTACAAAACTCATACCACATTCGTATCCAGAATTAACTTCTTTTACATCATCTTTAAATCTCTTAAGTGCTGCAAGCTCACCTTCATGTATTATTATACTATCTCTAACTAATCTTACTTTACAATTTCTAAATATCTTACCATTAGTTACATAACATCCAGCTACTGTTCCAACACCAGATATTTTATATATTTCTCTTATTTCAGCTTTTCCTGTTTCTTCATCAACATATTCAGGGTCTAACATACCAGTCATAGCAGCTTGTATATCTTCTATAGCCTTGTATATTATAGTATATGTTCTTATATCAACATTTTCTTTTTCGCCTAGAGATTCTGCACCTGGAACTGGTCTTACATTGAATCCTATTATTATTGCGTTAGAAGCTGCTGCAAGTAATATATCTGATTCTGTTACAGCTCCAACACCTCCATGTATTACTTTAACTTGAACTTCTTCATTTGATAATTTTTCTAAAGATTGTTTAACTGCCTGTACTGAACCTTGTACATCTGCTTTTATAACTATATTAAGGTCTTTTATAGAACCTTCACTCATTTGACTAAATAAATCATCCAGTGATAATCTTTGAGTTGATTTTAACATTTCATCTCTAACTATTTGCTGTCTTCTTGCTGCTACACTTCTAGCAATCTTGTCAGTTGGAACCTCAACAAATTGGTCTCCACCTTGTGGAACTTCTGATAAACCTAATATCTCAACTGCTGTAGATGGTCCTGCTGTCTTTACTCTTTTACCTTTTGCATTTATCATTGCTCTAACTTTACCACATGCAACACCTGCAACTATTGGGTCACCTACTGTTAAAGTACCACCTTGAACAAGTACTGTTGCAACTGGACCTCTTCCTTTATCAAGCTCAGCTTCTATAACAGTTCCTACTGCTCTTTTATTTGGATTTGCTCTTAATTCTTCCATTTCAGCAACCAATAATACCATTTCTAAAAGTGTATCTATTCCTTCTTTTTTCTTAGCTGATACTGGAACTGCTATTACTTCTCCACCCCAGTCTTCAACTAATAGACCTTGGTCTGCTAATTCTTGTTTTACTTTATCTGGATTTGCACCTGGTTTATCTATTTTATTGATAGCAACTATTAAAGGTACTTCTGCTGCTTTAGCATGGTTTATAGCTTCTACTGTTTGAGGCATTATACCATCGTCTGCTGCAACAACTAATATTGCTATATCTGTAACTTGTGCTCCTCTTGCTCTCATTGATGTGAAAGCCTCATGTCCTGGAGTATCTAAAAATACTATTTTTTGTCCATTAATTTTAACTTCTGAAGCACCTATATGTTGAGTTATTCCTCCTGCTTCACCTGAAATCACATCAGTTTTTCTTATTGCATCTAGTAGAGATGTCTTACCATGGTCAACATGTCCCATAACTGTAACAACTGGTGGTCTAGCCTTTAAATCTTCCTCTTTATCTTCTTCAATTTCCATTAAAGCTTCTATTTCTAAAGCTTCTGTATCATCACTTTCAGCTACTGTTAGTTCAAATCCATAGTCTTGAGCAACTAAAGCGGCAATTTCAAAACTTATCTCTTGATTTATTGTTGCCATAGTTCCCATTTTCATAAGCTTCATAATTACTTCTGATGGAGATTTATCTAACTGTGTTGCTAATGCTTGAACTGTTAGCTTTCCATCTATCTCTATAACATTTTCATTTTCTTTAGATGAAGCTTCTAATAATTCCAATACTAAATCTAATTCTTCACCTTCTAATACTGAATCTTTATCAGCTACATTTATATCTAATTCAGCTAACTTATTCATAAGCTCTTCATTTGATATATTTAATTCTTCTGCTATTTGGTATACTCTTGTTTTTGACACAAGATCACCCCCTATTTTATTTTAAATTTCTATTAGTTCAATTATCTTTTTAGAAAAGTTTTCATCTTTTATTCCTATAACTGCTCTTGGAGATTTTCCTATTGCAAATCCTATTTCCTCTTTTGTTGAAAAAAATAGATATGGAATATTTCTAAAAGTTGATTTATCCTTAAAAAGTTTTTTAGTATTATTTGATGCATCTTCTGCTATTAAAACCAACTTTACTTTTCCTTTTTTTAAATCAAGCAAAGTGGAGTCATCACCAGACACTATTTTCCCTGCACGAGTTGCTAGCCCTAAGAATGAAAGTATTTTTTCTTTATTATTTTTCATATTCTTCTAACTCCATAAGTAGATTATCATAGACTTCATCAGGAACATCTATTTTAAAAGCTTTATTTAATGCTTTGCTTTTGATGGCTTTTTTAAGACATTCAGAGCTTTTACACACATATGCTCCTCTTCCATTAGCTCTTCCTGTTGGGTCTAAAAATATTTTTCCTTCTTTATTTTTAACTATTCTTATAAGCTCTTTTTTAGAGTCTCTATCTTGACATGCTATGCATTTTCTTTGAGGCACTTTTTTTACTTTTTTCAAAATCATCCCTCCTTACTCTTCTTCACTAAAATTATCATCTGAAGTATCTAACTCTTCTTGGTTGATAAATTCAGCTTTAACATCCTCATCTTCTATTTCTTTGGAATTTTCAAGATTTAACATTTCTTGTTCTGCTTGAGATTCGCTTTTAATATCTATTTTCCAGTTAGTCAATTTTGCTGCAAGTCTTGCATTTTGACCTTCTTTACCTATAGCAAGCGATAATTGATAATCTGGAACAATTACTAAGGCAGACTTTTCTTCTTCATTTATATCTACTCTAACAACTTTTGATGGGCTAAGTGCAGCTGATATAAACTCTGCTGGGTCTTCACTATATTTTATTATATCTATTTTTTCATCACCAAGTTCATCCACTATATTTTTTACTCTAAGTCCTTTTGGTCCAACACAAGCTCCAATTGGGTCTATTTTTTCATCTATAGATCTTACTGCCATTTTAGTTCTTGACCCTGCTTCTCTTGCTACAGATTTTATTTGAACTATTCCTTCATATATTTCAGGAACTTCTTCTTCAAACAATCTCTTTACTAGACCTGGATGACTTCTTGATACAACTATTTGAGGTCCTTTGTTAGTCTTTTTAACTTCAAGTATATAGAATTTTATTTTTTGACCTGCTTTATAATTTTCAAACGGTATCTGCTCACTTTGAGTCATTATACCTTCTATTCTTCCAAGGTTAACATAAACAATGTTTTTATTTGCTCTAGCAACCTCTCCTGTAACTATTTCATTTTCTTTTTCTATAAATTCATTATACACTATTTCTCTCTCAGCTTCTCTTATTCTTTGAACAACTACCTGTTTTGCTGTCTGAGCTGCAATTCTTCCAAAGTTTTTAGGAGTAACTTCATGCTCTATGATATCGCCTAATTCATAATTAGGATTTATCTCTCTAGCATCTGCTAACTCTATTTCTAAGAAAGTATCATATAAATCTGATTCATCAACAACGACTCTTTGAGAGAATACTTTTATGTCTCCCTTATCTCTATCAAACTCAACTCTAACGTTTTGTGCTGAACCAAAGTTTTTCTTATATGCAGTTAAAAGAGCTTGTTCTATAGTATCTATAAGTATCTCTTTATCTATACCTCTATCAACTACTAATTCATCTAGTGCTTCCATAAATTCATGATTCATTTTTTTATTTCCTCCCTATTTAATATACCACTAAAACTTTATTGCTAATCTGACAATAGCAACATCTTTTCTATTAAATTCCATTTCTTCACTATTTACAATGATTTTTATATTATTATCTTCTGTTAGTCCCACAAGTTCACCTTCAAATTGTTTACACCCATTTAATGCTTTATATAATTTTAAATCTACATCTCTACCTTTGTATCTTACAAAATCTCTATCTTTTTTTAATGCTCTATCAAGTCCTGGAGAAGATACTTCTAAAAAATAATTCTCCTTTATAGGGTCTTTTTCATCTAATATTGGGCTTAATTCTCTACTAACTAATTCACATTCATTTAAAGATATTCCTTCTTCTTTATCTATGTATACTCTTAAGTAGTATTCTCCCGCTTCTTTTACATATTCAACATCAACCATTTCAAATCCATGTTCATCTGTTATTTTAGTTACAATCTCTTCAATTGTAGCTTCTAAATTTTTTTTCATTAAATTTCCTCCTATTCAATTGTAAATGACCAGTTCCTATAATCCCAAATAAAATATATTTAAAAAATTAAACTGGTTCTTAATAATATATTTAAAATAAAAGAGTGAGAACAGCTGTCTCACTCTTAGTTTCTGCAAAGTATACTATTTTCTATACCATGATATCATAAAATTCTTTTATTTGCAACTTTTTGGACTAACTTAAAATAGTGATAATTGATTTCTCTCGCTCATATTCTCAAGTGAACCATGATTGGTAAGAGTTTCTATTACTGTTTTTGATATTTTCGTTCTCTTTCTCAAATCTTCTTTTGATATAAATTCACCATTTTTTCTTTCATTTTGAATATTTATGGCCGCATTTCCTCCAAGACCTTGTATTGCTGCCATTGGTGGAAGTAATGTCTTTTCTCCCACAACTATAAAATCAGTTGCATCTGATTTATATATATCAACTGGCAATAATTTTATTCCTCTAGCATACATTTCAAGAGCAACTTCTAACACTGTTAACATACCTTTTTCTTTTGTAGTTGCATCGTTTCCTAATGCTTCAATTTCATTTATTTTTGATTTTATAGAATCTAAACCTTTAACAATTAAATCTGCATCAAAATCTTCAACTTTTGTAGTAAAGTAAGTTGCATAAAATGCTTCTGGATAGTGTACTTTACAATATGCAATTCTGAATGATGTCATAACATAAGCAACTGCATGTGCTTTTGGGAACATGTATTTAATCTTTTTACATGAACCTATATACCATTCTGGGACATTATTTTTCTTCATTTCTTCAATATGTTCTGGTTTTAGACCTTTACCTTTTCTTACACTCTCCATTATTGTAAAACTCATTTTTGGAGGTAATCCTTTAAATATTAAATAGTTCATTATGTCATCTCGTGTTGATATAACATCTTTCAGCCCAACTATATCTTCTCTAACTAAATCCTGTGCATTGTTTACCCAAACGTCTGTACCATGAGAAAGACCAGATATACGTACAAGTTCTGCAAATGTAGTAGGCTTTGTGTCAAGTAGCATCTGACGTACAAATTTAGTACCAAACTCAGGTACAGCAAGACAACCTATTGGGCAATTTATCTCTTCTGGAGTAACTCCTAATGCTTCTGTGGATGTAAACAAAGACATCGTTTCTTCATCATCTAATGGTATTTCTGTTATGTTTATTCCAGTAATATCTTCAAGCATTCTTATTATGGTAGGACCGTCGTGTCCAAGTATATCTAATTTAAGTATTCTACCACTTATTGAATGATAATCAAAATGAGTAGTTATTACACCACAAGAAGTATCATTTGCTGGATATTGAATAGGGGTAAAGTCATACACATCTTTATAATCTGGTATAACCATAACTCCTCCTGGATGCTGTCCTGATGTTCTTTTTACTCCAGTACAACCATTTGAAAGTCTCAGTACTTCTGCATTTGGGACACTTATATTATTTTCCTCTATATATTTTCTTGCATATCCAAACGCTGTTTTTTCTGCTACAGTACCTATAGTTCCTGCTCTATATACATACCCCTCCCCAAATAATTCTTCTGTATACTTATGAATTATTGGCTGATAATTTCCTGAGAAATTTAGGTCTATATCTGGCTCTTTATCACCTTCAAAACCTAAAAATACTTCAAATGGGATATCATGGCCATTCTTAGCAAGCTTTCTTCCACACTTTGGGCAGTCCTTATCTGGTAAATCAACCCCTGAACCCCACTCACCTATTTCATAAAAAAATGAGTATTTACAGTCTTCATTTTCACAAATATAGTGTGCTGGGAGAGGATTAACTTCTGTTATATCACTCATTGTAGCCGCAAAAGATGACCCAACTGAACCTCTTGAACCAACTAGATAACCATCTGAAAGCGATTTTGCAACTAGTTTCTGAGCTATAATATACATAACCGCATACCCATTGCTTATTATCGAATTTAGCTCCCTATCTAGCCTTTTTTGAACTATTTCTGGTATTGGATCTCCATAGATTCGCCTAGCTTTTTCATAACACATCTCTCTTAATTCCACGTCTGAACCTTCTATAATCGGTGGATAAGTATCATCTGGTATAGGTTTTATATCTTCAACCATATCAGCAATTAAATTGCTATTTTCCACTACAACTTCATATGCCAATTCTTCACCAAGATAACTAAACTCTTCCAACATTTCATCTGTTGTTCTAAAATGTAAATAAGTTTCTTCTTCATCTACTTTAAAACCTTGAGAATATTTAAGAACTTTTCTTAAAACAGCTTCATGTTTATCTAAAAAATGAACATCTCCAGTAGCTACTGGAATTTTATTAAATTTTTTAGCTGTATCAATTAGCTTTCTATTAAGTTCTCTTAACTCTTCTTCATCCTTAACTTCTCCTTTGTCAATCATAAATCTATTATTATCTATAGGCATTACCTCAATATAATCATATAAATCTATTATTTTTTTCATTTCATCATCAGAAACATTCTTCTTTACAGCTTGAAAGACCACTCCTGCTTCACATGCCGAACCAATTATCAGACCTTCCTTATATTCATTTAATACACTTCTAAGTATTCTTGGAGCTCTAAAAAAATGATTTACATGTGCATCTGAAATTATTTTATATAAGTTTTTTATGCCTACAGAATTTTTTGCTATTAAGGTTATATGATTTGTGCTAAGTTTTGTATAATCAATTTTTCCAAGCACATTATTTACATCACTTAAAGTCTTTGCTCCTTTTTCTGTAAGTATTTGTAAGAATTTATTAAATATGAGTGCTGTAGCCTCAGCATCATCTACTGCTCTATGGTGATTTAAAAGAGGTATACCAAGTTCTTTAGCAACAAGATTCAATCTATGTCTTTTTAATTTTGGCAACATTACTCTTGCAAGCATAAGTGTATCTACTTTTTTGTTATTATATAATAAACCTTGTTCTCTGCACTTTTGTGATATAAATCCCGTATCAAACTCTGCATTATGTGCTACTAATACACTATCTCCAACAAATTCCATAAACCTAGGAAGAACCTCTTCAATGGTTGGCTTGTCTTTGATTAGCTCATTAGTTATTCCTGTTAATTCCTGTATCTTATAAGAAATATCTTTTTCTGGATTTATCAATTCGCTAAATCTGTCCACAATTTTAAAATTTTCTATCTTTACAGCACCAATTTCAGTTATTTTATCATTCGTGTTAGAAAATCCTGTTGTCTCTATATCAAATACAACAAATGTCTGTGAAAGTTCTTTGTCATTTGCATCTTCTATAATGAGAGAATCATCTTCAACCAAGTATCCCTCTACTCCATAAAGTACTTTAATATTATTTGCCTTACCTGCATTCATAGCATCAGGAAATCCTTGTACAACACCATGGTCTGTTATAGCAATAGCAGGATGCCCCCATTTAGCTGCACGTTCTACAAGCTTTTTAACAGAACAGATTGCATCCATAGAAGACATTTGTGTATGTGCATGTAGTTCTACCCTTTTTTCTTCTGATTTGTCTTCCCTCTCTGGTCTAACCTCTTTTCTTATTCCACTAATCATCATACTAATTTCTCTTTGATATGTATCATAAACTATGTCACCTTTGATTTTTAAATATGCACCCTTTTTAACATTTTCAAGTACTCCATCCTTATTTGTATCTGTTAAAAATAATTTACAGCTTATCGAACTAGTATAGTCTGTAATTGATGCTATCATAAGTATTTTTCCATTTTTAAGTTCTTTAGTTTCAACATCAAATATATCTCCAACAATTGCAACTGTTCCAGAAGATGCATTTAATTCAGCTATATTTTCAATCATAGCATTTGCATTATCTCCATAGACTAAATTTTCATCTACTTCAGACTTGATTACATAACTTTCTTCTTCACGCTCTTCACAATTATTAATTTTTCCAATTTCTAAAGCTCTAATTTTTTCTTCCATTTCTCTATCATTAATTCTTATAAGTCTTTCTTTATTCACTTTTTCATCAACAGCTTTTTCAATCGTTATATTTAAATCCAATCCTAATTCTTCACTAAGCACAGTTCTAAGTACATAAATTACATTTTTTTTCATTAATCGCTCATAAAATATACCTTTTGGAAGTTTTATTTTTAATTCTTCATCTAAACAAAGAAATTCTACTTGTTTATACCAACCTGCTATAGATGGACAAAGATACTTTAATATATACAATATATTATTCCAATATTTTTTTATAACATCTTTATTAGATTTTCTTTCAAATCCAGTGAATCTTATCTTCATTCTCATATCTTTAAAATAATCGAGTTTATACATCAATTCTTCTTTAAATTTATCTAAGAGCTCATGAGAAACAATCTCCTTAGAAGTTAGATAAAAATAAACTATCTTGTCTTCTTTAAAATAAACTACTCTATTTATGTAAACTTCTTTAAGTTGCTTTCCAAGGCCACTATTATTAATTTCCAATTTATCTAAATATTCCTTAACACTTTCCATCTATATCCTCCTTTCTCAAAATTATCTTTATATATATTATTACCACTTTTTATCTATTTCTATCTGTTATTCACTTATATTTACTTAGAATTAATATTATAACATAAAAATTTTGTTAATATTAATTTTAGACCTTGTAAATTATATACAAAAAGACTATAGATAATTTAAATAAATGAAAACTACCCATAGTCTGTATTTTTTATTTATGTATTACTTGTATTGAGGAACCTCAAAAACTAAACTACTTCCTCCTCCATAAAGACCAATTAGATTTTCCATAATTCCAGAAATTCCATTAGCCCAATTAACATCAGTTGCATATTGATGCCATGTATAATCATAATTCCACTTCATCTTATAGATAGTGTTTTGATTATATTTAGAGCTGTTTATATAATTTTGAGATATCCACTTTGCAGAACCATCTATAGTAGCTTCTACACTAGTCCATCCATTAGAATATGCTGCTTCTGCCCCTGAAACATTAGCGCTTTTATCTATTGCTCCTATTCCAAAAAAATTGTATACTTTAACTGGTTTACTAAGGGGTTGACCCTTATAAGATGTTATTGTCTGACCTTGAGCAAGCGTAGATTTACCATATGCAGTTTCCCACATAGCATGTGATACCAAATATACAACGTCTATATTGTACTTCTTAGCGGCATTTATAAATGCTGCTCCTTGATTTTTAAAGATACTAGAAGATAAACCATTAAGATATGAATTTAAACTCGATTCTGAAATACCTCCCTTATAGCTATTAATCTTCAAAAACTGCATCATACCTTTAGTGGTACTTGTAAAGTTTTTAGGATTTAAATAATATTCTATATCACTTGAACTTGCATTTACAAATGAACTTGTTCTTTGAGCTGAAAAAGTACTAAATTCAGGACTTGGAGTACTTTTTCTATTCCCTGGTGCTATTACATTTCCCCCTGCTGCCGCTTTCTCAACTTGTTTACTTATGTGAGATTCCAAAGTATAATTCAAAGATTTGTAATCAATTTTAGCTCCACTTATACCAGACATACCATTTACTTGACCTGATGATGAAGAATTATTTCCATTACTATTTGAATTATTATTAGAATTACTATTTGAGTTATTATTGGATGCATCTGTTGAAGTAGATAAATAATTACCTACTACAAAAGCTTCTTTATTATTAAAGCTAATTTTAGCCCATCCACTACTCTCTGACAATACAGTTACTTTACTTCCTTTATATACCTTCCCTAACTTACTATATGTAGAACCTGGCCCACTTCTTACATTTAATGAAGCTGTATTTACAACCTTATCAGTATTTTTTTTGTCATTACTTTGACTAGAGTCATCTGAGCTACTTTGACCTACCTCTGATAAATACATACTTGATACATACGCATCTTTTCCATTATACTTTATTTTAGACCATCCATTACTTTCTGATATTACTTCCACTTTGCTTCCTTTTGGCAACTTACCTAATAAACCATAACTTGTATTTGGACCACTTCTTACATTTAATGAAGTTGTATTTACTTGTTTAGTTTTTGAGCTATTGGTTGAGTTTGAGATATCTCCTAAGTAAGAACTAGATACATATCCTAATCTTCCATCATATTTTATTTTAGACCATCCATTACTCTCTGATACTACCTCTACTTTTTGCCCTTTTTTTAGTACAGTTATGATTCTATAACTTGTGCCTGCTCCATTTCTCATATTTAAACTATTTGAAGTAACTTGTTTTTCTTTATTTGTAGATGTTCTTAAAGAATCACCATTTGATTTTGCTATATATTTTGACGAAGCCCAACCTTCTTGTCCAGACTCAGCTTTTATTTTATACCATCCATCAGAAGAGTCTTTAATCAAAACCTTGTCATCTTTCTTAGCAACAAAGGCTATGCTACTTTCGGCAGTTGGCTCATTTCTTACATTTAAATAATTTATAGTCACTATACCTACATCCCCATCAGCATGTGCATTTATCATACTTAAGGGTAATACAGCTAATGTTGCTAACGCTGCTTTTTTCTTCACGTACTTCCCCCGCCCTTCTTATACACTAAAACAATTTTAATATAATTATACGACAACTTGTGATTTTAGTAAATATTGTCTATTTACATTTTGTATACATTCTATTTATAAATTCTTTATTCGTCTTATTAAACTATAGGTTTTTTTAATATGAAAATAGATTTTTTTTATAATACTTATAATGTTACATGTGATTACCACATAAATTTATTTTAAAAACACAGGGCTCTAATAAAGTAACATAAATATCCTAATATGTAGTACAATTTATATATAATAATTTGGAGGTGTAACTATGGATGCAAATAACTTAAAAGAATTGATAGCTAATCATAACAATATATTATTTTTTGGTGGAGCAGGTGTGTCAACTGAATCTAATATACCAGACTTTAGAAGTTCTACTGGACTGTTTAGCCAGAAACTCAATAAACAATTTACTGCTGAACAATTAGTTTCACATACTTTTTTTGTTAGATACCCAGAAGATTTTTTTGAATTTTATAAAGATAAATTAATATATCCTAATGCAAAGCCAAACAATGCTCATATAGCCTTGGCAAAACTTGAAGAGATGGGCAAACTTAAAGCTATTATAACTCAAAATATTGATGGGCTTCACCAAATGGCTGGAAGCAAAAATGTCTTAGAACTACATGGTTCTGTACACAGAAATTATTGTACTAAGTGTGGTAAGTTTTTTGATTTAGAAGCTATGTTAAACCTAGGTGGTAATATTCCTTATTGTGACAAGTGTGGTTCTATAGTAAAACCTGATGTAGTACTTTATGAAGAAGCTCTTGACAATGATGTTATTACTAAAACAATTTCTGCTATAAGTAATGCTGATTTATTAATTATAGGAGGTACATCACTAGCTGTATATCCTGCTGCAAGTTTTATAGATTATTATAAAGGTAAATACATTGCTCTTATTAATAAAGCAAACACAGTTTATGATAAGTCAGCTTCTCTTGTAATAAATAAACCTATTGGAGAAGTCTTATATGATGCTGTATTAAGACAAATGTAGATTTATTTCACTATTTTTATTCTATATATGAGTTTTTATGTTGAATTTAAAGTTTATTTTTAGTATTATCTTTGTTATGATGTTTTAGTATAAATATGAATAATTTGAAAGGAGCTTTTTATGAAACTAAAAACTATATCTTTACCAGAACTTAATAATTTAGACCCAACACTAGAATCTACATTTATCAAAATGGGCGAAGAACAAGGTGAGTTGGCTGAATGTATAGGTAAATTCAGAAATCTAAGTGGAGAAAATAATGACTTGGATGAAGTTGATATTATAAAGAAAACTGCTAAGGAGCTAATGGATGTAGCTCAGACATGTGTTACTATGATGTTTAAACTAGAAGAACAATATGGTATTAATCTTGATGAAATACGCAAAGAACATATAAAAAAATTAGAAAAAAGAGGCTACATAAAAAATATAGATAAGTAAGATTTATTACTCATACATTATTAAAATAAATATTAAAGATGGTATCACAAAATGATTTTTAATTACATTTGAAGTACCATCTTTTTTATTTATCTTATTTTTAATAGTTTATAAAAAGTCTAAATTCTTTAAGTAAAGCTACTTTTTTATAATAAAGTTTTATTAATCTATTCATTTCTTCTTTCTTCATAAAGTTTACTGTATTCTTCTACAGCTTCATCCCATGCTTCTATATCAGTTATCCCCTTTTCAACAGCTAATAAATGAACCATTTCAGCTAATTTTGATGCTGACTCTATTATTCCCATTTGTTACACCCTCTCTATTGTCAAATACTTACAAAAAATGTTAATTAATTCTAATATCTGTTATTATTATTTCCAAAAACTCTAGTAAATAAAGATTTTTTTATTTTTTGACATAATTAGAATATATACACAAAACAATAGGATATTTTTAGTTGCAAAAATTCCCATATAAAATCTAACTATTATTAAATTTTTTATATATTAAATTGAGAGATAATGAATATATTTATATAGATACATATTAAATTTATTATAGGAGAGAATATTATATGTTTAAAATTTTCCTTTTTTCTAGTGAACAATTTGTAAGCCTCTTTATATTTGGATTATTTCTATACTATTGTCCAAAACTAACAAAAAATATTTTGCCTTATAGTTACACAGTCGAGAAGATAATTTGTACATTAATGGTAATAGTTATGTCTTTAGAGCAATTCTTAATTATTTCTTCTGGTAATTATAGTACTCTAAATTCTTTGCCAATTGGAATTAATTATATCTGTATATACCTGTGTATAGCCATACTTGTTTTTAAACAGTATCATCTTTTTAATATCTTTTTTTCATGGAGTTTGGTTTGTTCAGTTGGAGAACTCATTTTTTCTAAAAACTTGGGTTATGAATTTCCTAGCTTGATATATTTTATATTTGTCTTCTCTAAATGTCTTATAATTTATGCAAATATTTATATGGTCGATGTTAGAAAATTTAAAGTTAACAGATATGCGCTTAGAGATAATTTAGCTATTTGCTTTATTTATTTTTCATTCATATTTTTACTAAACACATTTACCAATTCTCAATACTATTATGGTTTTTTAAGCCATAGCACAACTGCTATTTTTACATTTATTTTTGTTACTAGTATTATGTACATACCTGCTCTTTTGTCTAATAGAGATACTTTTATACTTGAAAAAAAGAAAAAGAGTAAATAATTTATTTAAATTTAAAAATAAAGCCACATGGATAATCTTAAATCTAAGTAATTATCCATGTGGCTTTATAGGTTATATATTTTATGATTGTTATTTTATATCTCTGCTAAATAGTACAATGTTCTAACAGGTTCTCCTGTTGCACCCTTTGCTTTGTATCCAATTGATTTTGATGATGTACTTGTGCCAGCTATATCCATATGTATCCATGGAGTAGCACCAACAAATTCACCAATAAAAGCTCCTGCTGTTATACATCCAGCATTTTTACCTCCTGTATTTTTAAGGTCTGCTTCTTCACCTTTTATCATATCTCTAAATTCATCATAAATTGGCATCTTCCATACCCTTTCACCTGATAAAGCAGATGCTTTTTCTAGTTTACAATAAAATTCATCATTATTTGTCACTACAGGAGTTGCGACGTTACCCAATAATGTTAAAGCAGCACCAGTTAATGTAGCTACATCAACCACCTTTGTTACCTTTTCATTATTTATGATGTAATATATTGCATCAGCTAATGTAAGTCTACCTTCTGCATCTGTATTTAAAACTTCAATAGTTTTCTTTGCCATAGAATTAATTATATCTCCAGGTTTATATGAGCCTCCTGATAAAGCATTTTCACATGCAGCGACTACTGCTATAACATTTCTCTTTAATTTATTTTGAGATATAGCACACATAGCGCCTATGACACTTGCAGCACCAGCCATATCTGTTTTCATATCTAACATAGAAGCATTTGATTTTAAAGAATATCCACCTGTATCATAAGTCAATCCTTTACCTACTAGACCAAGTATATCTTTACTTTCTTTGTCTCCAAAATATCGCATAACTATGAATCTTGGTTTATTAATAGAACCTCTTGAAACAGCAAAAAAAGCTTCCATTCCTAATGCTCTTATTTTTTCTTCTTCATATACTTCAACATTAAACCCAAACTCTGCTCCAAGTCTAACTGTTTCTATTGCTAACGTCTCTGGATAGATTATATTTGATGGTTCATTTACTAGATTTCTAGCTATTATATTTGAATTAGCTAATATCTTAGCTTTTTCAATTTGGCACTCCACTTCCTTTTCAGTAAATATAATTATATTATCTATTTCCTTTTTTTCAAAATCATTGTTTTTTGACTTATACTTATTAAATTTATAATCTCCAAGTAATATCCCTTCTGTAAAAGCGCCTATTTCATGACTACTTAAGTCGAGATTCAGTATATTAATGTCATTACTCTTATATTCTTTATTTTTCAATATATTTTTTAACTTCTTACATAAGTTTCCACCTATTATTCTAATCTTTTCTGTATTTAATAACTCTCTCTTACCAAAACCAACAAAGCAAACATTCACTAAACTATCATTTTTAAACAATGTTACAGTGTCTATATTATTTTCTTTAGCTTTAAAATCTCTACTTACTAAATTTAATTCATCAAAAGGTGTAGAAACATCTTCACCATCAAACATAGCTATTACTGTTATAGTATTTTCCAAACTTTTTAATATTTCTTTAGAACATTTTATCTTCATAATAAAGCCTCCTTTTTAAAACAACTGTTCTATTATAGTTTTAGTTTCTTCTAAAGAAGCAAATAATTTATCTTTATTATCTATATCTAAACAATCCATTTTATCACTTATTATAGATACAAATTTTAATATTTCATCATCTAGTATCTTTTCTCCATTTTTAGTTATTCCATAAAATGTATTTCGTCTATCTCTACTATCTTCTTCCCTATATACATACTCTTGCTCAACTAATTTATTAAGTAATATACACAAACTAGAAGTGGATACATGTAAATCCCTACTTAAATTTTTAAGCTCTATTTTATCATGTTTCCTTATCTTTACTAAAGCAAAAAATTGTCTTTCTGTAAGAATCTTACTTTTTTTATATCTTTCATTATTAATAATTTTTATTAAATTATGAAAGTTATTCATACTTTCTAACAACAAAATAGATAACTCTTTATCACTCATAACACTCACCTCAAAACTAATGATTTATAACTCCCTCTTATATCTCAAATACGTTTATATATCTATAACATAATACTACTTTTCTTTTTATAATTATACTATATATCAACTTTATTATCTATTTAAATTGTTTTAAGCTAAAATCTTACTATATATAAACATTTAAATCACATAACAAAATAGTGGGATTTAAACTAATCCCACTACCTTATTTAAAACTACAACCATATTTGTAAATATTTTATCTTATTCTTGCATATTATTTTTGTCTTGATTTTTATTACTTTGAGATATGTTTTGAATTTTCTCCAATACTCTAGGAGTTATAGATAATATATTATCTACAAGATTAATATTGCTATCTAAACTCATTATTCTAGTCTCTCCACTTTCAACAACTACAAATGCTACTGGTTGCACAGATATAGCACCTGCGCTACCTCCAGCAAAGTTCGTATCTGCTTTTTCATTTTTTGATTCAATTTCTTTATCTTTCTCATCATATCCTTTTGAGTATTCTCCTCCTCCTATACCAAATCCAATCGTAACTTTTGATATAGGTACAACTACTGTAGTATCTGTTTTTATAGGGTCTCCTATAATAGTATTTGCATCTATAGAACCTTTAATTGTTTCAAGAGTTGTTTCCATAAGACTTTGTATCGAACCTGTTGCTCTCATTACTATCACCTTCCTTATAATTTCCTTTATTCTTATTCATAATCTTATTAATCATTATTATAGTACGAAATAAATCTTTTATTCTTGACCTTATATGTATCCTTATATTTCCCAAAACATAATTTTTTGTAAAATCTGGATTTACATTTAAATACATTTTTTCTGCATCAATTATATTAAATAAATTTCCATATAGAGTATTTATTAATACATACACAGAAGATGTTAAGCCGATATTTTCAGTTCCAAAATTAATATTTGAATAAAGTTCATGTATTTTTATTTTTTTTAATAGTCTATAAACGCTTAAAAGGTCATCAGCTAATAATATACTTGAATCTATATTATTCTTCATCCCTTCTTTTTTATCATTATTTTTACTATTTTCAGCTGGATAAAGTTGTCTATTTATATTTATTAAATTAAACATGTATTTTATATTAATTGTTAGAATAATATCGTTGTTATTTATATCAGCTACTAATAAGATGTTTATATGAGATATTAAAATCAATATAAGTATACTTATTATAAAAATTATAGCTATTATTAAATACTTAAAATTAAATAATTCATTAAACTCCATGTTTATATTATCATCAAAAAATTACTATTTATACTTAATTATCCATATTTATTTCGATATAATTTTAATTTTATATTTACACAAAAAAACACAATAACTTAGAGCATTTTAAATCCTTAAAAATTTAAAATCGCAAACTAAATTATTGTGTTTTTAATTTTAATGCTATCACTATACATGTACAACATTTTATTCATTTGTAGCTACTTCTTGATAATTTTCTATAGGAGGCAACTCTTCAAGGGTTTCTATATTTAACAATTTTAAAAATTCATCCGTTGTTCTATAAATTATAGGTTTACCTATCTTGTTAAGTCTACCAGCCTCTTTTATAAGTTCATTTTCAAATAAGGTCTGTAGTACCTTATCACACTTTACTCCTCTTATATCTTCTATCTCAACTTTTGTTATTGGTTGCTTATAAGCAATGATAGTAAGAGTTTCTAATGTGGCCTGACTCAGACTTTTCTTTTTCTTTGGTTCAATAATCTTCTTTATATATTCCGCATAATCTTTATTTGTGCACATTTGATACTTGTTTTCTAATTTGATTATCTGGATACCTCTATTTTTTTCTCTATATTCCTCAATAAGTGAATTTAACATAATCTCTATCTCTTTTGATGAAAGTTCTTTATTTATTATATAGTTTAATTCTTTTATACTTATTGGTTCTCCATATGCAAACATAACAGACTCTATAATATACTTTATATCTTCTCTTTTCATTTTAACACTCCGAACTTTTTCTTATTAGAATATCATCAAAAAATATATCTTGTACTACTACTATTTCTTTTTCTTTTATAAGTTCTAATATAGATAAAAAAGTAGCAATTATTTCATCATTTTCATATGATTTTATGATATTTGTGAAAGTAACTTCAAGCCTCTCTTTTATAATATCTCTTATATATAAGATTTTTTCTTCTACAGATATTATCTTCTTCCTTACTATTTTATCTAGTTTCTCATCATTAGAATTTTCAATTTGTGATGTTTTAACTTTAAATATGTATGGAAGTATATTTTTTATTGCTTCTATTGATATATCTTCTAAATCTACATTATCATCAATAATTATTTCTTCTTTATTTCTATAAAATCTCTCATTGATATAAGTTATATTTTCTTTTATATCTTGTGATGCCATCTTGAACTTTCTATATTCTTCTAACTTTTCCATAAGTTCTATTCTTGGGTCTTCCTCTTCATCCTTTTGCTTATAAAGCAGATATTTGGATTTTATCTCTAGGAGTTTTGATGCCATAGTTATAAATTCGCTAGTTATTTCTAAATCCATTTTATCTAACACTTTCAGATAATTTAGATACTGCTTGGTTATATCTATTATAGATATATCTTTTATGTCTATTTTATGTTTTGTTATTAAATCATACAGTAAATCTAATGGCCCCTCATAGACTTGCAATTGTATATTATACTTCATACCAATCCCTCTTTAATCTATTTATTGTATTAAACGAATAAATATACTATTTTTAGTAGTACAGCATATATTGGAGTTAATATTATTCTATATATACCAGTAAATAAAGCAATTAATAAAATTATATAACTCATACTTTCAAATTTGTACACATATTCATTCCATTTATATGGTACAAATGTAGATATAACTCCCCATCCATCAAGTGGTGGTATTGGAAGCAAATTAAACGCTGCAAATCCAATACTATATAAAAACACATATTCAGCTATTGTGTTTATCGCATACATATGCACATACTTATTTATAATTACACAAAGTATGGCAGTCAAAAGATTACAAAAAACACCTGCAAGTGAAACTATCAGATTTCCTATTTTGTAGTTTTTAAAGTTATTTGGATTTACTGGTACTGGCTTTGCCCATCCTATTCTAAGAATAAACATAGCCAAAAGACCAATTGGGTCAACATGTCTTACAGGATTTAATGTCATTCTACCATAAGATTTAGCTGTATCATCTCCCAATAAGTGAGCTGAATAGGCATGGCCAAACTCATGTATTGATATTGCCATAGCTATACCAACTAAACTTGCTACTATTTCTCCTATATTCATACTTAACATTAATGTACATCTCCTAAATTAAATTTTTAATACTATTATAACAATTAAATAACTTATAATCAAAATTATTTTATATTATAATAATTTTAACATATCAGCATAAAATTAAAATTCACTTTTTATTTTATAACTTTTATTATTATATCATATTCATTGTGAAAATATAATAATTACGCCTACTGTAAATAGAATATTATGTTGACATGAATTGACATTATTGTTATTTTATTTGTGTATTACAAATGAAAGGAGTAATAAAATGAACAATCTTGCAGAAAAAAATGAGCTTAAATTTAGATATGCAGTTGAATCAGATACACCTCTTATATTAAACTTCATAAAAGAACTTGCTTCTTATGAGAATCTATTAGATGAAGTTATCGCTACAGAAGAGATACTCAATGAATGGATATTTGTAAAGAAAAAGGCTGAGGTTCTGATTGGTGAATATGAAAATGAAGCTATAGGCTTTGCTTTATTTTTTCATAATTTTTCGACTTTTCTTGGTCGTGCAGGAATTTATCTGGAAGACTTATATATCAAACCAGAATTTCGTGGCAAAGGCTATGGCAAAACATTTCTAAAAAAACTAGCAAATATTGCTATAGAGCGTGGCTGTGGTCGTTTGGAATGGTGGTGTTTAGACTCAAATAAACCAAGTATAGATTTCTACCTATCAATGGGTGCAGAACCAATGGAGGATTGGACAGTATATCGAATTGCTGGAGATACACTTAATAATTTAGCAAAATAAATTACATATAAATAAAAATAGCAACTGAGATAGATAAAGTTGCTATTTTTTTATTCATATTTAGATTTTAGTCAATATCATACAAGAAGTACAAAAAAATATGTGTTACACTTTATATAATGTGAAGGGAGGTTACTTAAGTGAAGCAAGAAGAACGCACAGTATGTTTTGATAAGGAATTGAAAATCGAAGCATATAGATTTAAAGGTATAATGCAAAAGTTCCCAAACCATTTTCATGAACATTATGTAATTGGTTTTATAGAAAAAGGTCAAAGATATTTATCTTGTAAAAACAAAGAATATACCACAAGTACTGGAGATTTGTTACTTTTTAACCCTTTTGATAGCCATACTTGTGAACAGATAGATAATAAAGTACTTGATTACAGATGTATAAATATTAAACCAGAAATAATGAAAAAAACTGTATTTGAAATTACAGGAGAAAACTATTTACCTAAGTTTAATCAATCTGTGATATTTCGTAGTGAGCTAGTACCTCTACTACAAGAATTACATCATATAATCATGGAAGAAGAGTTAGATTTTAAAAAGGAAGAACTTTTTTTCTTTCTCATTGAACAATTAATTGAAGAATATACTGAACCAAATTTGCAATTTAACTTAGAAAAAACAAGTATAGAAATTCAAGCAGTATGTGATTATCTAGAAGACAATTATGCTGAACGTATATTGCTTGATGAATTAAGTGCTATAGCAGGAATGAACAAGTACTCATTACTTCGCAACTTTACAAAATTAAAAGGTATTACACCATATAGGTACTTAGAAAATATACGAGTAAATAAGGCTAAGAGACTTTTAGAAAACGGTGTAGAACCTATAGATGCTGCCATACAGACAGGGTTTGTAGACCAAAGTCACTTTACAAATTTCTTTAAGAATTTTATTGGTCTTACTCCAAAGCAATATCAAAACATATTTACAAACAATGACAAAAACAACTTTAAATAAAAAGGAGAAATAAAAATGGAAACTAAAAATTCAAAATGTGTTATGGTAATAGATGAAACTTTACCAATGGGAATCATATCAAATACTGCTGCTATAATGGGAATTACACTAGGAAAATTTGCACCAGAGACTGTTGGTTCAGATGTGCTTGATAAAACAGGAAACATACACCTAGGAATAGTTGAGCTTCCTGTTCCTATTTTAAAAGGGAACAAAGAACTTATAAAAGATTTACGAAAAAAATTATATAGTACTGAATTTGAAGAATTAACTGTTGTAGATTTTTCAGATGTTGCACAAGGTTGTAATGTTTATGATGAATTTGTTCAAAGAATTGCTAATGTACCAGAAGATGATTTACAGTATTTTGGTATAGCAATCTATGGAAACAAAAAGAAAGTGAATAAACTTACTGGTAGTATGCCTTTGCTTAGATAAATATTAAATAGACCTAAATATAAAATAATATTCTAAGTTTTATATATTTATCAAGTTCTCTATAAAAAACATAAAATTAGACAATCCTTCTATAAAAACAAATAAAAATACCCCTATAGTAAATAATTCTATATGGGTATTTTTTATGTGGATTGTAATTATATATCATTTGGCAATTATTTATATCATATTATCAATTATTCTTTGAAGCATTTGTAGATAACTTGCTTTATTTATATCTTTAGTATTTATCAATTCCACTTCACCTATTACTTTTTTATCTTTACATATCTTTATCTTTCCTAAAACAGTTCCTTTTTTAATTGGCATTTTAGGATTTTTTACTATTTCAATTTTCTTATCAAACTCTTTAGAGCTTCCTTTTTTAATAAGAGCATTTAAATCTTCCTTAGCAACTAATTTAACTTTGTTTTCATCTGCCTTATCCAATGTAAGTGTTGCTACATTATCACCTTTACTACATAACTTAACACTTTCATAGTTAGCAAATCCATAGTTTAAAAGACTAGACGCATCGTTAAATCTTTCTGGAGAAGTCTCTGCTCCTAAAGTTGCTGCAACTAGATGAGTATTACCTCTCTTTGCTGCTGCTGATAAACAGTATTTTGCTTCTTGAGTAAATCCAGTTTTAACACCAGTTGCTCCTTGGTAATGCTTTATAAGTTTATTAGTATTTGCAAGACCTACTGTAACTTGTTTCTTACCTACCACAACTTTATCCATCCATGTAGTTAAGTATTTACTTATCATTTCGTGTTTTAACAGTTCTCTAGACATTAAAGCTATATCATGAGCAGATGTATAGTGGTTTGCAACTGGAAGTCCATTTGTATTTGCAAAATGAGTATCATTCATATTTAACTCTTTTGCTTTAGCATTCATTCTGTCAACAAATCCTTCAACACTTCCAGCTAAATGTTCAGCCATAGCGACACAAGCATCATTTGCAGAAGCAACAGCTATACCTTTTAATAATGTATCAACCTTTTGAGTTTCTCCTGGCTCTAGGAATATTTGACTACCACCCATACTAGATGCAGTTTCACTTACTTGAACTTCGTCATCAAGCTTAATCTTACCTGAATCCAAAGCTTCTACTATAAGTAGCATTGTCATTACCTTCGTTACACTAGCAGGAGGAAGCTTTTTATGAGCATCCTTTTCGTATAAAATTTGTCCACTGCCAACATCCATCAAAATTGCTGATTTTGAAGATATATTTAGTTGGTTGGCATCAGCATTTTCCTTATTATTTGCAAAAGAAAAGCTTAAAGGAGTAAGCGCAAGTAATATAGCCAAAGCAGTACTAGCTAATTTTTTCATCGATGTCACCTCTTAAAGTTTATTTAAACTTATTTTCTCACATTTAACTTTTTTTATTCTAAATGCCTAGATATACCTTGACCTAAATTTTTTTTCTTCTCAAGCTTTTTAAAATAACCTTCTAAAACACCTTTATTAGATGCATTTTCTATTATTTCAAAAGCATCTTCATAATTCATGCCATATTCTCCTGCTATTTCCATCTTGGTTTGTTTTAAGGCTTTTATAGCATTTTGTCTTGAAATATTATCCATAAGAATCCTCCTCTTAGTAAAATTTATATATAATTAGTTTTTACTAATAAAAGATTGTTATAATTGGTATTTTATGTAATATATGTTTTTCAATATCACAAATTAAAAAGACCTCCTGCAATTCTTAAGATAATATCAACTAGATTTTTGATATTATCTTAAAAATTACAAGAGGTCTAATTTTCAATTTTATAGTTTTTTATATACTACACTTCCATTATTATAGGAAGTATCATTGGATTTCGTTTAGTTTTTTGATATAAATATTCTTTTAGGTTTTCTTTAATGTTATTCTTTAAATAAGCCCACTCTTTAATATTTTTCTCTTCACATTCATTTAGGACATTCTTAATTATATCTTTTGCCCCATCCATTAAATCTTCTGACTCTCTTACATATACAAATCCTCTAGAAATTATGTCTGGACCTGCTAAAACTTTACCTTCATCCTTAGAAATAGTTACTACAACTATCATAAGACCATCTTCTGATAAATGCTTTCTATCTCTTAAGACTATGTTACCTACATCGCCTACACCTAATCCATCGACTAATATGTTTCCTGTTTGTATACGATTTGCTACTTTAGCAGAATTCTTATCTAATTCCAAAACATCTCCTGTTTGCATGACAAAAATATTTTCTTTGTCCATACCAAGTTGTTCAGCTATCTCAGCATGTTTTTTTAACATTCTATATTCACCATGAGCTGGCATAAAAAACTTAGGTCTAACTAATGCATGTATAAGTTTTAATTCTTCTTGACAGGCATGTCCAGAAACGTGTATATCAGCTATGTCGCTATAAACTACTTCTGCTCCCTTTTCAAATAAGAAATTGATTACTCTTGATATTAATTTTTCATTTCCTGGTATTGGATGAGCAGATATTATAACTAAATCGCCACTCTTTATCTCTACTTTTTTGTGCTCTGAAAAAGCCATTCTAGCAAGAGCTGACATAGGTTCACCTTGTGAACCAGTTGTTATTATCACTAACTCACTATCTTCATATTTGCATATATCATTTAAATCTATAAGCATATCATCAGAAATATCTAGATATCCTAATTCTTTTGCAACTCCAACTACATTGACCATTGAGCGACCTGATATAGCAACTTTCCTATTGAACTTTTCAGCTGTGTTTATTATTTGTTGTAATCTGTGTATGTTGGATGCAAACGTAGCAACTATGATTCTTCTGCCATTTCCCTTTGCAAATAATTCATCAAGACCTACTCCAACAGTCTTTTCAGACATAGTAAATCCTGGTTTTTCTGCATTAGTACTATCAGCCAGCATTAAAAGTACTCCTTTTTTGCTTAACTCACAGAGTCTATGCATATCCATAACATCACCATCAATAGGAGTCAAATCAATCTTAAAGTCTCCTGTGTGGTATATTATACCTTGGTCTGTGTGTACTGCAATAGAGTAAGCATCTGGTATACTATGATTATTTTTCAAAAACTCTACTTCCATGTTATCAAGTTTTATAACTTGTCTTGGAGTTATGACATTTAACTTAACATTATTCATCTTATGCTCTTTAAGTTTCACTTGTATAAGACCTATACTAAGTCTTGCTCCATACACAGGTACATTTATCTTCTTTAATATATATGGAAGAGCCCCTATATGGTCTTCATGTCCATGTGTAATAAATATACCCTTTATTTTATCCCTATTTTTGACTAAATAAGTTATATCTGGTATAACTATATCTACCCCTAACATTTCATCTTCTGGAAAACTAAGTCCAGCATCTATAACAATTATTTCATCTTTATACTCAACAACAGTCATATTTTTTCCAACTTCGTTAAGTCCACCTAAGGCCATTACCTTTATCTTATTGGTGTTCTTTTTGAACAATTGCATCATCTCCTTCTGTCTATTTAATTTTTTAACACGTTCTACAATCCTAAATAATATCAAATCACGCACTCGCTACCAGTTATTCTTATTGTACCATAATTCGTATCATATTTTAAGCTATATTTAAAATACATTTAACGTATTATTTTGACAAACCTATTTTATTTTGATATCCTCTAAATATTATATGATTTAATATCGGATATTTTAGGAGGATTTATGCGTGGTAAAACTCATTGTGCAATAGGAATCTTAACAGCTATCCAAACGTCTTTAATATTTAAAATTCCTATATCTTTAGTTGACATTTTAGTTTCAGCTACTTTTGCCGTACTGCCCGATTTGGATAAATCTAATTCTATGGTCTCAAATTTCATTCTAAAAAACAATATATCCAAATACATATATAGAATTTTTATATATGCTGTTAATATTATTATTTTCTTTATTTCAATAAATATAAATGATAATTTTTATTTAAGTGCAATAATTACATTTATTGCAATTATAATTATTGAAGCAAAATTAACACATACGTTTCTTAGAAAAGTTTTTCTATCATTAATATTTATACTATTAGCTATATGCTTATACATCATAGAAGTTGAAATATATTTTATAATTTTTTGTCTAATGTTGTCAATTTTTCCCTGGCTGAAGCACAGAAGTTTTTCTCATAGCATATTTGCAACTATAATAATATATTTTTTACTAAAACAGATAGAATTAATCACTAGTATTAATAATTTATCTTTTTATGGGACTCTTGGTTATGCAAGCCATATGTTTTTAGGAGATTTATTTACAAAACAAGGAATACCAATTTTTTATCCATTAAGTGAGAAAAAAATTTCTTTAGGCTTTTTAACTGTTGGAGGTCCATTCAGTAATTTTATAGAAAAATCATTTATTTTTATCCTTATAGGATTAATTATATTTTCAGTATTAAAATTATAAATACTTTGAAAACTATATATTTGTATATCATAACCAACTCATAATAAAAAATGGAAGAATAGCATAGAATATAAAAGTTCTATACTATTCTTCCATTGACATTAAGCAATAGAAGGTTATTCTTCTGAGTCGCTTATTCCATTACACTCATCACATAATCCATAAAATTTAACATCATGATCAAGTATTTTAAATTTGTACAATGATTGTATCTCTTTTTCTATATTGTCTAAAAGGTCTTCTTTAGCTTCCATTATCTTTCCACAATTTTTACAAATAAGATGATGATGATTATGACAGTCTTCTTTATGTAGACTAATCTCATATCTTATACATCCATCGTCTAAGTTTAGTTTTGATATTAACCCTATTTCATCCAACAACTGCATTGTTCTATATACAGTAGCTAAACCTATTTCAGGACAGTCAACCCTAACCAAATCATAGATTTCTTCACTACTTAGATGTGAATGGTCATGTTTAAGCAATATTTCAACTATTGCTCTTCTTTGTGGCGTAATCTTAAAACCAGTTTCTTTTAACTTGTCTTTTAATAAATCCATTGTGTTTGCCATAACATCACCCTTACTATTTTCAATTGATAATCTTTATTAAATAATATTGTAATTGATAATTCATTTTTTGTCAAGACATTTGAAAAAATTTAATTTATTCTCACAATATAAATATATACCCATAAAAGATATATTATTCACCAAAATCCATAAATTTTTTAATATTTTTAATAAAAATAAAAAAAACAGATATATACTATAAATGCTTTTTACAATTAATAAATCTTAATTAAAGCAAAAATAATAAATACCTGAATTTTTATATACAAACTTAACTTTCTATCTAGTTAAGTCCATTTGAATCATCTTCGTCATAATTTAAACCTTCTTCTTCCATTATAGCTGTGTATACAGCTACAACAGTTTCATACTCTTCATCACTTTCTAAAGGTATTAATATTTCACCTTCTTCGTCCTCATCAATTCTAAAGATTAAAGCTTCTTCAGCCTCTTCATCATCTAAAGGCATTAATATTGCATACTCTTTTCCTTCTGCTTCTAATGTTAATATTATTTCAAATTGGCTTTCAACGCCATTTTCGTCTATTAAATTTATTATATTTTCTTCCATAATGTCATTCACCTCAAATTTATTTTTATTTTTATTATTTATATTATATATCATAAGTATTCAATTTTATAGCTCTTTTATGAATTTATTTTAAAATCTAAATATCCTTGCAAAATTATTACTGCTGCTAACATATCTATAACCTTTTTTCTCTTTTGTCTACTTACATCTGCCTCTAATAGAGATCTCTCCGCTGCTACTGTAGAAAGTCTCTCATCCCAGAAATCTACATCAAGACCTGTTTCTTCTTTTATTAATTCACAAAACTTGATTACTTTTTCTCCTTGTGGACCCAAAGTTCCATTCATATTTTTTGGCAATCCTGATACAATTTTATTTACTTGCTTTTCTTTTATTATTGCTTTTATTTCTTCAATATCTTTTTTCTTTCCAACTCTTCTTATCGTTTTTACACCTTGTGCTGTTAATCCCATTAAATCACTCACAGCAACTCCAATAGTTTTATCACCAACATCAAGCCCCATTATTCTTCCGTCTAACATAATTCCTCCTTTGTTTATTTATATTCTACAAGTTAAATACATATTATCAATCATAAAAATTGCAATATGATTTTTTGATGTAAGCTATTCAGTTTACATTAGTAATCATATTGCATTTTTTATTTAAATAATATATAAACAGTAAAAAATTCTTTAGTTATTTTTTTCAAATATTATCATATTTATACTTATTATTATAAGTGGTATAAGTATATATATAGATGCTGTAGATGCAGCAACTATACCAGAATCGTTAACTAAAAGAGTAATTATACAACCAACCATAGATGCAATAAAACCTTTAAATAATATTGGGAAGTTGTTCATTATCTTCCTAAAGTGTCTAGATGGTTTGAATATAAGTACTGCAATTACTCCAATTCCTACAAGTAAAATATTTACCCATACACTTGTCTGTGCTAATTGCATATTCATTTGAATTTTTCTTCCAAATGTCTGTAATATCTCTCCTGGCCCATTTAAGAAAATTCGTTGTACAAACATACCTAAGTGAGATTCACTACCTGAAACTATATCTAAAGCTGCAAATGCACAAACCACAACCACAGTTGAAATAACCAGTAATATAACTTTCTTAAAATCTATTTTAATATCATATATAAGCATTATAAACAATAAATACGCTACACATTCTGATATAGCTCCACCAACATTTGCACCCATTGAAGGATATGCACTAGTTATAAGTATTATTAATGAAAAAATTACAACAAGTAACTTAGATACCTTCTTGTAATGTAATAATACTGCTAAACCAAATACTGCACTTGCAATAGTTACACCTTCATATTCATTCCCTACACCATAGTATCTAGCTCCAATAACAGCATCATAACTCATTATATTATTTTGCATTAAATATGTTCCAAATACGGAATCTATAACTATGACTAAAATAGTAAGGGCCGCAAAAAATCCCATGTGTTTTATATCATTGTCTTTAAATAATTTTCTACCCAGTAAGTACAATATTAATGTAGTAGCAAATATCCCTAAAGATATTGAAAGTGGAGTTTTAAAATTCATCAAAGGAGCTAACATAAATGATAGTGGCATTATTATACCTAATTTTATAAACTCTTTAAGTACTTTGAATACACGCTCTTTATGTGGCATATAATTTCTAAAGAAAACTGCAAACATTGCAATTACCCAAGAAGCAGATATTACTCCTACAAATCCATTTATAATACTTGACCTTATTGAAGATATAGATACTATCCTTTCATAAAGTGATTTCAGATAACTAGCATTGTCTTCTTTGTTTACCAAAGAGTAACTTCTACCTACCATCTCTTTATTCTCAAGACCAAATTCATTTAATATATCTACTCCAACATCTAGATTCGCAACAATTCCAGCTTTTCTTGTTGTTGCAGATTCCAATAGACCTTTCCCTTCTCCACTAAATTTTATTATTGGAGAAAGTCTTCTTTTATTTTTATAATCTAAATCGCTTGGAAACGCACTTGATATATAAACAGTGTCATTTTCTCCAACCATAGAAAATACTTGTTCAAGATACTTATTTATATTTTTTACAATGTTTTTCTTCATTGTAGAATAAGTATTATCATTTAGATTCAATCTATACATATCTAATCTATATGTATCTCCAAGTTCCACAAATATAGCATCACTATTATTATAAGATTTTTTAGTCTCATCTAATAACTTATTGTAGTCTGTAGACATTCCAAATGGCATTTTAGAATCTTTTTTATTAATATCATCAATATTTCCTGAATCAATTCTTCCGTATTGGTCCATAGCAACTAAGCATAGATTTCTATTTTTAATTACTTGATTATTTTCAATGATATCAGAGTTTCCAATCACAGATGTCTTTAGGCCATTTTCTGACAAAGTTTTTCCTAATGACCCTAAGTTTGCTCCATATTCTCCAGACTCAAGATTTTCGTTTATTGATTTATTAATACTTAAATCATTTATTTCTTTAGCTTTTTGACCTGTTGCAACTTCAAAAACTTTAGCAGTATCTTGGTCTACTTTTTGAAAATTGATATAGTCTTCAGTAGTCACATTAGCTCTTGTTCCTGCACCCATACTTGCATAAGACCTTCTATCGTCAGTACCTTGATCCCCTCTTATATTCATGAGAGCTATATAACCTCTCTTTTCTAACTCGTTTTTTAAGATTGGAATATTCATCATACTTCCAAGATTAGTCCTATTCATATCAATAAATATAACCTTGCCTTTTTTTTCAGCAAAACTATAGCTGGCAGTCGATACAAAAATCATAATGACTACTGCAAACAATGACATAATCTTTTTTCTCATTTATTTGACCTACTTTCTATTCAGATAGTGCGTGATTACTTCTTCAAGTATCTCATCTCTTTCAAATTTTTTAATTATAGCTCTTGCATTTTTGTGACTAGTTATATAGCTAGAATCACCAGAAAGGAGATACCCTATAATTTGATTTATAGGGTTATATCCTTTTTCAACTAGTGCTTTATATACAAAATCAATAGTGTCTCCTACACTCATTCTATCCTCTGGTATCCCTTCAAATTTCATAGTGTAGTCTAAATCTTTTTCCAAATTAAAAACCTCCTTAAGTGAATGTTATTTAACTTGTGTCTTAATAACCTCACTTGCATAGCTTAAAGCTTGGTCAACCTTAGATACATCACTAGCTCCTGCTTGTGCCATATTAGGTCTTCCACCACCTTTTCCTCCAGCTATTTTTGCAACTTCTCTGACAATATTACCTGAATGTATTCCCTTGTCTAATACATCTTTAGTGGCAGTAACTACAAAGTTAACTTTATCATCTACTACATTTGCTAGTACTACTACACCAGAACCAAGCTTATCTCTTAAATTATCTGCTGTTTCTCTTAGTGTATCCATGTCCATACCTTCAAATTTATTAGTTATTAAATTAACTCCATTTACTTCAACTTTAGAATCAAAAATAGAATCAGCTGATTGTAAACTCATCTTAGCTTTCATATCATGTAATTCTTTAGATAAATTTTTATTCTCTTCCAATAAAGAGCTTATTCTTTGAATTAAATTATCTTCCTTAGATTTTAAGTTTACACAAACTTCAGAGATAATTCCATCTCTTTCTTTTAGATATTCATAAACAGCTTTTCCTGTTATCGCTTCTATCCTTCTTACACCTGCTGCTACCCCACCTTCAGATAATATCTTGAACATTCCTACTTGAGAAGTATTTGTCAAGTGAGTTCCTCCACAAAGTTCTGTAGAATAATCTCCCATAGAAACTACTCTTACCTCATCACCATATTTTTCACCAAATAGTGCTGTAGCTCCTTTTTCTTTAGCTTCCTTTATATTCATAATATCACATTTTATGTCTAAAGATGATAAAATAACATTATTTACTTTTTCTTCTATTACTTTTAATTCTTCATTTGATATAGCTTCAAAGTGAGTAATATCAAATCTAAGTCTTTCTGGAGTAACTAAAGAACCAGCCTGATTAACATGGTCTCCTAATACTTCTTTTAATGCCTTATGAAGTAAATGTGTAGCACTGTGATTTCTTGCAGCTGACATTCTAATTTCTCTGTCTACTAGTGTCTTCACTTTATCTCCATTGCTTATTTTTCCTGATTTTATTATACCTATGTGTTTTATACTATTATTAGCTCCTTTTTTAGTATTTAGTACTTCTACAACTAAATTTTCATTAGTTATTAATCCACAATCTCCAACTTGTCCTCCACCTTCAGGATAGAAAGTAGTATTGTCTAGTACTATAGATACCTTATCGCCTTCTTTTGCACTTTGAACTAACTCATCATCTTTAACTATAGCTTCAATAGTTCCTTCGCCATATATTTCACTATATCCATTAAATATACTGTCAACTGTAGTTTCTAATTTTGATAGAGGGTCTTCTTTCCAGCTTTCTCCATCCATATTTCCTCTAGCATTTCTAGCTCTTTCTTTTTGTTTTTCCATTTCTTCATTAAAAGCTTCTTCATCTACAGATAAATGTTCTTCTTCTAAGATTTCCTTAGTCAAGTCTATAGGGAAGCCATAAGTATCATATAATTTAAAAGCTTCTTGACCACTTAAAACAGTTTTTCCTTCACTTTTTAATACTTCTATATAAGAGTTTAATATTTCTGTTCCTTGGTCTATAGTTTCATTGAATTTTTCTTCTTCTATACCGACTACTTTTTTAATGTAGCTTTCTTTCTCAACTAAAACTGGATATGCTTTATCATTTACTTTTATAACTTCATCTATTAGCTTTTGTAAAAATAATTCTTTTACACCTAATAATTTACCATGACGAGCAGCACGTCTAAGAAGTCTTCTAAGGACATATCCTCTTCCTTCATTTGATGGAAGTACTCCATCACTAACTAAGAATGTTACAGCTCTTATATGGTCAGTTATTATTCTTAGTGAAATATCATTTTTTGGATTCTCTCCATACTTTACTCCAGTTAGTTTCTCAACAGCTTCTAATATAGACTTAATTGTATCTACTTCAAAGATAGTATCAACACCTTGCATGATACATCCCATTCTTTCAAGACCCATACCTGTATCTATATTTTTACTTTCTAATAAGCTATAGTTTCCTTCTTCATCTCTATCAAATTGAGTAAATACATGGTTCCAGAATTCCAAATAGCGGTCGCAGTCACACCCTGGTTTACAATCTGGATTATCACATCCATACTCTTCTCCTCTATCAAAATAAATTTCTGAACAAGGACCACAAGGACCTGTACCTATCTCCCAGAAGTTATCATCCTTACCAAGTCTAACCATTCTTTCTTCTGGGAAATTCATTTCTTTTGCCCATATATCATAAGAATCATCATCTTCTTCATATACAGTCACCCATATTTTATCTTCTGGTATATTTAACCATTCTGTAACAAATTCCCAGCCCCATTTGATTGACTCTCTTTTAAAGTAATCTCCAAATGAGAAGTTACCCATCATTTCAAAGAATGTAGCATGTCTTGCAGTTATCCCTACATTTTCTATATCTCCAGTTCTTATACATTTTTGAGATGTACACATTCTTACATTTGGAGGTACTTCTACACCTGAAAAATAGTTTTTCAAAGGTGCCATACCTGAATTTATAAGTAATAAACTCTTATCATTGTTTGGTACTAAAGAATAACTATTTGCTACATAATGACCTTTTGACTCAAAAAACTCTAAAAACTTACTTCTTATTTCATTTAATCCCATCTTTTCCATATTATGTTCCTCCTAATAAATTTTATTTTTTCGTTTAAATAAAAAACCTCGTCCCTATAAATAAATTTATAGGGGCGAGGACAATCGCGGTACCACCCTAATTATCATAAAAATTATGATATCTTCGGAAAACCTTAGCTATAACGTAACTACCGTCAATCTCTACTTATATCTTCTTTACATAAGATAAATTGTTCAAGATTGCTACTAAAAGGCTGCTTCAAATATTATATTCTAAGGGCTTCCAGCATTTTCCCTCTCTCTGTAAGACATCAAATATTTTACTATTCCTCATCACTGTATTTGCTTTTTAATTAATATACTAATTATATTACTAAATTTTACAAAATTAATCAATACTATATTTTCATATACAATAAATTTATTTTATAAACTTTATTCCACTTTAATATACTTTATTATTTATTTTTTAAATTTTTTAGATGTTTTTATAAACTTTTCTCGATTATTCCTCCACCTACTACAATATCTCCATCATACATTACCACAGATTGACCTTTAGTAATTGCTCTTTGAGCTTCATCAAAAACTATTTTAATAGTATCTTCTCCTATTTTATGAATAGTTGCTGGTGATGGTTTTGCTGAATATCTTATTTTTGCCTGAACTCTTAATGGTTCTTCTAATTTATCCATTGATATAAAGTTAACATCTTTTGCAATAAGTTCTTTTTTGAACAATTCTTCATTGTCTCCAAGAACTATAGTATTATTTATTGGATTTATATCTATTACAAACATTGGCTTTCCAAAAGTAATTCCAAGTCCTTTTCTTTGACCTATTGTATAATATAGTATACCTTTGTGTTTTCCAAGTATATTGCCTTTAGTATCTACAAAAAAACCTTCTTCAATACGTTTTTTAGAATGTTTTTTTACATAATTTGCATAGTCATTATCTTTTACAAAGCAAATTTCTTGACTGTCAGGCTTATTGTGAACTGCCATTCCCATTTCTTTAGCAATTTCTCTTACCCTATCTTTTTCATAATCACCTATTGGTAATAAAGTATGTTCTAGTTGTTCTTGTGTAAGATTATAAAGTGCATAAGTTTGGTCTTTTTTATCTGTAACAGATTTTTTTAGCAAATATCTTCCTGTACTTTCATCCTTTTCTATCTTTGCATAGTGACCTGTAGCTACATAATCACAACCTATTTGTCTGGCTTTTTTATAAAAATCATCAAATTTTATGTGCTTATTACAAGCTATACAAGGATTAGGAGTTTTTCCTTCTAAATATTCATCTATAAAATAATCTATTACTTTTTCTTTAAATACTTCTCTAAAATTTAGAACATAAAATGGTATACCTATTTTATTTGCTACTCTTCTAGCATCTTCAACTGCTGACAAAGAGCAACAACCACCTTCATTTTCAACATCGTCATCATCTTGCCACAATTTCATAGTAACACCAATGACATCATAACCTTGTTGTTTTAAAAGATATGCAGCTACAGAGCTATCCACTCCTCCACTCATACCTATCATTACTTTTTTATTCATAAACAAATTTCACCTCATCTTTTGCATTACTTATTATTATATCATATAGAGCAAGCATTGTACTTATTTAAAATATAGCTTGTTCTATTTTCTAAAAAAATAATCATCTTTATTATTTGAATCTTATGGATATATTTTGTTAACTAATTAACTTCTAAATCAATTTAAAACACTTAATTTAGGCAATAAAAAATAGCCATTTTACAAACAGCTATTTTTTATGTCCTAATTATATCATTAATACTTCTTTTAAATCATTTTAAACTTTCTCAAGATACAATCACTTATTTTTATTCTTCTTCCTCTACATCATGGTCATGAGCATCATCTATAACATATCCATCCAATTCTGGTATATGGATATTATTCTTTTGAGCATAATCTATAAGTGCTGCTTTTACAGCTTGTTCTGCTAGAACTGAACAGTGCATCTTTACTGGTGGTAAACCATCTAAAGCTTCAGCAACAGCCTTATTTGTAAGTTCTAATGCATCTTTTATAGTTCTACCTTTTATCATTTCAGTTGCCATAGAAGAACTTGCTATAGCTGAACCACAGCCGAATGTTTTAAACTTAACATCCTTTATTACATCTCCTTCTATATCTAAAAATATCTTCATTATATCTCCACAAGTAGGGTTTCCAACTTCACCTACACCACTTGCATTATCAATTTCTCCCATATTTCTTGGATTCATAAAATGTTCCATAACTTTATCACTATATTGCATTATTTTTTCCTCCTACTCAATTTATGTCTATTTTTTATGCTTTATCTCTCTGTCTATTTTACTAAGCCTTGTTTCTTTGCATCATCATAAAGTGGTGACATACTTCTAAGTCTCTCTATAACATTTGGTAAATTTTCTAATATATAATCTATATCATCATCTGTTGTAAAATCTCCAACTGTAAGTCTTAATGAACCATGTGCTATTTCATGTGGTAAACCTATTGCAAGAAGTACATGTGAAGGGTCTAATGAACCAGAAGTACAAGCAGAACCACTTGAACCAGCAATTCCTAGCATGTCTAATAATAAAAGTATTCCTTCACCTTCTATAAATTGGAACGCAAAGTTTGCATTTCCTGGAAGTCTATTTTCTAAACTACCATTTATTCTTGTATAAGGTATTCTTTCTAACACACCATCTATTAGCTTATTTCTAAGACGAGTTAAAGTCTCTACATGATTTTGCATATTTGCTTTAGCTAATTCTGCTGCTTTTCCATATCCAACTATTGCAGGTATGTTCTCTGTACCAGCTCTTTTACTTTTTTCTTGCGCTCCACCATGAACAAAGTTATGAAGTCTTACACCTTTTCTTATGTATAAAGCTCCTACTCCCTTTGGTCCATAGATTTTATGTGAAGACATGCTCATTAAATCGATTCCTAGTTCCTTAACATCTACTGGAATATTACCTGTAGCTTGTACTGCATCAGTGTGGAATAATATCTTATGTTTTTTAGCTATTTCAGATATTTCTTTAATAGGTTGTATAGTCCCTATTTCATTATTTGCAAACATTATACTTATAAGTATAGTAGTATCTTTTATTGAATCTTCTAATTGTTTTAAATCTACTTTTCCTTCGCTATCAACATCTAAATAAGTTATTTCAAATCCATGATGTTTTGCTAAGTATTCACATGTATGAAGTATTGCATGGTGCTCTATTTTTGAAGTTATTATATGATTACCTTTATTTTTATTAGCATAAGCTACACCTTCTAATGTCCAGTTATCACTTTCTGAACCACCAGCTGTAAAATACACTTCACTAGGTTCAGCATTTATAAGGTCTGCTACTTGCTCTCTTGCTTTATCTAAAGCATCTTTTGCTTCTCTTCCGAATGTGTGAAAACTAGATGCATTCCCAAAATAGTCTGTTAGGTATGGCATCATTGCATCTAATACTTCTTTTTTAACAGGTGTTGTTGCAGAATAATCCATATACAATCTTCTTTTTTCCATTACATTCATCTCCAAATCTATTTTTTAATATTTGTTATATCATTTTCTAATTTATTTTTGTTATAGTCATTTATCATATCTTTTAGAGTAATTGAATCTATAACATCTTCTATACCCTTTTTCATCTTTTCCCAAACTATTTTTGTTACACACATGTTTGAGTTTTCACATACATCTTCATCTAGTACACAGTCAGATAATGCAACTGGTCCTTCTAATACTACAAGTATGTCACCTACTGTTATGTCTTCAGCATTCTTTGAAAGTAAATAACCTCCTTGAGCACCTCTTACACTTTTTACTAGACCTGATTTTTTTAAAGATGAAAATATTTGTTCTAAGTACTGATCTGATATTTTCTGTTTCTTAGCAATAAATTTTAATGACACTGGTCCATTATCTTGATTTAATGCTAATTCAAACATTGCTTTTAATCCATATCTACCTTTAGTAGACAACTTCATATATTATCACCTCTATATAGAAATCTAATTCATACTGATTTAGTAGGAATTACTTTCAACATCATTTTATTATACCCTACTAATTTTGTCAAGATTAATTTGAAATTTTTTATTTTGAATAAATCCCCCATTTTCCAATGTTCTCAAATCCTAGTTTTTTATATATCTTTCCAGCTTCTTCATTATCATAAAACAAACAAGGTATTTTATTTTCTCTTAGGAGTTCTGAACACAGTTTAATAAGGCACTTTGTAGCAAGTCCTTTGGCTCTATACTTTGGATGCGTCCCTACTCCAATTATCATTGCATGAGTCTTATTTTCTGAAGTACTCTTTGCCATGGATACTACTTGTTTGTTAATCTCTATACAATATCCTCTACCTGTCCTCAATCCATTTTTTAAATTATCTAAAGTAGTGCTGTGAAATTCATCTATCAAATCATAAAGCCTTACTGTCTTTTTAAGATTACCAAGCCTAATTTTTTTAATCTTTTCATTACAGTTATTATTTACCAAGAATTTTCTAGTTTGAAGTTTACAAAAATCAACTATCTTTAGATTATTAAGTCCTAATCTTTTTGCTAATGCATCCACAGCACATATTTTCCCAGAAATTTCTTCATAATTGGTATTACAAAGTAGATTATAAAAACCTTCAACATCATATTCTCCATCAGAATAAAACATCATAAACTCAAAATATTTAAGTAATACTGCCCTTATTTCACCCTTTTCATCTATGTCTGCCCATATATTTAAAAAATTATGTCCATATCCATATCTTTCAATGTCACCTATTATAAACAAATTGTACTCAGGTTCTCTTTTTAAGTATTTCATAACTCTACTATGATAAGTTGAATTAAGCTTTATAATCATAATATCTACCCCCGATACATAAAGTCCAGTTTAAAAATCACTGTCTAGATATTCTAAATATTTCTTTATATTTTTTTCAGTTTTATTTTCTTGTGGTATGTAATAGATACTATCTTTTATGCTATCTGGTAAATACTGTTGCTTTACATAATGATTTTTAAAGTTATGAGGATATTTGTATCCACAACCCCTACCTATATCTTTAGAACCAGAATAATGAGCATCTTTTATACTATTTGGTATGTCCTTAACAAACTCTTTATCTAATTCCTCCATAGCTTTCATTATTGCCATACATGCAGAATTAGATTTTGGAGATGTAGCTAAAAGAATAGTAGCTTCTGCCAATGGTATTTTTGCTTCTGGAAATCCAAGTTGCATAGCCGAATCTACACATGCCTTTACAATCATAATAGCATTTGGATAAGCTAGACCTATATCTTCACTAGCTATTACTAAAAGTCTTCTACATATACTTATCAAATCTCCACCTTTTATAAGTCTTGCTAGATAATGTATAGACGCTTGTGGGTCACTTCCCCTTATAGATTTTTGGAATGCACTTAAAATGTCATAATGACTATCACCATTTTTATCATAATTTATAATCTTATTAAATGTAGATGACTTTATTACATCTGAATCTATGTGAGTTATATTATCTTTATTTGGTTTGGTTGAATAAACTACCATTTCCAAAATATTCAAAGCTCTTCTCATATCTCCATCAGAAAGAATAGCTATATCTTCAATCGCATCTTTATTACATTCAATATCCATATAACTATCTTCATTTAATACTTCAATAGCTCTTTCCAAACCTTTTTCTATATCAAACTTCTCTAAAGGTTTAAATTCAAACACAGTAGACCTGCTTAAAAGAGCTTTATACACATAATGATATGGATTTTCTGTGGTACTAGCAATTAAGGTTATACTTCCATTTTCCATAAATTCTAATATTGATTGTTGTTGTTTTTTATTAAAACTTTGTATTTCATCTATATATAACAAAACTCCATTTATATTATTTATACTCCCAAGTTCTGATATCACCTTTTTTATATCTTCTAGAGATGAATTCGTAGCATTTATTTTGTAGAAATTTTTATTGCTTTTTTCTGCTATTATTTCTGCTACTGTGGTTTTTCCAACACCTGGAGGACCAAAAAATATCATATTTGGTAAAAAATTAGATTGTAATATCTTAGACAATATTTTGCCATTACCTATTATATGACTTTGACCTATTACATCATTCATTGTTTTTGGTCTTATTCTATCTGCTAAAGGCATATCCTCACTCCTTTTTTGATTAAAATACTTACTCTATAATTATTTCAATAATTCGTCTAAAAAAGGTATCTATTTGAAATAGATACCTTTTCTAATCTCAATCTATAAAATATAGATTATTGATTGTTTTTTAATTTTTTCAATTCATCTGTAAGTTTATCATTAAGTATTCTTATATGAGTACCTTTCATACCTAATGATCTTGATTCTATCACACCTGCACTCTCAAATTTTCTAAGTGCATTTACTATTACTGATCTAGTTATACCAACTCTATCAGCTATCTTACTTGCAACAAGTAAACCTTCTTTACCATCTAATTCAGCAAAAATATGCTCAACTGCTTCAAGTTCGGAGTAGGACAGAGTGCCTATTGCCATTTGAACTACAGCTTTCTTTCTCATTTCTTCTTCTAATTCTTCGCCTATCGCTCTTAATATTTCTAGACCAACAACAGTTGCACTATATTCAGCTATTACTAAATCATCATCATTAAATGAAGCTGAATATCTCGAAAGTACTAATGTTCCTAGTCTTTGACCACTACCTAAAATTGGTACTACTGTAGTATATTTTTGTAATCTTCCATGTTCTTCTGGGAAAATTTCTAATATCTTTTCACCATTTAAATTTTCTAATGTCTCATCAATCTTTAATACATTTTGAGTATATTCATCTGAAAATTTCTTTTGTTTAGTATACTCATCTTCTATAACTGAACTGTCTTGAGCATCATTTAAATGAAGACCTAGTACTTTACCTTTTGCACTTACTACATAAACATTAGAATTTAAAACATCTCCTAATGCTCCGGCCAGTAAATCAAAAGAGACACTACTTCCACCACTTGTTTGTAATGTTTTATTTATTTTCCTTGTTTTTTGTAACACTTCACTTGCCATTTAATCATCTCCTCATGAAATTTAGGCCTTTTAATAACCTTTTATATTTTCTAATATTATTTTCATTTATAACGAAAATTTATTTTTTATATTAGTTGTTTACACTTGAAAGATTATCATAGATTGGAACCTTTTTCAAGAGAATTATGTGATTTTTTTCAATTTTCACTCTTTTCCGTCATTATGCTCTTTTGACTCTTTGTTACATTCTTTATTAGAACATACTGTTTTTGTTTCAGATTTAGTCACTTTTTCAACCATATATGAACCACACTTCTCACAGAACTCTCCTGTTGGCTTATTCCAAGCTACAAAGTCACAGTTTGGATAATTAGAACATCCATAAAAAGCTTTACCTCTTTTGGATTTTCTAAGTATAATATCTCCTTCTTCACATTTTGGACATTTAACACCAATTTTATTCATAATTGGTCTAGTTGTTTTACAATCAGGATAGTTTTTACAAGCCATAAACTTTCCAAATCTACCATATTTTATAACCATATTAGAACCACAATTTTCACATATTTCATCAGTTTCTTCATCCATATTTATTTTTTCTATATTTTCAAGTGCTTCTTCTATAGCTTCTTTAAGTGGAGCATACGATTCAGATACAATCTCTTTCCAATCTGTATTCCCTTCTTCTATAACATCAAGTTTACTTTCCATATCAGCAGTAAAATCTACATCTATAAATTTATGAAAATTATTTTCTAAAATATCAGTAACTATTATTCCAAGTTCTGTTGGACATAGGCTTGTTCCTTGCTTTTCAACATATTCTCTATTTAATATAGTAGCTATTGTTGGAGCATACGTACTTGGTCTACCTATACCTAGTTCCTCTAGTGTTTTTACTAGACTAGCCTCTGTATATCTTGCTGGTGGTTGTGTAAAGTGTTGGTCTGGTAATATATTTTCTATATTTAATATATCTCCCTTGTCTATACTTGGTAAAATTTTATCTTCTCTTTCTGAAAAATTGTATACTTTAGTATAACCATCAAACTTCATTTTTGAACCAGTTGCTTTAAACACAAGGTCTCCTATTTTACATTCTACATTTAATATATCGAATACTGAATCCTCCATTTGACTAGCTACAAATCTTCTCCAAATTAAATTATATAACTTGTACTGGTCTTTGCTCAGTGAAGCTTTTATACTATCTGGTGTTCTGTCAACAGAAGTTGGTCTTATTGCCTCATGTGCATCTTGGACTTTTTTAGTATCTTTTTTTTCTTTTTTATCACTATTATTTTTATAGTAATTTTCTCCTAAATTACTTACTATATAACCTTCAGCCTTTTCTCTTGCCTCATCAGATATTCTCTTAGAGTCAGTTCTTATATAAGATATAAGACCGACAGTACCTTCACCTTCTATGTCTATACCTTCATATAATTCTTGTGCTATCATCATTGTCTTTTTAGTAGTGAAAAATAGCTTATTTGCCCCTTCTTGTTGAAGCATACTTGTTGTAAATGGTTTTGGAGCTGATTTACGTCTTGATTTAGATTCTATCTTCTCAACTTTTAAATCTTTTCCTTCCATTTCTTTTAATATTTCATTTACAGCTTCTTCATTTTCTAATTCAATTTTTTCATCATTCTTACCATAAAATTTTAAAGTTATATCTTTGTCTTTTGCTGTCTTTGCTTCAACATCTATTGTCCAATATTCTTTTGGAATAAATGCTTTTATTTCTTTTTCTCTATCACAAATTAATTTTGTTGTAACAGATTGCACTCTACCTGCACTAAGACCTTTTCTAACCTTTTGCCACAATATAGGGCTTATCTGATAACCTAGAAGTCTGTCTAATACTCTTCTTGCTTGTTGTGCATCAACTAAATTTATATCAATATTTCTAGGATGCTTAATTGCTTTTTTAATTGCATCCTTAGTTATTTCATTAAACTCTATTCTACAATCTTCAGATTCATCTAAATTTAGTATATGAGCTAAATGCCATGATATAGCTTCACCCTCTCTATCAGGGTCAGTTGCTAGATAAACTTGTTTAGACTTCTTAGCTTCTTTTTTTAATTCTTTTATTACATCGCCTTTACCTCTTATGTTTATATATTGAGGTTCAAAATTATTTTCTATATCTACACCTAATTTACTTTTAGGCAAATCTCTGACATGACCAACTGATGCTTTCACTGTGTAATGACTTTTTCCTAAAAATTTTTCTATAGTCTTAGCTTTTGCAGGCGATTCTACGATGACTAATGTTTTGGCCATAAAACCACACACCCCCACTACCTAATCTTAATTTATACATTCAAACTGTACGTTTTATTATTCATTTCTACTACTAACTCATTTAGTAATAATTCATTGATTATTGAATTTACATACTTTATTTCTATACCAGTATAATCACAAATACTATCTATATGCAAGTTTCCTTCTCTTTTTATAGCCTCAATTATTTGCTTGGACTTGGCATTTAAACTTATATTATCATATTTTTGATTTATTTTTTTATCAATAATATTAAATATGTTATATTCATTCAAAATATCATCTATATTTTCAATTAATTTTGCACCTTCTTTTATAATTTTATGACAACCTCTACTCATTTGAGAATTTATATTACCAGGTATTGCGAAAACATTTTTTCCATGTTCAAGAGCAAAATCCACTGTGATTAATGCACCACTTCTCATTGCTGCCTCTACAACCACTACTCCATCACTTAATCCGCTAATAATTCTATTCCTATTAGAAAAATGATAAGGTGCTACTGCTGAGTTAATATTATACTCTGATAATAATAATCCCCCATTTTCTAATATTTTATTTGATAAATATAAATTTTGTTTTGGAAGAGGATTGTCTACTCCTGAGCCAAGCACTGCTATAGTTTTAGATTTTCCATTCATACAACCTATATGTGAGTATGCATCTATTCCTATAGCTAATCCACTTACTATATTAACCCCATACTGGGATAGTTGACAACTAATTGTTTTTGCACAACTAATTCCATAAGCTGTAGGTTTTCTTGAACCTACCATAGCTATATTAAAATTATCATTAACTAGACCTATATCACCTTTATAAAATAATAATTTTGGAGCATTGTATATATTTTTTAATTTCTCAGGATATTCTTTATCATATTGACAAATATATTTAATTGTTTTTTTATAAAGAAGTTCTTTTATATTTTCTAAATAAGCGTGACCTCTATATTTTACTATATTTTTTCTAATATTCAAGCTTATATTTTTTAAATTATATATTTCTTTTTCAGAAAAATCAAATATATCCTCAATATTTACTACTTCATTTTCTATTATTTCAATTGTTTTTGTTGTTATTCCACTAATTGATTTTAACCATAAATAGATATCTCTTTTTTCCATAAAATCCACCTCAAAAACTTATTTAAAATAACTATAATAAGCCTTTCTAAATGAAAAAGCTTCTATAATACATTGCGAATTTATTGTTTCCATCTCTTCCAAATCCGCTATTGTTCTTGCCATTTTTAAAAGTTTTGTATAACTTCTACTACTGAGATTATATTTATTAAATATTGTCTCAGCTGTTTTTGAAGCTTCTTTTTCCAATTTACAATATTTTAATAAATTAGAAGCTTTAATTTCACTATTATTTTTTATATTATCTTTCTTAAATCTATTTATTTGTATTTTTCTAGCATTTTCTACTCTTCTCTTTATTTTTTGAGAACTTTCTTCTTGTTTTGAAGAATTAAAATCAACATATTTTATAGAATTAACTTCTACGAAAATATCAAACCTATCTAATAATGGACCTGATATTTTATTTATGTATTTATCAATTTCATTGCTCCTACATCTACATTCTATGTCTGACATATAATAACCACAAGGACATGGATTCATAGCTGCAATTAATAATACCCTACAAGGATACTTTGTACTATATTTCACTCTAGATATATTTACATAGCCATCTTCCATGGGTTGCCTTAAAGTCTCAAGTATTTTTCTATCAAATTCAGCTATTTCGTCTAAAAATAATATCCCTCTATGTGCTAAAGCAACTTCTCCAGGCCTTGCATCTATTCCACCACCAATTAAGGATTGCTTTGTAGTTGTGTGATGAGGTGCCCTAAAAGGTCTATTATCAATTATTCCTTTAGTTTCATCTATCATTCCTAATATGCTATAGACTTTACTTACTTCTATCATTTCTTCTATACTTATATCTGGTAAGATTGTCCTTATCCTTTTTGCAATCATAGTTTTTCCTGAACCTGGAGGTCCAATCATAAATATATTATGATTACCAGCTGCTGCAATTTCTGCACTTCTCTTTACAAAGTAGTTTCCTCTTACATCTTTAAAATCTTCATCATATTTATTCTCTTTTATACTATGGAACTTTGCATGCTTATAATCTTTATAGGTGTTATATTTTTCTAATCCTTCATTATATCTTTCTAATTCCTCATTCAAAAAAGACATTATCCCTTCTTTATCGACTTTTATTTCTTCATTTAAAAATTCAATACATTCATTTAAACTTTTAACAGGTATTATATCAATTTCATCTATAAATAAACTTTCTCTTGTATTCTCAATTGGTATAAAGATACGTTTTATATTTTGATTTTTTGCCCCTATAATAATAGGCAATATACCTCTTACTTTTCTTATTTTTCCATCTAATGACAACTCTCCTATAAACATACTTTCTTTTATGTAATTTTCGTCTTTTTTTATTAATCCTCTTAAAAGACCTATACTTATAGATAAATCTAAAAAAGCTCCTTCTTTTTTTATATCTGCTGGAGATAAATTTACAACTATTCTTGTATTTGGAAATTTATATCCACTATTAAGAATTGCTGATTTTACTCTTTCTCTTGCCTCTTTAATTTCTTTACTTGGCAGACCAACAATATTAAAACTAGGTATACCATTACTTATATCAACTTCAACCTTTACCAAAAAACTATCTATTCCTACTAAATTACTTGAATTAATAATACTTAACATTTTTAATCCTTTCAAAAAACTTTATATTTTTTAAAAAGCATTCATTATATGATTTACTCTCTTTTCCAATAAATAGACCTCTATAATATCAAACCTTATTGGAGTATTATGTAAATTTTTTTTCATAATATAGTACTTTGCAACCTCAATTATCTTTTTTCTCTTTTTGAAACCTACAGATTCGCAAGGATATCCATACTTTATATTGGACCTTGATTTCACCTCCACAAATACAATCTCATTACCTATATTTGCAATTATATCGACCTCTCCTGTCTTCAATCTGTAGTTTTTTTCTAATATCTTTGCTCCTTTTGATAGCAAATAATTAACTGCTATTTCTTCTCCAAAATCACCTTTTTCTTTATTATTCATTATTCACTCCAACACATTAAATTTTTACTTTTAAATTATTGTCAGTATACAATTTAACTATTCAATCTTTCGAGATTGATTTTATTTCCATTAACATTAATAAATACTTCTATTGACTTTATTCTTTTATGATATTATGCTAGTTTTCATAAGGAAAGTTTATTTTTATGGAGGAATGTCTTTAATGAACAGAAAAAAATTATTTATTTTTATACGATATTTATCTCTATCTATATTACTTGTAAGTTGTTTGAGTAATTCTGAAAATACATTGTATCCAGTTATAACAATGATTATATTGTTTCTAATAATAAATAATCAAGTTAGATTTTTTTCTTTATCAAATGAGAATAAATTTATACTTATTTCTTATTTTTTAGAGCTTATTTTAATTTTTATATTATGTTCACATACAAATACTTTTAATTCACTTTACTTTGTTTCTTTAATTTTGGATGCCTCATTTTTAATAAAGAAAAAATATAAATACATATTATTCTCTTTAGTTATAATATCTTCTTTTATTATTGGTTTAGATAAAAATTTATATTTAGCACTAGAATCAAGTTCCATATTACTAATTATAACTCTACTTTCTATGTATCTAGAAAACGAGAATTTATCTAAATTATACAATCAAAGTCTTTATGATAAACTCAGAGTTTCTAAAGATGAACTAAAAAAAGCTAATGCTGATTTAGAGATTTATGCAAGTTCTATAGAAGAATTAGCAATTTTGAAAGAAAGAAACCGAATATCCAGAGAAATACATGATAGTGTTGGACATTCTCTTTCTACAACGATAATCCAATTAAATGCTATAGAAAAACTCTTAAAAGACAAACCTCTCATTTCTGATTTAGTACATGAACTTAGAGAATTTGTAACTGAAAGTTTTCAAGATGTAAGAAAAGCTATATCTGAACTAAAACCTGTTGAATATGAAAATTACCAAAATTTAATTAAAATCAAAGAACTGGTTGAAAGCTTTATTAAGCTTACAAATATCAATGTCAGATTAACTATATCAAAAAATACTTGGAACCTATCTAGAAATCAATCTATCACTTTATATAGACTTGTTCAGGAATCGCTTTCCAACGCATCAAGACATGGAAAAGCAACTGAAATCAGAATCTTTATAACATTTAATACTTCAAATCTTATAATTACTATAAGTGATAATGGTCTAGGGTGTAACAATATAAAAAAAGGAAATGGACTTAGCAGTATTAGTGAAAGAATATATGAATTAAATGGCAAAGTTGAATTTGATAATTCTAACACTGGGTTCACAATTAGAGCGTCTTTTCCTAAATTTTCAGGGGGTGATTTTTTTGAATAAAATCAAAGTTCTTATAGTAGATGATGAAAAATTAATTAGAAAAGGTCTTAAGATTATTTTATCATCTTATGACGATTTAGAAATTGTAGGAGATGCTTCAAATGGATATGAAGCATTAGAGTTTTGTAAAACAAATGATGTAGACATGGTTCTTATGGATATTCGAATGAAGGTTTGTGATGGAGTTCTAGGCACAAGACTTATAAAAGAATATGATAGCTCTATAGCATTATTAATTTTGACAACCTTTAATGATGATGAGTACATAAAAGATGCTATGAAATTTGGAGCTTCAGGATATCTTTTAAAGGATAGCTCGGATGAAGTATTACATGAAGGGATTCGTTCCTCGTTTTTTGGCAATATTGTACTTGATAAAAGTGTAGCTGAAAAAATTATGTCACCTGAAAAAACTATAGAACAAGAACATATTTCTGATATGTATAATTTAACACAAAAAGAAATATCCATAATTAGATTAATCGCAAATGGACTTAACAACAAAGAAATCAGCCAAGAATTATTCTTATCTGAAGGTACAATAAAGAATAATATTACTAATATCTTAGGTAAATTAGAACTTCGTGATAGGACTCAACTAGTTATATTTGCCTTCAAGAATAAAATTGTAATATAAATATATAGGTAAGAAATCTATACCCTAAAAAATTTCTTACTCACAAACTCATTTATAATAAATAAAAATATAAAGTGACTTAAGTCACTTTTTTTAGTGACTTATAGTAATAGAATTATGATTCATAATTCTTTATTATAGTATTATAGATTTTTAACTTATACAAAATTATTTTGGGAGGGATTATTATGGATATAGTCAGAGTAAATAATATAACAAAAAGATTTAATGATAAATTAGCACTTGATAATATCAGCTTTTCTGTTAAAGAAGGAGAGATATTTGGACTTATTGGACCAAATGGGGCTGGTAAATCTACACTTATAAATATAATTACAAATCTTATGTTACCAAATAGTGGCAACATCCAAATCAATGGTTTAGATTTGTCAAAAGATTATATAAAAGCAAAGTCTATAATAGGATTAGTTCCACAAGAATTAGCACTTATAGAAACCCTTACTCCTTTTGATAACTTAGAGTACTTTGGGGCTTACTATGGATTAAAGGGAAAATTGCTTCAAGAGAGAATAACTGAAGCCTTAGAAGTCACAGGACTTACTGATGTTAAAAAGAAAAAAGTCAAAAAATTATCTGGTGGTATGCAGAGGAGATTAAACATTGGAATAGCACTTTTAAATCATCCTAAAATATTAATATTGGATGAACCAACTGTAGGTGTTGACCCTCAATCGAGAAATCATATTTTCAATTTTATAAAAAATATATCTGAAAAACAAAAAACTACAGTAATATATACTTCTCATTACATGGAAGAAGTTGAGCATCTTTGTTCTAAGATTTTTATTATGGATGAAGGTAAAGAGATTGCTTTTGGAGATAATGATTATTTAAAATCATTAGTATCTACAAATACAAAATTAATTATGGAAATAAAAAATATAAATGCTCAACTTATATTTGATTTAAAAAATACTAACGGTGTTATATCTATCTTAGAAAATAATTCATTATTAGAATTAGATATAGACAAAAAATTACAGCTTACAGATGTGTTATCTGTTGTTGACAAAAACAATTCAAAAATAACAAGAATATCTTATGAAGAACCTAGTCTAGAAGACGTGTTTTTAAATCTAACAGGAAAAAATTTAAGGGATTAATGGAGGTGATTTTATGAAATTATACATTAGTGTAAAAACTATGCTAAAAGGTTTAAAAAGCTCCTTTATACTTAATTTAATATATTTCTTAGCATTACCTCTAGTTTTAGCTGGATTTCTTGGGATGGTGACAGAAAGTATGTTTCAAAATCCTATAAAAACAGATTTGACATCAATTGTTATATATGACAAAGATAATACAAAGCTATCAAGTAATTTGACAGGATATTTAAAAAATGATTTATCTTCTATATTAACAGTTCAAAAAGATGATTCTAAGGCAGACTTAAAACTTACTATACCTAAAGGATATGAGAATAATTTATTAAATGAAAAATCAAATACTCTAAGTATAGAAAAACTTAAATCTAGTGATAATATTGCAATATTACTTCAAGATATTTTAGATACTTATCATGAAAAATTATATTTGAATAATTCTCAAAAATTAAGTTCAGAAGATTTCTCAAAATTATTTAATAAGAATTCTATTGATGCTTCTATAATAAAAAACAATGTTAAACAAAATTCTTATGAGTACTTTGCTTTAGTTTCTCTTGGATTCCTTGTAATAATTTTTATAATGAATAATATTTTATCAAATTATATAAATGAGTCAAAAGGACTTTCAAAAAGACTCTACTCTATGCCTGTAACTAGGATACAATTCTTAATTTATGATTTTGTAGGTTTATGGATTTACTCATTTATATTCTTATTATTATATGTTTTATTTTTTAGAATACTTGGTATAACATTCAAAGGTAACTTTGCTATATTAACTTTACTTTGTGCTTTATCTTCTTGTTTTATGACTTCAATATCTACTTTTGTAACCGCCTTTTTTAGCAAGAAATATGGTACAGTTATAGTTTATGCATTACTCTTCTTGCAAACAGTTTTTGGAGGTATCTTCAGCATGGTAAATGATGTGTTTACTAAGTTTACAAGTTTATCTCCTACTTATTTAATAGGAACATTGTTCAGTAATTATGAAACGTTTAAAACTATAGACTCAATAGGAAGTTTAATTTCCATATGCCTAATTGCATCTACAATATTGATTGTACTTTCTATTATAAAAGAAAAATATAAGTGGAGGGAGGTTTAATAATGATTAGATTAATTATTGCAAACATAAAAAGATATATAAAAAATCATACTCTTTTAGTTAATATGGTCTTGTTTCCTGTTATATTAGTATTTTCTCTTAACTTTTTTACTGGCAGCTCAGAAAATCAATCAATGTACTTTTCTCCAGTAGCAATTGTATCTAATTCTTTGGGAAAATACGAACATAAGTTAATAGATAGTTCTAAATTAAAAGAAAACTCATTTGGACTTGACGAACAAGACAAAGCTATGAATCTATTAAAAAACAATAAAGTTTCTGCTGTCTTCATTTTAGATAAAAATTTTTCAAGCAATATAGATAAATTAAAACGACCTGTGGTTAAATGTTTTAAAACTGAAAATGGTGGAGGTAGTCTTTGGGCAGAATCACAAATAGAATCTTTTATTACTAATTCATTAAAATTAAAAATAGATGGAAATATAGATGATAAATTGACCAAGACAAATATAATTGATAACAGTCCAGATAAGAATAAAAATTCGTTTTTAATAGTTTTCTTAATATGTTATTTTATGTACATTAACGCAGCACATCTAGCTTCTGATTTATTTGCATTAAAAAAATCTAATACCTTAAAAAGACTTGTCTCTACAAAACATAATGATATAAAAATAATTTTCAGTATATTTTTAGGGTTATTTTTTACTCAAGCAATTGTATACACCTTAACTTTAGTATGTTTCACATTTACAAGAGATTTTAAGTTAACTCTAAATACATTGATGATTGTACTATCAAATAGTTTTGTTGCTACTGGATTCGTATTTTGGATAGCTAGAGTGTTTAAAAACGAGAGTTCTATAAGTCTTATATCTACATTTTATTCTTTAATAGGTTTAGCTATATCCATATCTAGCATGATACCATCACTTGATAAATTGTCCTTTATGGCTAATCTTTCAAAGCTTACACCATTTTATTGGACTATAGATGCTATTAATAATAATGGTAATATATTAATAAATATAATTGTTCTAATTCTTATTGGAATGGTATTTGTAACAGCTGGAAGTCTTAAATTAAGAGATTTTGCTAGAAATTAATACTTATTAAATCTAGTTAGTATGTTATTTTATACAATACTAACTAGATATCTTAATATATTAAATCATCTTATCTTATATTTTTATATCTAATTATATATATCTATTATTCTAAACTTTTTATTATATATCATTTAATTTGACCTGTCAAGTATTTTATGATATAATATTAATTATTAGATAATTAAAGCATTGTACCCAAATTGCAATATCTAAAATTCAGTTTGGAGGTATAACCATATGTATGAAATCGGTGAAAGTGTAATGTATCCAAAAGAAGGAGCCTGCTATATAAGTGGTCTTGTAACAAAGGATGTAAATCATCATATACAAAAATACTATGAATTGACTGTTATTTACAATAGTAATCTTAAAATTTTGATTCCTGTTTTAAATGCTGATAAGATTGGTATACGTCCAGTTATGGATGAAAATGAAGTTGATAACTTTATACAATCTCTTGATAAAGCAGATTGTTTATGGGTTCTTGATAGAAAAAAACGACTTAAACTATACCAGGATAAATTTCACTCAGGAGATGTTTTCGAGATTGTAAAATTAATTAAGATGCTTATGATACAAGATAATTCAAAGCAACTATGTAGCACAGATAAAGATTTTCTAAATAAGGCTCAAAGATTTGCTTTGTCAGAATTGGCTGCGGCACAATGCAAATCCTACACAATTGTATTAGAAGAAATGAAAAACCATATACTAAATTCAAAAAATAACAATTAAATTAGTTTTATATACTAGTTTAATTGTTTAGTTATTCATATAATTACTCTATTCTTCCAAATCTTTTAATCTAAAATTGATAAAGATAGATTAATTAGATAGACATCTTTATTTAAATAAAAAGTCTAGGGGTAAATCATATTCTTGATTTTCCTCTAGACTTAGTAGTAAAATTTACTCTTTCTCAAGTTCTTTTTTCTCTTCTAATAAAACACTTAACTCATTTGCTTCTAAAATTTGTGCCTCTGCAATATCAAGTAACTCTTGTTGCCATTCCACACATTTATCTTTGTAATCAAAAGGTAGCGTTCTGTCAACTATGTACTTATCAATACAGCTCTCCGCACTTTTAATTATTTCTTTTCTTTCATTAATAAATTTTTCTAATTCTACTAAGGCTTCTTCATAAGCTTTTTTACTCATATAAATTCCCCCTTTGTACAATTATTCTACATTAAAATGATTTTTCCTCTTTTTTGTATAAAATTTTATTTGTATATAACTTTTCCATCAATATCTTTTATAGTTTGACATCCAGTTAATATCATAGAGCTACTTAGTTCTGATTGAAGCTTATTTATGTAAGTTTCTACACCATCAGTTGCTCCACCAAATGAAGCTGTCACAAAAGGTCTTCCTATTAATACTGCATCTGCTCCTAGACCTATCATCTTTAATACATCTAATCCTGTTCTAACTCCACCATCTGCAAGTATTGTAACTTTACCTTTAACAGCATCAGCAATTCTTGGTAGAACTTCACATGCTCCTGGTGTACAATCTAGTACTCTTCCTCCATGATTTGATACAACTATAGCATCTACACCTGCTTCAACTGCCATTAATGCATCTTCAACAGTCATTATTCCTTTCAATATAAATGGTAGCTTAGTAGCATTTACCAATTCTTTTATTTGTTCAACATTTTTAGGAAGTACTGGTTTTCCATGTAGTGATAAAGTTACTAAACCACAAGCATCTATATCAACTCCAACTGCAAATGCACCAGCTTCTTCAGCTAATCTTATTTTTTTTATGATATTTTCATTATCCCAAGGCTTAATAAATACAATTCCAGCACCATTATACTTTTTAACTACATCCAAATTTTCCATTAAAAAAGTATCTACTGCTGTATCTCCAACCATTGCATAAATCCCACTATTAGCACATCCTGCAACTACTGGTTCTATGTAATCTCTTTCATTAATCTTTCCACCCATATTCAATGTAGTTCCTGTTACTGGAGCTGCAAATATAGGTGAACTCATTTTTTTTCCAAACATATCTATAGATGTATCAGGATTTGAGACATCATGTATTACTCTCATATTCACTTTTACTTTTTCTAAACTCTTACTATTTTCTATAAAAGAAGAACCACTTCCTTTACCTCCCATACCAGGAACTTCCCCTGCACAAACAACTCCATTACAAACTTTGCAAACTTTGCAACTTCCATTTAAATTTTCTCTAGCATTTTTTAATAATTCATTATACTCCATCTTTAATCCCCCATTTATTATAGTAATTTATATCATATACATTATATCATATTGTATTTACAGTATATTTTTCAAAAAACTTTTTCTATGCATAGGAGTTATTCCATGTTTTTCAATAGCTTCATAGTGTTCCTTAGTCCCATACCCTTTATGAGATTTAAAACCATATTCTGGATATACTCTATCATATTGATACATTATACTATCTCTAGTAACCTTAGCTAATATACTTGCTGCTGCTATTGATATAGATTTTGAATCTCCTTTTACAATTGGATTTTGAGCTATATCAATTCCTGGTATTGTCGCTGCATCAACCAATAGATAATCAGGTGCTTGTTTTAAACAATTTATAGCTTTTTTCATTGCCATATATGTAGCATTCAATATGTTAAATTCGTCTATTTCTTCATTATTTACGATACCTATTCCATAGTCTAATGCTTCTTTTTTTATTACTTCAAAAAGTTCATCTCTTTTTGCTTCACTTAGTTTTTTAGAATCATTTACACCTTCTATTTTTGTGTCTTTTTTAAATACTACTACAGAGGCTACAACAGGTCCAGCAAGTGGCCCTCTTCCCGCTTCATCAATTCCTCCAATATATAAATAACCTTTATTATAACCTTCATTTTCAAATATATTTATGGTTTCTAATCTTTCTTCTTCTCTTCTAATATTATCTAATTTTTTAGCTAGTTTTATAGCTAAACTTTGAACAGATTTTCTGTCATCGACTCTCAGTAGTTCTATATATTGCATATATTTTTCTACTTCTAAAGTCTCAATTATTTCTTTAATCTCCCTCACGCTTTTATTCTGCATACAATTCCCTCATCTTTCATTTGTAAAAATATAAGTTTTAATATATTAAATTTTTGCTAACGCAAAGTTTAATTGCATCCACTATATCCACATTTTAAGCATATACTACAACCACCTGTGTGTGCAATTCCTTCACTTCCACACTCTGGACACACAAATTTCTCATCTTCTTCAAAATTTTTATTTACTATTTTTTTGGATTCTTCATCTTTATTATCTTTTTCTTTTTTATTATTTTTATAACATTCTTTTTTATTATCTTCTTTTTTATTATTTTCTTTATTGTTTTCTTCCTTTTTTTCATTTATTAAAATTCCACTCCTTTTGCATCCATCTCTAAATATTGTCACACCTTTAAGACCAGCCTCCCATGCCTTAATATATATATTGAAAACATCTTCAATTGTAGTTTCAAAAGGTATATTTATTGTAGATGATATAGAAGCATCAATATACTTTTGCCATACTTTTTGCATGTTTATCCTTTCTTCATATCCTATATTCATAGCAGTTACAAAAAAATCTGGTAAACACTCTTCATCTGTAATACCTTTTTTATCCATATATTCTTTAACAATTGGAGTATATACTTTATAATATACATCTTCATCATGCAAACTCTCAGTTTTTCTTATATATGAAAGATTAAATATTGGCTCTATTCCCCCACTAATTCCTATCATTGTAGATATAGAACCTGTAGGAGGTATAGTTAATAGTTGTGAGTTTCTAAGCCCATATTTTTTAACCATTTCCTTAGTATCGTCATTTAAATTTTCTATAAAAAACTCCGATTTAGAGATATTTTCATATTTATATTCACTAAAAGTTCCATATTCCTTAGCAATTAATGCTGATTGCTTTACAGCTTCATTCAGCATAGTCTTACCAATCAAATCACACAATTCTAAAGATTTATCAGAACCATATCTTATTCCCATTTTTATAAGCATGTCAGCTATACCCATTACACCTAGACCTATCTGTCTATATTTATGTACACTATCCCTTTGCTCTTGTAATGGATGTAAGTTTAATCCTTCATCTAACACATCATTTAAAGCTACTACAGCTTCTCTAACGCAAGATTTTAGTTTATTAATATCAAAGGTAGCATGTTCACCAAATGGCTGTATTACAAACTCTGACAAGTTTATTGAACCAAGAAGACAACTTCCTCCACTTGGAAGTGGCTCTTCTGCACAAGGATTCACTCCTGAAAAGCAAAAACTTTTGTCTTCACTCATAAAATTATATGTTCTTATTTTGTCCCAAAATAAAATACCTGGTTCTGCATAATCCCAGTTATTTTTCACAAATTTAGTAAATAAATCATATGCATTTACTATCTTGACTATTTTTTCTCCAGTAGTTTCAACTTCAAAAGTACAGTTATAAAGTTTCTTTTCTTTTACAGCTTGCATAAATTCATCTGTTACTCTTACAGAAATATTTGCTTTAGTAACTTTCTCTAAGTCCGTTTTTATATCTATAAACTCTTCTATCTCTGGATGGTTTACATCCATAGAAATCATAAGAGCTCCTCTTCTTCCTCTTTGACCAATCAAACCAGTTGTCATGCTGTAAAGTTCCATAAATGAAACTGCTCCAGTTGTGTGTTTTGCAGCATTATTCACTTTTGCTCCTTTTGGTCTTAACTTTGAAATATCAATTCCAACTCCTCCACCATAGCTAAATGTTCTAGCAAGTTTTTTTGCAGTATCGAAAATATCTTCTATACTATCTTTTGGTGGCTCTATTACATAGCAATTAGAATATGTTACTTTTTTACCTTCTTTCTGCAGACCTCTATTTGCTAAAATTCTTCCAGCAAATAGAAATTTTTTTTGTCTTATTAATTTTGAGATTCGTGGACTGTTATTTGAGATTCTCTTTATCCATTCATCAAAACTCTCACCATTATTTCTATACTTGTTTTTCCATATTGATTTTTGTAATTCATCAAACTCCCACGCTTTAGTTCTTATTTCAGAACGTCTTTCTCTATATAATATGTAGTGTTTTGCTATATCTTTCCTATTTGATTCCATAAGCAATACTTCAACTATATCTTGTATTTCCTCTACAGATAAACACTTTTCCATAGAGTTATAGTCTTTATCTATTTTTCTTGATATATCATACGCTAAATCTCTATCCACTCCACCTTCACTATTTATACTAGCCTTATAGACAGCATCTTCAATTTTACTTTTACTAAAAAGTTCTTTTGTACCATCTCTTTTTATTATGTACTTCATCTTTAGACCTCCAATAAATTAGTATTAAATTAATACACCTATTAACTATAATTCTAAACAAACTTTTTTATATGTTTGTATTTTTTCAGATTAATTATCTAGCATAATATATATTATACTATTTTATATTCAATATAACACTCCTTATAGTTTTCTCAACTTGTAAAACACATTCTTGAAAAACTTTAAAATAATATAAAAAAGTATATAAAAGTCCAATTCTACTTTTATATACTTTATCTTTTTTATGTTTTTATCACTTTAACCTTCATTAATTAATAAATACTTAAATAGTAAATCCTTTATTTTTTCTTTACAAATATATGTGATGATATTTTACATTGACATTCCATATTTGTAGTAAATATAAAAAGGAATTGCCTATATAATTTAAAGGCAATTCCATAATTATCAATTATTATTTGTTACTATGCAGTTTTACTGCTTTTAGATGGAATAAAGTATCCTATTATTCCTGCTATTACAACTGGAACTATCCAGTTAAATCCTAATGAAGCAAATGGTAAGCTATTAACTAGAGGAATGTTTACTCCAAAGCTTGTTGCAACTGTTAATACACTTACTAATAATGCCATATATGCAGCACATTTGAATACATTGTCATTTTTAATTTTGTTACTAAATAATGCTAATATAACTAGAGTTATAGTTGCTGGATATACCATACTTAATATAGGAGCAGAGAATTGTATTATTGTACTTACTCCAAAGTTTGATATGATTGCACTAAACACACAAACTACTATAACTATATGCTCATATTTTAATTTTCCATCTGTAAGTGTTGAGAAATATTGACCAGCTGCTGAAGAAAGTCCTATAGCTGTTGTTAAACATGCTAACGCAACTATAATAGCTAATAAAATTTTACCTGTAGTTCCAAGTAAAGATGCTGTTATTGCAACTATTAAAGCTGTTTGTTGAACATCTTGTCCATATGCTTGAGATACAGTTGCTCCAAGATAACATAAACCACCATAAACTAGTGCCATACCTATTACTGCAATAACACCTGCACTTACTGTAGCTTTCATCTTCTCTTTTTCACCTGTGTATCCTTTAGCTATTACTGACATGATTATGATTGATGCAAATACACTAGCTGCTAGTGCATCCATTGTTTGATAACCTTGAGTGATACCTTCTGCAAATACATTTTGTATTAGAGAACTATCTCTTATTTCTCCTAATGGAGATACGATACCTTTAACTATTAATACTGCTAAAGCTATAAGTAAAGCTGGAGTTAATATTGACCCAACTATATCTACAACTTTTGATGGTCTTATTGTTAGAAGTAATACTATAGCAAAGAATACTATAGAGAATATTACTGGGCTTATTCCTGAACCTATTGTAGGTAATATACCCATCTCATAAGTTGTTGCTGCTGTTCTAGGTATTGCCAAAAGTGGCCCTATACAGATTACCATTGCACATCCTAATGCAACACTTAATCCTTTACCTGCTCTTGAGAACATCTTTGATGTATCTCCATTAAACTTAGTTGCTGCTATAACTGCTAATAATGCCAAACCACCATCTGCGAAAAGGAATCCTATGAAAGCTACTAACCAGCTACTTCCGGATAAAACTCCTAGATATGGAGGGAATATTAAGTTCCCAGCACCAAAAAACATTGCAAATAGTGCAAATCCAATTACAATTACATCTTTAAACTTGATTTGTTTCTCACCCATTTAAAGCACCCCCATTTTGAATTTTACTACTTTACTGCTTTTTTACTACATTTTACTAAAAAATAAGTCCAATCTCTTCTTAAATGAAAACCTTTTGACGAGATTTTATTTAATTATACATTTTTGACTTAAACTTGTCAATTATGTTTCATAATTTATAAAATCTTCGCAATATTTAATACAACTTTCTTAATTAAATAAAATCAACCTGTATACTTTAAACATGATTGGTTTTTTATTTTTTCTCTAAATTTTCTTGACAAAATTAAAAGTTCTCACTTTTTTGAATATTCTTAATTTTAACATCATTTGAACTATTCTTGATTTAACTTGTTTTGTATGGTAGTGTATATCCCTCCTTCTATATTACATATAATTTTTTTAATTCAATTTAAATAATTTAATTTAAATTTTAAATATTTTGTGTTTATTATATAATTCTAAAAAAAAGACGTCAATATGATTTTTAATTTTTTAAATTTTCAAAATTATGATATTCAGAAAATCGTTTTCCTTTTATCATAACTCTTATTTACGTTAATTCTTGTAGTATTTTGTATTTATTTTGCTAAATCGATTTCTAATTTTACTAAATTATCGTTCTACATTCATAGATTTTTCACTTCTTTTCCATCTCTGAAATCGTTTTTTCTGAAAATTCCTTATTATGATTTGCAAGCTTACTTTTCTTCATTGTAATTATTTTCTAACTCCCAACTTACTTAAACTTTGCAGTTGCTTGTATCCACGTCGACATACTTATATTTCAAAATTAACTAAAAATTCTTAATATATATCTATATAAAAACAATTTAGTACTTTGCTTAATTGATTTATATATGCAAACGCCTTAAATTTTATTTTATTATTTTATTATTGTTATAATTTTATTTATATAATATCTTTGTAAAAATCAGTTAATACTTATAACTAAACTTATAAAATTACTCCAAAGTTCTTTTTTTAACATCTAATATTGTTAAAAAGTAAACTATATATTTTTTCCAATATTTTCTCATATTTCTTATATTCTAAAAACAAATAATTAGTATAGAAACAAAAAATAAAAGGAGTTATCTATATAAATAATTTCATTTATTATAGATAACTCTTTTATTTAAAAGTAATTACATTTTAACTGAATAAAGTTTAATTTGTTCCAAGTGTATTAGATTGACTCTTTGATGGTATAAAGTTACCAATTATTCCAGCTATTATAACTGGAACCACCCAGTTAAATCCTAATGAAGCAAGTGGTAAAGAATTTACTATTGGAACATTTACTCCATAAGTAGATATAACTGTTAATATACTTACAAGCAGTGACATATATACTGCTCCTTTGTATACATTGTCATTCTTAATTTTTTCATTGAAGAATGCTAAAATTATTAAAACAATTGATGGTGGATAAACTATACTTAATATAGGTGATGCTATCTTTATTATAGTCCCAACACCAAAAGATGCTACTACTGCACTGAATACAGATACAGCTAAAACTATTTTTTCATAACTTAATTTTCCTTTTGTAAGTCTAGAGAAATATTGTCCTGTAGCAGATGTAAGACCTATAGATGTAGTTAAACATGCTAATGATACTACTATTGCTAAAATCGCTTTCCCAACATTACCAAGTAATCCTTGTGTTATATTTACTATTACTTGCGATTGCACTGCATCTGTTCCATACATTGTTGATACAGTTGCTCCAAGGAAACATAACCCTCCATAAACTAGAGCTAGACCTCCACAAGCAAGGACACCTGCTTTACCAATCATCTTTAACTTCTCACTAATAGAAGTATATCCTTTTTCATTTAGAGATACTATCAACACTGATGCAAGTGCTATTGCTGCAAAGGCATCCATCGTCTGATATCCTTGACCTATACCTTCTGCAAATACATTAGGTATCATAGGTTTATCGATTATCTCTCCAAGTGGAGATACAACACCTTTTATAATTATAAATGCTAAAGCTATTAGAAGAGCTGGAGTTAAAAATTGTCCAACTATATCTACGACCTTAGAAGGTCTTATTGTTAATACATATGATATCGCGAAATAAACTACACAGAATAATAACACTGGAATCGAAGTTCCAAATAGAGGCATCATACCCATTTCATAAGTTGTTGCACCTGTTCTTGGTATAGCTAGGAATGGTCCTATACATAAAATATCTGCACAACCTATAAGAATCCCTAATTTCATACCACATCTTTTAAACATCTCAATTACGTTTCCATCAAATTTAGCTGTAGCCATTACTGCTAGAAGTGCCAAACCAGCATCGGCAAATGTAAATCCTAAGAAGGCAATTAACCATTCTGGACCTGTAATTATTCCCAAATATGGTGGAAATATTAAGTTACCTGCTCCAAAGAACATTGCGAATAATGCAAATCCAAATACTATCATATCCTTGGTCTTACCCATTATAAAATCCCCCTTTTTAACCTTATTAAATTAATAAAATGCCTCAATTGTTTACGCTTGCATAAATAAATTAATTAAAACAATAAGAACTTATTATTAAATTAATAAAATTAAATAAATTAAATTTTTAATATATTGTATTGATTTGTGCTTATTATATATTATACGAAACAAGCAAGTCAATATACCAAAATTTGAAATAATCACATTCATTTTAATTTTCAAAAAATTAGGTATATTTGTCTTAAATTAATATTTTTAAAGGTTTTCTAATCTAATTTATACTTTCATATGACAATATTTGTCTATATTTAAAAAAAATAAAAAAAACCTTAAGGAAAAGGTTTTTTTTATTTTATAATGTTAAATTTTTTAACCTGGCTTTAAAATCTATCTTTTAACATTCTCTGGTATTTCTAATGTTATATTCCCTATTTTTCCATCTCTAAACTCATTTAAAACGGTTGTAGCTATACGTGCATAATCAAGCTCTTTTTTTCCTGTTATGAATCCTCTCTTATGACCAATCATATCCATAGTTTCAATTGGAGTTTCTCCTAGAGATTCCAATTTATATCTAGCTTTCAGATTCTCAGGTGCTATCTTCATAAGTTTCTCTATAAGTCTTAAAGCTAAAGTCTCAGTATCCAAAATTTCATCCTTTATAGCTCTACTAAAGGCTAAGTTTAGAGCGACTTCTTGGTCTTCAAACTTAGGCCAAAGTATTCCAGGTGTATCCAAAAGTTCAAGATTCCCTTTTAACCTAACCCATTGCTTCCCTTTAGTTACTCCTGGCTTGTCTCCTGTTTGAGTACTTTTTCTACCTGTTAATTTATTTATAAGAGATGATTTACCAACATTTGGGACCCCAACTATCATTATTCGTATAGCTCTTTCTTTTCTACCTTTATCTTTTAAATTGTCCATTTTTTCTCTAGTTACATTCTTACATTCTTCTATTATCTTATTTATACCAATTCCTTTTATTGTATCAACTGGTATAGCTTTTATGTTAATTTTTTTATAGTACTCTACCCATTGATTTAATTTATCTCTATCTGCCATGTCACTTTTATTAAGTACAACTACCCTTGGTTTATCTCCTACAAGCTTATCTATATCTGGATTTTTACTACTAAATGGTATTCTGGCATCTAATAGTTCAATAACTACATCAATCAATTTTAAATTGTTTTTTACTAACTCCTTAGTTTTTTTCATATGACCTGGATACCAGTTTATATGTAGATTGTCATCCATAAGATACTCTTCATATTCATTTGACATATATATCACTCCTTTAAAATATTATATTACTATTCCTTAATTATAATTAAAAAATAAATTTATTTAAATCACTGTATTGTCATGCTTTTAACATCATACTTTACATAATATTCTCTTCTTATTTTAATATTATTTCAAAATATAATTCAATATTTATCAATTTTATTTTTCATTTTAAAAGTTATAAATTCATAAATAAATAATGTATATTTCAACAAATAGTTCTATTTATTTCTGATATAATTATTGACTATAATTTTCATTAAAATAGAAAGAGGACTGATAAATCAGCCCCCCATTTATAAGTAAAGTTTTTAATTATCTATTTCTAGCTTCTTTTATCTTAGCAGCTTTACCTACTCTACCTCTTAAGTAGTTTAGTTTAGCTCTTCTTACTTTACCTTTTCTAGTAACTTCTATTTTTTCTATTTTTGGAGAGTGAACTGGGAAAGTTCTTTCTACACCAACATTGAAAGACATTTTTCTAACTGTGAAAGTTTCTCTTGCTCCTCCACCTTGTCTCTTTAATACTACACCTTCGAATACTTGTATTCTTTCTCTTTTTCCTTCTATAATTCTAACGTGTACTTTAACTGTGTCCCCAGGTCCAAAATTAGGAACTTCATTTTTTAATTGTTCTTGCTCAATTGCTCTTAGCATTTCATTCATCTTTCTTCCTCCTAAATATCATAGACGTTCTTAACTACCCGACCAGTGTAAACAGAGGAACGCCCGTATTTTCAACATTTTATATTATACTATACTTCAATAGTTATTACAAGCACTTTTACGTTTTTAATTCCATTTATAGGTACTTTATTGTATACATGTATATTGATTACTTCTTGTATTTTTATTTTTCTTTAGATTTTCTATATAAGTCTAATCGTCTTTCTTTAGTTATTCTTATAGATTCTTCTTTTCTCCACTCATCTATCTTTTTATGATTACCTGATAAAAGCACTTCTGGTACTTTTAATCCTTCAAAATCTCTAGGTCTAGTGTAATGAGGATACTCTAACAAATTATCTTTAAATGATTCTTCTTCAAAAGATTCATCTTGATTTAATACACCTGGTATTAGTCTTGATATAGAATCTATCATTATAAGTGCTGGAAGTTCCCCTCCAGTTAGTACATAATCTCCAATTGAAATTTCATCAGTTACAATTAAATCGATTATTCTTTCATCTATACCTTCATAATGACCACATAGCAGTATTATATCCTCTTTGATAGACATTTGCTTCACTATAGATTGGTTGTATACCTTTCCTTTTGGAGTTAGATAAATTACTCTTGGATTATTTATATTATGAGTTGTTATTATATGCTTATACGTGTCATATATCGGTTGAGGAGTCATTACCATACCAGCTCCTCCTCCAAATGGATAATCGTCTACTTTTTTATGTTTATTATCAGAAAAATCTCTTATATTATATATATGAACTTCAATTACACCTTTTTCAACTGCTCTTTTCATTATACTCTCATTCATATATGAATTAAATATTTCTGGAAAAAGCGTCATTATATGAAATCTCATATTGCCACCTAATCTATCATTCCCTTAATAGGGTCTATAATCATTTTTCTGTCATCAATGTCTATTGTAGGTACAAATTTTTTTATAGCTGGTATCATGAATTCTTTATCCTCTTCACCTTTTATTACATAAACATCATTTGCAGAGTATTGAAGTACATCTTCTAACACTCCTACATATTTTCCGTCTACAGTTAAAACTTCCATACCAATCATATCTGCTATAAAAAATTCGCCTTCTTCAAGTTCTCTACTATCTTCCCTAGACACGTACATAAATTTATTTTTTAGTTTTTCTGCTTTTTCTATACTATCTATATCCTTTATCTTCATTATAACCATAGAACCTTTGTATCTTACCTTTTCAACAATCCACTTATTATTTAAATCTTTTCCTAGATAAAAATCTTTCAATTCATCAAATCTATCTATATCATCAGTAAGTGGATAAACTCTTACCTCACCTTTTAGACCTTGTGTATTTACTATTTGACCTATCTTAAAATGAGTTACTTTTTCTTTCATGTTATCACCTTCTTAAAAAATTTAATCTTATATACTCATATCATCATAAATTCTTAAAACTACATATAATTATATAAAAAGGACTAGGTATTATACCTAATCCTCCTATTTACACTATCTCAAGAGAAACTTTTACATTTTCTCTATTTGCAACAGATCTTACGACAGTTCTTATAGCTTTAGCTATTCTTCCCTGCTTCCCAATAACCTTACCCATATCATCTTGAGCAACTGTAAGTTTTAAGACTATACCTCCATTATCTTCAAATTCCTCAACGACAACTGAATCAGGATTATCAACTAGAGCCTTAGCTATATCTACAACTAGCTCTTTCATATATTTCATCTCCTAAAGTAACCTCAGCAATGAGTATTTACTTAAACTAATTGCTAAGAAAAATTATTTTGCTTGTTTAGAAGCTTCGAATTTTTCTATTACTCCATTTTTCACAAGTAATTTTTTAACTACTTCTGTTGGTTGAGCACCAGTAGTTAACCATTTTATAGCTTTTTCATCATTTATTTTTACTTGTTTAGGTTCAGAAACTGGATTATAGTATCCTATTTCTTCTATAAATTTTCCATCTCTTGGAGCTCTTGAATCAGCTACTACTATTCTGTAGAAAGGTTTTTTATTAGCTCCCATTCTTTTTAATCTTATTTTAACTGCCATTACAGTCACCTCCGAATAATTTTTACTTTTTTATATTTTATTTAAAAAAAGGTAAACCGCCTAAGCCGCCCCTTTTCTTCATACTTTTTTGCGAACCAGCAAACATCTTCATCATTTTTTTCATTTCATTAAGTTGTTTTATAAGTCTATTTACATCTTGTACACTAGTTCCACTACCTCTAGCTATTCTTTTCTTTCTAGAAGCGTTTAATACTCCTGGGTTTCTTCTCTCATATGTAGTCATTGATTGAATTATGGCTTTAGTTCTATTCATTTCCTTGCCATTCAAATCTACATCTCCAAGTTGGTCTTTTACATTTCCCATACCAGGTATCATACCAATTATCTTGTCAAGAGGTCCCATATTTTGTATTTGTTCCATTTGTTGTAAGAAATCCTCAAAATCAAGTTCTTGTTTTTTTATTTTTTGTTCTAATTCTTTGGCTTTCTCTAAATCTATATTTTCTTGTGCTTTTTCTATTAAACTTAAGACATCTCCCATACCTAGTATTCTTGATGCCATTCTATCTGGGTGGAAAGGCTCTATATCATCTAGTTTTTCTCCCATACCCATAAATTTTATAGGTTTTTGTGTAACTGCTCTTATTGAAAGTGCAGCACCACCTCTAGTATCTCCATCCAATTTAGTTAAGACTACTCCATCAACACCAAGAGCTTCATTGAAACTTTCTGCAACATTTACAGCATCTTGTCCTGTCATAGAATCTACAACCAAAAGTATTTCATGTGGTTTAACTTCTGACTTAATTGATTTTAATTCATCCATAAGCACTTCATCTATGTGAAGTCTACCAGCTGTATCTATAATAACTAAATCATTAGCATTTTTAATTGCATGGCTTAAACCTGCCTTTGCAATATTTACAGGATTTTCTTTATCTCCCATATTAAATACAGGTATATCCAATTTTTCTCCAACAACTTGAAGTTGCTTTATTGCTGCTGGTCTATAAATATCACAAGCTACTAATAAAGGTTTCTTGCCTTGCTTTTTAAAATATCCTCCAAGCTTTCCTGCTGTAGTAGTTTTACCTGCTCCTTGCAGTCCAACCATCATCAAAATTGTAGGAGGTTTTGAGGAAATCATTACTTTACTTTGTACATCCCCCATTAAACTTGTAAGTTCTTCATTTACAATTTTAATTACATGCTGAGCTGGAGTTAAGCTTTGCATAACTTCTTGTCCAACACATCTTTCTTGAACTTTTTTTATGAAATCTTTAACTACTTTAAAGTTAACATCTGCTTCAAGAAGAGCAAGTTTAACTTCTCTCATAGCATTTTTTACATCTACTTCTGTAAGTTTTCCTTTTGATTTTAACTTACTAAATGCCCCTTGTAGTTTATCAGACAATCCTTCAAATATCATTTTATCATCTCCCTACATACATCTTCTATATTTTCTAGCTTAGGGATTAAATTAGCACAATCTCTATTGTGCAATAAATCTTCTTTAATGTCAATAATTTTATCTTTTATAATTTTAATATTTTTTTCCTGCTCCTGAATCTTAGATACTAAGTGTAATTTTTCTTCATAATCTCTTAGTATTTTTTCTGAACGCTTCAAAGTATCATACACACCTTGTCTTGATACATTCAGATTTTCACTAATTTCACCTAAAGAATAATCTTCTTCATAGTATAGAGCTACTATTTCTTTCTGCTTGTCAGTTAATAATTCTTTATATTGTTCAAATAACAATCCAATTTCGACCATTTTTTCTATATTCATATCTTACACTTCCTAGCAGTATACTGTAAAGGTTATCTACTTTACACTATTGTATTTTATATCATATAAACACTCTTGTCAACCATTATTTTTAAAAGAATACTAGTTACCAAATAATGCATCTGAAAATGATTTTGCATCAAAATCTTGCAGGTCTTCTACTCTTTCTCCAACTCCAATAAGTTTTACAGGTACATCTACTTCTGATTTTACTGCAAGTACTACTCCACCTTTTGCAGTCCCATCAAGTTTTGTAAGCACTATACCTGTTATGTCTGCAACTTCTTTAAATGTCTTTGCTTGAACGACTGCATTTTGACCTGTTGTTGCATCTACTACAAGAAGTACTTCACGTTTTGCCTCTGGAAATTCTCTATCTACTATTTTAAATACTTTTCCAAGCTCATTCATAAGATTAGCTTTATTGTGTAATCTTCCCGCTGTATCACATATTAATACATCTGTTTTTCTAGCCTTGGCTGCCTTTATAGCATCAAATACTACTGCTCCAGGGTCTGCTCCTTCTTGATGCTTTATTATATCTACATTCGTTCTATTTGCCCAAATTTCCAATTGCTCTGTAGCTGCTGCTCTAAATGTATCTGCTGCTGCTAATAAAACCTTTTTACCATCTTTTTTGTATTTATTTGCTAGTTTACCTATTGTAGTAGTTTTGCCAACTCCATTTACACCAACCATTAGAATTATACATGGTGCTGGTTCTATATCTAATATAGAGTTTTCATTTGTAAGAATCTCTTCTACTATAGATTTAAGCTCTTCTCTTACTTTCATAGGCTCTGTAATACCTTTTTGCTTTATTTTATCTCTTAGTTTTTCAATTATATCCATAGTTGTATTTACACCAACATCTGCTGTTATTAAAATTTCCTCTAAATCCTCAAGTAAATCTTCATCTACTTTTGTATATGATTTTAAAACCTCATCTATTCTATCAGTTATTCCTTGCTTTGCTTTTGTTAATCCTTGTTTTAACCTTTCAAACAAGTTAATCTTTTTTTCTTCTTTATCTTCCATCTCTTCAGATTCAGTTTCATCATTATGGCTTTCTAATTCTTCTATTTTATCTTCTTTAGAATCATCACTTAAAATAGTTTCTACATCTTGTTCATTAATTTTTAACTGGCCTTCTACTTTTTCATCTTGTTCAGTACTTTCATTAGTGGCATCTTCTTCAGTTTTTTCTTCAATATCTTCTATTTTATCTATAACTTCTTCTTCAAGGCCTGAAAAAATAGTTTCTTCTACATTTTCTAGGTTATCAATACTACTTTCTATTTCTTCTTCTGGCTCAGCATCCTTTTTTTCCAGTTCCTTTTCTTTGTCTTTTCCAAAACCAAATAATTTTTTTAACACTGTTCTTCCTCCTATGTCAATCTAAGTTATATAATATCTGTTATTTCTTGAGCTTCTTTTAATTTTAAGCTAATAACTTTTGAAATGGCTTTTTCTTGCATAGTAACTCCATAAATATAATCAGCAGCTTCCATAGTCCCTCTTCTATGTGTTACCGATATAAATTGTGTTTCTTTAGATAAATCCTTCAAAAACTCTCCAAATCTAAATATGTTTGCATCATCAAGTGGTGCTTCAATCTCATCTAATATACAAAAAGGTGTTGGTTTTGTAATTAATATAGCAAAGAGTATACTTATTGCTGTTAAAGCTTTTTCTCCACCAGACAATAGATTTAGATTTTTCATTTTTTTACCTGGTGGTTGGGCTGTTATTAGTATATCACTTTCTAATAAATTTTCTTTATCTAAAATAGTTAATTCTCCACAACCTCCACCAAATAATCTCTTATACACATACTTAAAGTTTTTACTTATTTCTTCAAATTTAATCTCAAATTCAGATTTCATATTTTCTTCTAATGTATGTATAAGTTTTTCTATCTCTTCCATAGATTCTTCTAAATCTTGTTTTTGTTCACTATAAAAATCGTATCTTTCTTTTATTTCTTCATATTCCTTTATAGAATCTATATTTATGTTTCCAAGACTTCTTATTTCTCTCTTTAAATTTTCTAAGAATTTTCTATCTATATCTAAATTTTCATCTTTTATTTCTAATGCTTGTACTAAAGTCAGCTCATATTGCTCAAATAACTTATTTACATATGTGTCTTGACTAGTCTTTAATCTTTCTAATCTTCCACCAACCTTAAATAAACTTTCTTTAAGTTCTATATGTTGTCTATCTATAGCTTTTAATTCTTTATTGATTTCATCAAAACTATTTTTCAAATCATCTTTAGCTATTTTTCTAGTTTCAAGATTTCTGTTACTATCTCCTAATTGTTTTGTTAGGTTTTCTTTTTCTTTTTCTTCAATAGATATAGAATCTTGCAATTTAATTATTTCTTGTTCTTCATAGTTCAATGATTTTTCTAATTGTTTATTTTTTTCTTCTAGCTCAGAATTTTCGCCAATTATTCTTTCTATATCTCTGACTATACTATTATAAACTTCTCTTTTCTTTACTAAGGTTAAGTTTAATTCATCAAATTGGGACTTTTCCTTATCATATAAATCATTATATTTTTTTATTTCATCATTTAAACTATCAATTTTTTCTTTATTTTGATTGTATATATTATCTAATTCTTCCATATCTTTTTCAACAATATCACTTTTTTCAAGTGTGTAATTTAAATTAGAGTTCAAATCATTCTTTTCATTATCTAATTTAGTAATACTGCCTTTTAAAGATTCAATTTCAGATTCAATGTTCTTTATACTTGTACTTTTTATTATTATACTTTTTTCTAAATCTTTTATTTTATTCTCATACGAATTAATTTCATTTTTTATATCTTTTATATCTTTGTCTAGAGACTCTCTTTTTGATTCTAAGTCTGAAATCTCAATTTTAATGTTATTTATCTTTTCTGTATATTCATTGATGTATCTTTTTCTAGATAGTATATTACCATTAGTTTTTAAACTTCCTCCAGTCAAAGAACCTCCTGGATTTAATATTTCACCATCTAAAGTCACTATTTTAAATCTATGACCAGTTTCTTTTGCAAATTTTATACCTTCATCTATATTATTTATAAGTATAGTTCTTCCAAGTATATTCTCAATTATATTTCTATACTTTTCATTAAATGTAATTAAATCACTTGCTATTCCTATAAATTTAGTATTTGCTTTTAAATTTCCTAAACTTATTTTGTTTGATTTAATTATATTTAATGGAAGAAAGGTTACTCTACCTAAATTATTCTGCTTTAAATAATTTATTGCAGATTTAGCACTAAATTCATCATCAGTTATTATATTCTGCATATATGCACCCAAAGCTGCTTCTATAGATTTCTCATATTGTTCAGGTACATTTATAATTTGACCTAGTGCTCCATGAATGCCTTTTAAACTTTTATTTTTTAGGACTTCTTTTACACCTCTATTAAATCCCTCATAATGATTTTCCATATCTACATAGACATTTAATTTTGAATTATATCCATTTAGATTATATTTACTTTTCTGTATTTCATCTTCTAGCTCGTTGTATTTACTAATTGTATCTTGTAAATTAGTTGCTAATTCCCTATTTCTATTATTTATATTCTTTAAATCATCATTTTGCATATTAAATTCTTCACTTATGTTGTCTAATTCAAGAGACTTTATTTCAATACTCTTATTTAATTCTGCTATTTCTGAGCTTATATTTTCATCTCTTATATTCATATTTTCTTTATTTGCATTTAAGGTAGACAACTTATTACTAAACTCTTGTTTCTTATTTAATATATCTATTATACTTTCTTTCAATAACTCTATATCATTATTTAAAGATTCCAATTTCATTTTTTGTTTATCTTTACTAGACTCCAACACTTTTATATTTTCTTGTAAAATAGATAGTTCTTCATTTCCTGATGATTTATTACTTTCTAAGTCTTTTATGTATTGCTTATTTTCATTTAGCTTTTCTTTTATATCATTTATTTCTGAACTTTTTCTATGAATTTCATTCGTGAAATTTCTTATTCTTTCTTTAATTAAATTTATTTGAGATTCTTTTTTTGATATAACCCCTTTAATCGAGTTTATATAATCTACAGACTTTTCAATTACATCTTGTAATACATCTATCTCTTTATTGATGTCTTCTTGTTTTTTCTCTACAATACTTTTTTGTTCTTCTTTTTCATTAAGTTCTTTTTCAATAACTTTTCTATGCTCATTAACCTCACTTAATTCTTTTTCTGTTCCTTCGATTTCTCTTATAAAGCTATTTACTTCTAATATCTTCAACTTCTCACTTATTTCCAAATACTTTTTTGCTTTTGTTTGTTGATTAAAAAGAGGTTTTAATTGATTTTCAATTTCTATATATACATCATCTATTCTTTCTAAGTTCTCTTTTGTATTACTTAAATTTCTTTCTGCTTCCTGCTTTTTATATCTATACTTTGATATACCACATGCTTCATCAAAAACTTTCCTTCTACTTAAAGGATTATTACTTAATATTTCGTCTACTTTTCCTTGTTCTATGATTGAATAACCATCTTTTCCAATACCAGTATCTAAAAAGACTTCTTTTATATCTTTTAATCTACAGCTCTTATTGTTCAGAAAAAACTCACTTTCACCATTTCTATAAGCTCTTCTTCTTATAGTTACTTCTGTAAAATCTAATTCCAATTGATTCTCAGAATTATCAATGGTAAGAGCAACTTCACAGTAATTCATAGGTTTTTTTGTATCTGTACCTGCAAATATCACGTCTTCAAGTTTATCCCCTCTAAGACTCTTAATACTCTGTTCTCCTAATACCCATCTTACAGCATCAGATATATTACTTTTTCCACTTCCATTTGGCCCTACTATAGCTGTTATTCCTTCTTTAAAAATAATATCTGTTTTCACTGGAAAGGATTTAAATCCCTTTAACTCTAGTCTCTTTAAATACAAATCGTTTCTCTCCCTTCATCGTTAAAACTAAAGGTCATAAATGTCATACAATTTTCTATGAATGTCTATCATATTAGCAATAATTAAACTTTTTCCATCTAACACAATTTCTAATTGATTTATATCTAAATCTGATTCTTGTGTTTTTAAAATCACACCAAATTTTTCTTTCATATACTTCACATTTGTTTTTTTATTTCCTATTATCTTAGAAATATTCTTTTTATTTGATTTCACCAACATTTGTTTTACATCTTTATTTTGTAAAATAATAAATTCCAAATAATCTTTTATCATATCAGCTTCTACTAATTCTCTAAATGCAGGGTGATATGGTCCTGCTAAAACAGCTTTCCCAATTTGTATATCATCAGTAGCTTGAAGTCCAACTCTTATTACATTTATATTATTAACATAAAACAATACAAGAACTTTCTTTACTACACTTATACTTTCATCAAGAGTAAATGGACTATACTCATTTTGCTCCATCAATTTTTCAAGCCCTGTATCTTTTACTACTAAAGTTGGATACACTCTAACACAATCTGGTTTTAGCTCTACAAATTTCTTTGCTGTAAATATACATTTTTCTTCTGTATCAGCTGGAAGACCAATCATCATCTGCAAACCAAGTTTAATTCCACTATTTTTTATCATTTTTGAACTCTTATATACAATTTCTGCTTGATGACCTCTTATACTATCTAATAATACTTTTTCATCTAAAGATTGTACTCCTAGTTCAATTATGCTCGTCTTATAGTCTTTTAACATACTTAGTATCTCTTCGTTGATACAGTCTGGTCTTGTAGACATTCTAATATCTTTCACAATTCCTTTTTCTACATATTCTTTGGCAACTGATAACAGACTTTTTTGTATATCAATATCTATCGCAGTAAAGCTACCACCAAAAAATGCTATTTCTACATCAGCATCTTTATCTATAGTCTCTAAACATTCTTCAATTATCTTTCTTGCATCTTCACTTGTAACATCAGTACTCACACCTGTTATTTTTTTTTGATTACAAAATATACAATCATGAGGACACCCTTTGTGAGGAACAAATATAGGTATAATTCTCTTTTTCATCTACAACATCCTTCTAATATAAATATTTCTTTTTATATTTTTACATATTACATTTATTTTTCCCATAATTTTTTCTTTAAAGCTACTTTAGCAGCTAATTGTTCAGCTTCTTTTTTACTCTTACCTTCTCCTATACCCAGAACATCTTCATTGATTCCAACTTCCATTACAAATCTTTTATTATGGTCTGGCCCTTTTTCTTCTATAAGCCTGTACCAAATATTATTTTCGCCATTCCCTTGTAACACTTCTTGAAGATGTGTTTTATAGTCTCTGAATATATTTCCTTTTCTTGAATCATAAATTATATTTTCCATATAATTCAGTATAAACTGTCTTGCACTTTCAAAGCCTCCATCAAGATATATCGCAGCTATTACAGCTTCAAATGCGTCTGCTAGTATTGAAGTTCTATGTCTTCCTCCAGTTGCCTCTTCTCCTCTGCCTAATAACATGTGAACACCTAAATTTATATCATTAGCTACTTCACTCAATGAATCTTCACAAACTATATTTGCTCTAAGTTTAGTTAGTTCCCCTTCGGGTAGATTAGTTTCTTCATTGAATAAATAATCACTTATCACTATACCTAAAACTGAATCCCCTAAAAACTCCAATCTTTCGTTAAAATTATATTTTTTATTTTCATTAGAATATGAACTATGAGTAAGAGCTTCTAGTATATATTCTTTATTTTTAAATTTATAATTTATAACATTTTCAAATCTTTGTATATTATCTAGTAATTTTTTACTTATTTTCATAACTACATCCCTCCAAAATCCTATTCTATAAATTCTAGTGTACTATTTTTGTCCAAGTATTGCAAAACCAAAATACACAATACCCTTCCTCATAAAAATAAAACTACCTATGAAACAAAATTATCTCATAGGCATCATAGGCAGTTTTATTTCTTATGAATTTTTACTCTCTATCATCACAACTTGAACAACCACCACATGCACAATCATCATCACAATCATCTTCTGATGATAATATTACAGCCTTACAATCAGGACAAACAACATCCACTTCATCATCATATAATAAATCTTCGTCTATTTCTACTAACTCTCCACAATTTGGGCATTCCATTTCTATATAGCTGAAGTCCTCATCGTCATCATCTTCATCATCTTCATAAAGATCATCTTCCATGTCAGCGATTTCTTCTTCTAAATCTGCTAAATCTTCATCTATAGATTCAACAAAATCTTGAAGTTCTTCTTGCTCTTCATCCAATGTTACAATAGCATCTGCAAATACTTCTAATGCATCAACTATTTTATGTATCATTTTCCCTTCTTTGCTTTCAGCACTTATTTCTAGTCCTTCTGCTAGGCCTTTTAAGTATGCAACTTCTTCATATAAATGTTTCATGTAACACCCCTCGCTTTCTTTTTTATATATAAACTAAAAGCTCATATATCTTATATTATTAAGACATATAAGCTTTTATATACATAAAGTTTTATACTCTTGATAAATATTCACCTGTTCTAGTATCTATCTTTACTTTATCTCCAGTATTTATAAATAATGGAACTTGAACAACTGCTCCAGTTTCAACTGTAGCTGCTTTAGTTACATTACTTGCTGTATCACCTTTTATACCAGGCTCTGTATCTATAACTTCTAACTCTGCAAAGTTTGGAGCTTCCACTTGGAATGGTTGCCCTTGATAAAATCTTATTGTAGCAACTTCATTCTCTTTTAAGAACTTAATTGCATCTTCAACTTGCTCATAGTTTAATGGTATTTGTTCAAAATTTTCTTGGTCCATAAAATAATATAACTCACCATCATTGTATAGATATTGCATTTGTCTTGTATCTATAACAGCTTTAGGGAATTTTTCACTTGGATTGAAACTTTCTTCTCTTATAGCTCCTGTTTTTAAGTTTCTGTATTTAGTTCTAACGAAAGCAGCTCCTTTACCTGGCTTAACGTGTTGAAAATCAACTACTAAACATGGTTGTCCATCTTTTTCAAATGTAACACCTTTTCTAAAATCACCTGCTGATACCATTTCTTGTTCCTCCATATTAAAATAAATTTCTTATTTTTTAGTAAATTTTACATTACTATGCCTTTAAAATTATATCTCTTACTTGAATTCTGTCAAGTCAGGATTACAAATTTTTACTAATATCATAATATCATAAGTTATACAATATAAACAAGTATTTGGCAAATTACTTATTCTATATTTTTATTATTCTCCTCTACAATCTTAGTCTATACATTTTATATATTGATATTATTTAATTATATAGTTCTCAATAATTACGCTTTATATGATTTATTGATGTTATTTCTTTTTCTCAAACTTATGTGTTTTCATATGCTTTCACTAAAATTCCATATTTTTATTTTGAATTTAGTTTCATAGTTTTGACTACGTTTTGATAATTTCAATTTTATATTAACATATTGGCCATTATTTGATATCGACACATACATTTCATCTACATAATCTCCAATTTCATAACCACCTGCTTGACTACTTTCACCATTTAAAGAATTTACAAATAGCTTATTTCTTCTTTCATTTAATATAATTTCTTTGTTACTTATATATTCCTCATTATCAGTTAAACCTTCATCCACATATCTGCATTTTATAGATGTTGTTCTTTTAAAACTTTCTTCATTATTAGATAGATTTATTATTCCCATAGAATTACTAATAATTCCTTCCATAGATTTTACAATTTCAAGACTTTGTTGTTGTAATTCTATGTTATCTTCTATTTTAAGTTTTAAATTTATTGTAATCACAAATACAGAATATAAAACCATTATCAATATTACAATTGAAGCTAATGATACTATACTTTCTAAAAGTAAGTAACCATGTTTACGTTTCATATTTTCCCTCTTTCAGAAGTACTCTTCCACTTACAGGTGTTATTGTTATAGTTTTTCTTAGTCTATGATTATATATCTCTATTGTAGATGCTTTTTGAGGTGAGCCATCAGATTTAAATTTTATTATATCTATACTTCTTGCTATCTTTACATTTTTAGGTAGTACTATAGATTTAACATTTTTACCATCTTTTCTCAATACATATCCTTCTTGTTTATCTTGATTTATATAATATATATATGTATCATAATCACTAAACATATTAATTCTTCTAACATATCTTATATCTGAGCAGAGTTGATGTGCAAATAAATTTATCTTTTGATTTTCAAGATTATCTTTTGGAAACGATAATGTAGCTATCAATAATATTATACTAATAGATACCACTAATTCTACTACAGTCACATTCCTTCTTTTTTCAAAGTTATACACCTCTATACTTATACACATGTACTAAATTTTTTTCATCAAAATTCTTTTTTATATTTTCAATTATATCTTGTTTAATTTCTTCGTCTGTAGACTCTTCACGTTCTTGATTATTCATATTTTCACTCGCATCTTCAAATTCATTTAAGATTTCATTTTCTTCAAGTAGCTTATATTCATTAAATACCCTACTATGAGACTCATCCATATAATCTTCAATATCAATCCCTACCCATGGATTTTTAATTTTCACCCTCACTTTTATGACTTTTAAAAAGTTTTTCTCTTTAACTGTACTTGTTATATCTAATTCAAAAAAATCTCCTCTATCATATATAGTATTATTCTCTACCTTTAAAGAAACTTTGTCTAAGTTGCTATAAGATGTATCTTTTATTTTTTTTATACAATTAATCATATTATTTCCTAAGAAATATGTTTTAAATTCGTCTTCATTATTTGATATATTAATAGCTTCCTTTACACAAGAATATACATTACTTATTGATAATTCTATTCCACTCAAAGAAGTTTCTTTTAATTGAATGTCCTTACATTCTAACTCATATATATTATTATGTGTATAAATTAATCCTATAGACATAATGCACACAGTGCTTATAATAGAAAATATTATCAATGTCATTATTAATATAGAACCTCTATTGTCTAGTGACATAACTAGTAAACCTCAATTTTTTAAAATTATTTTTTATTTCTATATTTATTTCATAACATTGATAATAATCTAAAATTTGTTTTACTGTACTGATAACTTCATATCCATTTATGTAATTTTTATTTGTTCCATTCTCAATCAACTCATATTTACTATTTTTTATTCTGTACTTTTCATCTTCCATATATTTTTTTACAGTGCTTAACATTTCTCTATCAGATGCATTTCTACATACAAAACTATAGCAACTATATAAAGATGTCGACACTAAATAAACAGTAACATATAATATAGCAATACTTATTATACATTCGATTGATATAAAACCATTCTTTTTTGTTTTCAATAATAAAAACCTCTCAATAATTTTTTGTATATAAAAAGTATATAAAAATTTAACTATAAATTTTCTTTATAAATATCTTATATAATTTTTTTCATTTTAGTACACCACCTTCATTTTTAATAATATTAACTACCCCTACTAATCTAGCTTTGTAATCAATATCATCCAAATAAACAATTATGCATGATTAGTGAAAAACTTTGTTTCACTGTTTATAATCCTTTCTCTTTTATATTTATTGACATTTAAATTTCAATTTATACTGAATAAGTTAATAATTCCTTCGTCTTGTTTCATATATATACAACAAAAATTTAAACTTAAGTTCTCATTTTTTATGTTATATTATGGTCAAAAGTTTGTAAATATATGTTTTAAATTCTAAAAGTATACATATTATTTTATTAGATAACAGTCAACTTGGATAAGTCTTCTTCATATAATTTAAAGTGACCGTTGAAAAGGGGGTGACCTATTGGCAGCTCTTAAATCTTTTGAAAAACCCTTAACCCCTGAAGAAGAGATTGAGTATTTAACTAAATTTAAAATAGAAAATGATAAAAGTGCAAAGGATACATTGATTGAAAGAAACATGAGATTAGTAGCTTATATAGCAAAAAAATATAATAATTCGACGGAAGACCAAGATGATTTAATATCCATAGGTACAATAGGATTAATAAAAGCTATAGAAACTTATAACATAGATAAAGGAACTCGATTAGCAACATATGCTTCTAGATGTATTGAAAATGAGATTTTAATGAATATTAGATCCAACAAAAAAAATAAAACTCAAGTATCTCTACAAGACCCTATCGGAACAGATAAAGAAGGTAATGAAATAAATACTACTCTTTATATGTATTACTCTGTTGTGTAAAATAAGCTCATATCAAAATTTTTTCTTAATTATATCAAACAAAAATACATATCAATTATATTGTTAAGTATAAGCATATATTTTTTAATCTTTTAAAAATCTAACTAAATCAGCTAATTTTTTTAGGTATTACCTTACCACTATATAATACCCAAATCATACTCTTAAATAAATTGTTATACATATAGCAAACAAGTATTTTATATTAAAACTAAAAATATTCTATTTTAATAGTTTTTTCATCTTTGTCATTTTATGGATATTAATGTATATTTTATTATTATAAAAAATAATAAAATTTTATAAAATATTCCATATTATACTTTTTTCTATAAATATTTTATATATAGCCTTTATTTTTTTATTAAAATGCATTATAATAAGAAAATAAAGGTCAAGTTGATAGAGTTTTAACAATTATTATTTTCAGAAAAATTACACTATTGAATATATTAAGAATAATCAGAGACGGAGGAATTAAAATATGAGCGTAATCGTATTATGTAGTTGTTGTGGAAAAGAAATAGATGAATATAGAAATAAATATATAACTTATTATGATAAAAGTACCAGTGCAGACATCAAGGTTTGTATTAATTGTGCTTTAGATTTATTAGAAAAGACAAAAGAAAATCAAGAATTAAATATCCAAAATTTTTAAGATATAATACTTCCATGATAATTTATGAAAATACCTATATATAGATATGACCCTATCAAGTAAATACTATAAAAAGCACATTAAATGGCATGAGTACGATATTCAACTGGACCCACGCCATTTAATGTGCTTTTATTTATAATTAAATTCTTATACAATTGTATTTTACTATTTATTATAAGTTTATTATTACTCCTTATTAATCACATCATCATTATTAATATACACTTTAATTGGCTTTATAAGTTTGTAATAATAAGCAATCCTAAAAATAATATCACAACAACTGTCACAATCAATGCTAGTATATTTATTATTTTTATTGCCTTGTCCTTAAATATTTTTGACAATAACACAAAAACTGCTATTCCTATTATTCCTCCTAATGTATTTCCTATCAAATCGGTTATATCACTTGCACCTATTGCGAATATATATTGAAGTGTTTCAAAAACTAAACTTGCTAAAAAAATAGGTACAACCTTTTTTATAAAACTCCACTCTTCTTTTAACATACATAAATATATCCCAAATGGTGCAAATACAACTACATTTAATATAATCTCTGATATGTCTACTCTATTATTAACTATAAGCGAACTAGCAAAAGGCACTAAGTTTATATTTCTAAGATTCATTGCTTCAAGTGATGAAATATCAAATTGCATCTTAAATAATATTATCCATGTCAAAATGATTATATATACTATAAACAATCCTTTTGTAATATTATATTTTCTAGCTTTCATTCATTGCCTCCTTATCATACTACTGTATTAAGTTCTTAATACAATAATATAGTAATACAATTTGTATGTCAACTCTTTATTTAGTCCTTATAAAATTACATGAATCATACTATTTACACATTGATAGATTTTCTTTAAAGTATGTTGACAGAAAAATATATACAGGATATACTCATTATAGTGACCACATGGTCACCACTTTAAAACTAATCAGTGACCATATGGTCATTTAAAAAGGAGAGTTATTATGCCTACTAATATATTTCTTGAACTAGGTGAAGAAAAACGTAACAAGATTACTAGGGTTAGTATTGATGAATTTGCTAAATATGGATATGAAAATAGTTCAACAAATAGAATTGTCCAAAATGCAGGTATTAGCAAGGGAAGTCTTTTCAAATACTTTAAAAATAAGGATGAATTGTACTTCTATATACTCGATTCTGTTACACAAGAGCTTATTGTGAGTTTAGCAAAGGAAATAGATTTTCTTCCAAAAGAGTTGTTCGAAAGAATCATTAAATATTCAGAATTGGAATTTGATTGGTATATTAAGCACCCTAATGAATATAAATTGATTGCTACTGCATTTACCAAAAGTAATACTGAAATCTATCAAAAAGTTGAAGCACAGTATGGCCTGGAAGGCCAAAGCATTTATTATAAGCTATTGTATGATGTAGACACATCAGTACTTAGATTTGATAAGAAAAAGAGTATTGATATTTTAAAATGGTTTTTAACTGGGTTTAATAAGGATTTTTTATCTCATATTCAGATACAAGACAATACAAATATTGATAATATACGACAGGAATATGTTAATAGCCTTACAGACCACATAACAATCTTAAAATGTGGACTTATTAGTGAAAAGAAAGAGGTGTAAAATATGTTTTATGGTTCTCGATTCCATCAAGTAGTAGTAGACAAGGAAACAGTGAATTATATTGAGTTTGGAAAAGGCCAAAAACCACTGATTATCTTGCCAGGTTTGGGGGATGGACTTTCCCCAATTCATGGGCAGATACAGGCAATCGCTTTTGCATTGAGTTATAAGCAATTTGCTCAAAAGTTTAAGGTGTATATGTTCAGCAGAAAAAACTGTTTGAAAGAAGGTTATTCTACAAGAGATATGGCTAGAGACCAAGCAAAAGTCATGAAAACTCTTGGGATTTTAAAGGCAGATATTATGGGAGTATCTCAAGGTGGAATGATAGCACAATATCTTGCTGCCGATTATCCAGATTTAGTTAATAAACTTATGCTGGTGGTTACCTCATCAAAACAAAATGAAACCATACAAGAAGTCGTTGGTAGTTGGATGAAGATGGCAGAGCAAAGTGATTATAAGAGTCTAATTATTGACATAGCAGAAAAATCATACTCAGAAAAATATTTAAAAAAATATCGTTTTTTCTATCCGCTTCTTGTAAATATTGGCAAACCAAAAGATTTTAGAAGATTTCTTATACAAGCCACTTCATGTATTGAGCATAATTCCTATTCTAAATTGGATAAAATATCATCTCCAACCTTAATTATTGGAGGCGACAATGATAGTATTGTAGGGACAAAGTCATCTTTAGAATTAGCAGAAGGAATCAAGAATAGTGAATTATTTCTATACAAAGGTCTTGGCCACGCCACCTATGAAGAGGCAAAAGACTTTAATAATCGAGTTTTAAACTTTCTAATGAAGTAAGACAAAGCCACATAGACCTAGTATTTATGTGGCTTTACGGCATTTTGTAAAACATACTTTATTGTTGAAGTTGATAGTATATTCTACAATTTTTTACAGTATCAATATGACCTTAGTAGAAACATCATAGTTAACTACTCAAACTCCTCAAATCTATACTCTTGTGCTGTATTAAGATACTTTTCTTTATCTACTTTAGACAGAAAAATATCTATTGGCCTTGCAAATGCTCCAGTTCCACTATATAAAGACTTATAAATCACTAGTTCTTCACAATCTATTTCTTTTTGATGATAGAAATTGCCATCTGAGTCTTTATATATAATCACAATATCATTAGTTTCAGTATGTACTGCATTAAATCCATTTTCTGCTACCAAATAATAACTATCAACTTCAAACAATGATTTATTAAGTTCAAAATAAGCAACAGGCTTACTAATTCCTATAGTTACATAAAAACCACCTTTAAAATGCTTATATATATATGGATATTTCACTTTTCTTTCCTTAGATACTTTCATGTCTAAAGCTTTAACCATTATATCTACAGTATCAAATACCTTAAAATTTTTAATATCTTTATATAAACAACTATTATTATTTAAATCATAGTTATTTATATAAAATTCACAATCACTACAGTTTAGATTATCTCCTTTTCTTGATTTTTTCATAAAATCATTGCAGTGTTTCTCTATTTTATATAAAACTTTATGTAACTCTAATAATAACTCATTTTTAGCCACTACTTAAATCCTCCTAATTCACCCATTTCATATTCATATTATTTTTTTAACTAGTATCTTTATAATTTCAATTATTTAATATATCTTATATAAAACTCCTTTAATATTTAAATAACACATTAACCTATTGATTATAATTTTATTTGTTACTACAAATATGATATATGTTTTCAGTAAAATTCTTCTCACAGTTAGAATATATATCCAATATTTATGGCAAATAATATACAAGCTCATTTTTTTTGCATATTACAATTGTCATGATTCAACTTCTATAATACATCTTACATAAGCTTTTTACACTTCAAGTTTTCTTCAAGTTTTATTGCTATCATTAAATCTTCTACATATTTCATAACCTAACATTAACTATGAATCATAAATTCTTTTATAATTATAGATTCAATTATTTTTATAAAATAAAAATTCCTTTTAAATTTCTTCGCTTTTATCTTATATCAACTAAGTAAATTAATATCCTAGTTGTTTAAAAATACTTGTCCAACTTTATGCCAAAGAAGCGCTAAATAGTAGCAACTTCTATACTTTATTAATATTCTACTGTCTCAGCTTTTTTCATTGATATATTAATGGCTACTTCTTTAGCTACAGCATCAAAGTCTTCCCATCTTCTTTTATTCTCTTCATTAGAAATACGCGGATATATTATATAGACTTCTGTACTTTGATTAGCTATAATCTTTTCATCATACTCTATATCTTTTTCTGTATCATATTTAAATGGTTTAAATTGTTGTAGTATTTTCACAATATCACCCCTTGTTATAAAATATGAGTTCATATACTTGTCTTATACTCAATATATATCTTGTTTTTAGAATTTTAATTTGACATGTATTTACTATCTTAATTTAGATTTTAAAATTAGAAATATAGTACTATGAACAATCACTACAATCATAGATACATTGTATTCAATTTATGTTGTAACCTTATTTTGCAGGAGTTGGTGGATATTGAGAAAGAAATGTTATTAAATTAAAACAGATAAATGTATTAAACAGAGCTTAATAATAACAAAATAATACATGAGTGAGAAATATTATGGAAAAATGAAAGGATACTTAATATTTATAGATATAGTCACTTTAATAGGTGAAGGAAAAGAACAAATTTCTAGGAGAACTAATGGTATAAAAACTATACTATATACTTTTACTATGTAGTAAAATTATTATTTTTGAATATTTATACCAATTTGTGATATAATAAAAGCAAGAAGAACTGCAATCTATGTGGTGTAGAGTGAAGTTCGTGATTAAAAAACTAGAAATTATTTAAACTTATGGAATTTGATTTTAAAGTCAAATTCCCAACCACTCTTAGTGCCAGCTTTGAGTGGTTTTTTACGTTTTCTAAATAACTTACTCATCAAGTAAACTATATAGCTAGCCATAATACTGGCTAATATACTTAGTAAAAAATTATCCATACATAATCACCTCCCTTCTTAAAATGGGGAGAATAATCCTTTGTTTGTATGAACTCCACTCTTAGATTGTAGGTTACAACTTCTTGCTAGAATTATTATAACATATTCTGGTAACTTATATAATTAAAAACACCTGTTTAAGGTAATAACTGACTAGAGCGGATAATGGCTTTACAGCAAATATTATAAGTAAACTTTAGACTATACCAACATATGCTATCAATTCATGCGATATTTTAATACTATTTTTACAATCTTAACTAATTTTGCTTAACATGAAATATCTCCTTATATAACTAATATACTATATTTAAGGAGTGTGATTACTTATATGAGTGTTGCTATATACTTAAGAAAATCTCGTGCTGATGAAGAGGCAGAAAAGCAAGGAGAATTTGAAACTCTAAGCAGACATAAATCAACTCTATTAAAACTAGCAAAAGACCAAAATCTAAATGTACTCGAAATAAAAGAAGAACTGGTATCTGGAGAAAGTATAATACATAGACCAAAAATGATTGAACTTCTAAAAGAAGTTGAAGAAAATAAATATGATTCAGTATTAGTAATGGATTTAGACAGACTTGGTCGTGGAGATATGAAAGACCAAGGTATAATCTTAGAAACTTTTAAAGAAAGTAAAACTAAAATTATAACACCTAGAAAAACGTATGACTTAACAGATGAATTTGATGAAGAATACTCAGAATTTGAAGCATTTATGGCAAGAAAAGAACTAAAACTTATATCAAGAAGAATGCAAAGAGGAAGAATAAAATCAGTTGAGGAAGGAAATTTTATAGGTACTTCTGCCCCATTTGGATATGACGCTGTAACTACAGGTAGAAAAGAAAGAATTCTTGTACCAAATAAAGATGCTGATGTAGTTAGAACTATCTTTGACCTATATATTAATGAAGATATGGGTTGTAGTAAAATATCTAAATATCTAAACAATCTAGGAATTAAAACTGCTACAGGTGCTAGTTGGTATAACTCTGCAATAACAAATATAATAAAAAACAAAGTTTATTGTGGTTATATACAATGGCGAAAGAAAGATTATAAAAAATCCAAAAATCCAAATAAAATGAAAACAGTTAAATTAAGACCTAAAGACGAATGGATTGAAGCGAAAGGTAAACATAAACCTCTAATAAGTGAATTGGTTTGGAAAAAAGCTCAGAATATACTTAATAAAAATGGTCATGTTAGTTATGGTAATCAAATAAAGAATCCACTTGCAGGCATAGTAATCTGTAAAAACTGTGGTAGACCTCTAGTATATAGACCATATACAGACCATGATTATATAATTTGTTATCATCCTGGTTGTAATAAGAGTTCTCGCTTTGAATTTGTTGAATCTGCTATTTTGAAGTCATTAGAAGATGCAGTAAAAAAATACCAGTTAAGAATATCTGATATAGATTTAAAGAAAAGTAATACTGATAATAATATAGAATTTCAAAAACGAGTATTGAAAGGCTTAGAAACTGAATTAAAAGAATTAGGAAAACAAAAAAATAAGTTGTATGATTTATTAGAACGTGGCATATATGATGAAGATACATTTATTGATAGGTCTAATAATATAGATTCAAGAACTGAAGAAATTAAAATTTCAATAGAAACACTAAAAAATAAATTAGATATAGTTAAAAAAGATACTTCAAAAATGATAGAAGATATTAAAACAGTTCTATCTCTTTATCATGATTCAGATTCTCTTGGAAAAAATAAACTTTTGAAATCTGTCATTGATAGAGCTGTTTATTACAAATCTAAAGAACAAAAACTAGATTCCTTTGAGTTAACAGTCCATCTGAAATTATATGAAAAGCAGTGATATCAATAACATATAAAGCGTAGTGTGTAATGAAATAAGTCTTTTAGATATACTTGGTACAGAAGCTAACCATGTTCTTGATGAGGTTGAGCTAAAAGTTCAAGTCGGAAAACTTTATGAGCAACTAAACAAAATTCTTACTCCTAGAGAAAGAGAAATTGTACAGTTAAGATATGGGTTAACTCCTTATGGGTATAAAACGCAAAGAGAAATTGCACAAAAACTCGATATATCGAGGTCATATGTATCTAGAATCGAAAAAAAAGCTCTTAAAAAACTAGAAAAAGAGCTTGTTCAAGAAAGTTAATATTATAATTTTTAAAAGGATATATCGTAATAGTATTAGACATAGTCTTTAATCTAAAAATTACGATATATCCTTAAACTTTATAATATATAATTTTATTGTATGCTTTCACATATTTCTTTAAATATAGGTATTGCAGATTTACTTCCTTTTTGAGTTCCTTCTACTAACACAGTTATTACATACTTAGGTCTTTCTTCAGGATAAAATCCAGTTATCCATCCATGGTCTATTGCTTTTTTATTTAAACTACTTTGAGCTGTACCAGTTTTAACTCCACATCCACCTTCTAAATCCTTTAAGTCTTTAGCTGTACCATCCTTAGACACAGACTTCATAATCTCTTTAACTTGTGTACACACATAAGGAGAAATCAGTTCTTCCTTTTTTGAAGACTTATAAGTTTTTATTGTATTCATATTATTATCCACAAGACTTTTGTATAAATATAATGGTTTGAATGTTCCATTATTAGCCATTATTTGAGTCATTTGATTTATTTGAAGTGGTGTAAATTCTATATTTTCTTGTCCTATAGCTAAATTTCGTATTGATATGTTTTTGGGAGCTTCTCTAACTTTTTCTTCATCAAGACCAATATCAACCTTTTCAAATAAATGCAGTCTTTCAGCAGATTTAAGTATCTTTTCTTTGCCAAGTTTCATAGCTATATCTAAAAATGCAGGATTACATGAATTAGAAAAAGTTTGTCTTAAATTTTGGAAACCATGACCATTTATTTTATTACATCGTAATATTTCATTAGTATTTCCAACTTTAGTCTTTCCTGTACAGTTATAAGTATAGTTCTCATCTACAACACCATTTTCAAGTGCAGAAAATAAAACTACCATCTTAAATACAGACCCTGGTGGATATGTAGCCTTTATAACTCTATTTTCAAATTCTCCATTTTTTCCTTTCAAACTTTTTGATATATCATTTTGGTCAAAATTAGGTCTAGAACACATTGCAAGAATTTCACCTGTAGAAGCTTCTGAAATTACCACTGCTGTAGGGTTTTCTTCTTTATCTAGTATCTGTTCTAATTTTTTCTGAATATCATAATCAATTGTAGTTTTTAGATGTCTATCTTTAGCCTTATCATCAATAGTTTTTACACTTCCCTTTAGTATGTTTAGAGATTTTTCATTTCCTGCATCTCCAGCTTTAAAAGCACTTATATACTTTTCATTTGAATTTCTAAGCACACTGTCCATACTTTTCTCGATTCCTGCTTGTCCTGACTTATCATCCTCTTTTATATATCCTATTGTATGTGACAATAAACCATCTTTTGAATATCGCATAGTTTTTTCTTCTATCATTATTCCATTTTTCTCAAGCTCTTTTTTCATTCTATTATCGATATCTTTAGCCTGAATCTGTATTATAGGATGTGTTAATTGTTCTTGTATAGCTTTATATATATCCAAATCTTTCATCTTAGTAGCCTTCTTAACCAGCTCTAAAATCTTATAGTTATTATTTAATTTTTCCTTTTCAACCACCAATACCTGAGTTTTACTTGTATCTGTAAGTTTTTTGTTATTTCTATCATAAATTATTCCTCTTCCACTATTTAACTCTACTTTCTCAACACTTTGCGATTCTACACTCTGTTTGTATTTATCACCTTTTAATACTTGTATATCAACTAGTCTATAAATTAAAGCACTATAAATTATCAAAATTATAGTAAATATATACCAGCTTCTCTTTCCCACTTTTTTCAAAAATGGAGTCTTCTTTTTTGACATGAAATCACCCCTTAGATAATTTCATTATTGACAATTTCTAAGGGGCTAATACTATCTTTATCAAATTTTTATTATTCTTCAACCTTCTCTTCTATAACTTTTCTAAGCATATAATCCTTACCAACTTTTACTGATAGTTTTAATTTAACTATTTGTCTAGGATGAGGAGCTGACTCTATAGCTTCTCCTTCTTCATTATACATTTCTTCAATTTTAGTGAACATAGTTTCTTTATATGGTCCCATGACCTCTATTTCATCACCAACACACATTTTATTTCTTTGCTCAACTACAACAAGACCATCTTCATCTTCTGTTTCTCTAACTATACCTATAAAATCATAGTTTCTAACATATGATGCTGACTGATAATTTTGGTCTTCTGTTGTTGGTTTATTCAAGTAAAAACCTGATGTAAAATGTCTATGGCTACCTTTTTTTAATTCTTCCATCCACATTGGATTGAATTTCCAGTTTTCTGGGTCTTTATAAAATTCATCTATTGCCATTCTGTATGCTCTTACAACAGTAGCTACATAGTATGAAGTCTTCATTCTACCTTCTATCTTTAAACTTGTTATACCAGATTTGATTAATTCTGGTATATACTCTATCATACATAAATCTTTTGAATTAAAGAAGAACGTTCCTCTTTCATCTTCATATATTGGGAAATACTCACCAGGTCTTTTTTCTTCTACTAAATGATATTGCCATCTACAAGACTGAGCACAAGAACCTTTATTTGCATCTCTTCCAGTCATATAATTACTTATTAGACATCTTCCAGAATAAGAGATACACATAGCTCCATGCATAAATGCTTCTATATCCATGTCTAAAGGTGTCTTTGCTCTTATCTCAGATATTTCATCAAAAGATAATTCTCTTGCCACCACAACTCTTTTTATTCCATGCTCATACCAAAATTTTGCACTTAAATAGTTAGTTGTATTTGCTTGTGTACTTAAATGTATTTCCATATTTGGAATTACTTTTTTGATAACACTAAGAACTCCTGGGTCAGCTATTATGACTGCATCTATTCCTATCTCTTCTAATTCCAATAAATAATCTTCTAATTGTAGAAAATCTTCATTATGAGGTATTATATTTACTGTTACAAATACTTTTTTACCTCTTTCATGTGCAAAAGCTACTCCTTCTGCCATATCTTCCTTACTAAAATTCTTTGCAGCAGACCTCATTCCAAAAATTTCTCCACCTATATAAACAGCATCTGCTCCATATGTTATAGCTATTTTTAATCTCTCCAAATCACCTGCTGGAGCTAAAAGTTCAACTTTATTTAATTCCATCTACGTCACCTCTTTTACTTTCTTTATAACTTAGTGCTACACCATCACCTATTGGTATTAATGATGTACTTAAATAGTCACAATTACATATATAATCTAAATAATTTCTCATTCTTTTTACTATGGTTTTCTTTCTTCTTATAACGAAATCATCATGTGCAACCATACCCTTATATAAAATATTATCAGATACTAAAAGTCCACCATCTTTTAATTTATCTATAACTAAATCAAAGAACAACTTATATTGACCTTTAGCTGCATCTATAAATATAAGGTCAAATTCACCTTGGACTTGACTAAGTTTTTCTTCTGCATCTCCTTCTAGTATAGTTATGTTATCGTCAAATCCAGCTAATTTTATATTTACTTTTGCTTTTTCTATCATTTTTTCATTTCTTTCAACAGTTATTATATCTGCATCTTTTCCTATAATAGTTGCAAAAAAAATAGAAGAATAACCAATTGCACATCCTACTTCTAAAACTCTCTTTGGCTTTTGAATCTTTAATAAGACTTTTAATAAATCTGAGACTTCTTTATGTATTATAGGAACGCTATTTTCCTCTGCATAAATTTCTAAGTCTTTTAAAAGTCCTTCTTTTTCTTTTAATGTCACTCTTATATAATCTTCAACTAAGTCATTAACTATATTACTCATAAAAACACTCCCTAAAATAATAAATATTAAAACATTGTCTTAATTTATTATTTTTTAAATTCATATTGTTATATATGTTTACACTTTCTTTATTATAAATCTAAGAATAACAATTTTCAATAAAAAAGCCCAACATTATTCTTACCCTGTTAGACTTTTTATAATCATTGTTTATTTTTTTGTATTTTCTTTATTTGTTGTTTTTGTATCTTTGTCCTGTTTATCTCTCGCTTCTTTATATTCTTTGACATATTTTAAATGGTCTTGGTAGTTTGTACTATAGTTATTCCCACCATCAATCTTAGCTACAAAATACAGATAATCAGTTTTATCTGGATATAGTGCAGCTTCAATAGATTTTATACCAGGATTTGATATTGGTGTAGGAGGTAAACCTTTATTTTTATAACTATTATATGGTGAATCAATTTTTAAATCATCATATGTTACAATTTTCTTTCTCTCTTCAAATATATATTGTATTGTCGCATCTGATTGAAGAGGCATACCTACTTTAAGTCTATTATAAAATACACTTGCTATTATTGGTCTATCTTTATCAAGTACTGCTTCTTTCTCGATTATTGAAGCCATTTCCATTACTTCTTGAAGAGTCATCTTTAATTCTTTTTGCTTATTTTTAAGCTTGTCCGTATATTTACTATCAAATACCTTTAACATTTCACTTAAAATGTCTTTTTCTGATTGTTTTTTCGAATTAAAATAATAAGTTTCTGGATATAAGAATCCTTCTAAAGAAGTTATTCCATCCTCCTTCAAGTACACAAATTTATCATAAAATTCTTGAGGTTTTTTTATTAAATTTTCAAAAGTAGCTTTATCTCCTAAATTTTTATTCACTAACATCGCTATAATTTCTTTGGATGTAGCACCCTCTGGAACAGTAATTTTTATACCATCCTGATATATTTTACCTGAAACCAAAAGAGTTATTATATCATTATTTGAGTACGATTGGTTAAGCAAATATGTTCCTGATTTTATGGATGGAGCTTTATTACTAACCTTTACCAGGAGTTTAAATAATAGTTCATTTTTTATTAATTTATTTTCATATAATATGTCAGATATTTTTCCGACAGATGCTCCACTTGGAATATCAATAATTACATCATTCTTGTTATTTTTATTATAAGGACCTATTTGCATGGATATAAACACCCCTGCTAAGATAATTAAAATAACAATTATTAATGCTGCTATTTTTAATCTATTTTCTTTAAAATTCATAATATAATCTACTCCTTATGTATATTTATCCATTTTCTATTATAAATCTAGATACTGTAATTTTCAATCATCTTGTAGAATAAACTTATTTATATATCAAAAAAATAAAAAACCTAACACTATTTTTGACATGTTAGGTCTTTTATAATCACTTTTCTAAAATTTTCTAAAACTTTTTAATTCCACACTGTGTTACGATACCATATATTAATTTATTTTTTTCTATTTTTTCATCTACAATTGAATATGAATTAACAAATCTGTCTTTTGCTAATAAAAACTTTTGTTCATCATCATAATACAAATATGCTAAAACTTCACCTTCATTTACATAATCTCCAACTTTCTTTTCTAAGACTATCCCTGCTGATAAATCCAAAATATCCGCCTTAGTCTCTCTACCTGCTCCAAGAATCATTGCTGATAAACCAACTTCTTCAGCCTTAATTTTACTTATATAACCTGATTTGTTTGATTTAACTGGATGTTTATACTTTGGTTTTTTGAATAAAGAATAATCATCTACTACATTTTTATTTCCGCCTTGATTTTCTATAAATTCTTTAAGTTTCTGTATAGCACTTCCAGATTTTATAGATTCTCTTATCTTTTCAATACCATCATCAAAATCATGTGCAACCTTTGATAAAACTAACATATATGCTCCTAATACTTCACATAGTTCAACAAGGTCTTTAGGGCCATTTCCTTTTAAAGTTTCAATTGCTTCTATAACTTCTAAAGAATTTCCTATTGCAAAACCTAAAGGTTCATCCATATCTGTTACAATCCCTATTGTATCTTTGTTCATACCAGTACCTATATCAACCATAGATTTAGCTAATTCAAAAGACTCTTCTAAAGTCTTCATAAATGCTCCATCTCCAGTTTTTACATCTAGCACAATTGCATCTGCTCCTGAGGACAATTTTTTGGACATTACACTAGATGCTATTAATGATATATTATCAACAGTTGCTGTAACATCTCTAAGTGCATATATTTTCTTATCTGCAATTGCTACCTTTGCACTTTGGCCACATACTGCTATTTTAGAGTTATTTACAGAATCAATAAACTTATTTATATCCATTTCTGTTGAAAAACCTGGTATAGACTCCAATTTATCAATAGTGCCACCAGTATGACCAAGACCTCTACCAGACATTTTTGCAACTGGTGCTCCACATGAAGCAACTAAAGGTATAAGAGCTATGGTAGTCTTATCTCCAACACCACCAGTACTATGCTTATCTACCTTTATACCCTCTATACCTGATAGATTTATAATGTCACCAGAGTGCATCATTGCTTCTGTAAGATACACGGTTTCTTGTTTATTCATCTTATTTAGATAAATAGACATTAATAGTGCAGAAGCCTGATAATCGGGTATATTCCCTTTTGAATAGTTTTCTATAAAATAATGTATTTCTTCTTTACTAAGTTCTAGTTTATCTCTCTTCTTTTTTATAATATCATACATTCTCATACTTGAAATCTCCATTCTAATCTGTAATAATTTGAATAAATATTAAACTTCAAAACACTTTCAAATATTATAGTATTATAAAAAAACTGTCTTTCATTAGAAATAACTTTCTATATCAAGACAGCTTCTTATTAATTCTTTTCAAATAATACATTAACTATTTCACTATAAATCCACTCAAAATATTTATAAATTTTTTACTGTACTCTTAACTAAATTCATAAATTCTGATTTAACTTTTTGAGTAGTTTGTATTACTTCCTCATGACTTAATGGCTGATTTAAGATACCAGCAGCCATATTAGTTATACAAGATATACCAATAACACTAATATTAGAATGTGCTGCTACTATTACTTCTGGAACAGTAGACATTCCTACAGCATCAGCGCCTAATATTTGAGCCATTCTTACTTCTGCTGGTGTTTCATAGTTTGGCCCACTAAAAAACATATAAACACCTTCTTTTACATCTATATTGTATTTCTTTGCACAATCTTTGACTATATCTATATATTTAGAAGAATAAGCATCTGACATATCTGGAAATCTAGCTCCAAGTCTATCATCATTTTTACCTACTAATGGATTGCTTCCACTAAAGTTTATATGGTCTCTTATAATCATCAAGTCTCCTGCTTTAAACTTTTTATTTACGCCTCCAGCAGCATTAGTTACTATAAGAGTCTCGACACCTAAAGCTTTCATAACTCTTACTGGAAAAGTAGCTTCTTTTTGAGAATATCCTTCATAGTAATGAAATCTCCCCTGCATAGCAACTACTTCTTTCCCTTCAAGCTTTCCAATAACAAGTTGTCCAGCATGTCCTTCTACTGTTGACACAGGGAAATTGGGAATTTCACTATATTTAATTGTAACAGAATCTTCTATATCATTTGCCAAATCTCCAAGTCCAGAACCTAATATCAGACCAATTTTAGGTTTTATACTAATTTTGGAATTTATAAATTTGTTACTTTGCTCTATATTTTCAAACATCCAATCCCTCCATTCTATTAAGCTAAATTTTTCAATTTGTTATTTACCTCTTAATTTAGAATAATTCTTTTTTAAAACTTGAGCCATGTTTAGGTAATTTTACATCTAGTATATCTGCAACAGTTGCTCCAATATCAGCAAAAGTATCTTTTATTCCTAAATTAAATCCTTTTTTAACTTTATTCCCATAAATCATAACTGGTATATATTCTCTTGTATGGTCTGTACCTTTATATGTTGGGTCATTTCCATGGTCTGCATTGATTATAAGAACGTCGTCTTCTCTCATATTATCCATTATTTCTGGAAGTCTACTGTCAAACTCTTCAAGGGCCTTCTTATATCCTTCTGGGTCTCTTCTATGACCATATTTAGAATCAAAATCGACAAGATTTGAATATATCAGACCTTTATTTTCTTGCTTCATATAATTTAAAGTTTCATCTACTCCATCCATATTACTCTTAGTATGGATAGCATCTGTAATCCCTTTTCCATTAAAAATATCTTCTATTTTTCCAACTGCCAAAACGTCAAGCCCTGACTCTTTTATATTATCAAGAACTGTTGGTTCAAATGGGTCTAATGAATAGTCTCTTCTGTTTGAAGTTCTAACAAATTCACCTGTTTTCTTCCCTATAAATGGTCTAGCAATTACTCTAGCAACTGCATTATCTCCCATCATTATCTCCCTAGCTATTTTACACATATTGTAAAGTTCTTCTAGTGGGATTATCTCTTCATTAGCAGCTATTTGAAATACACTATCAGCTGAAGTGTATACTATTACATCTCCAGTTTTTATTTGGTGTTCTCCATATTCATCAATTATTACAGTTCCTGAAGCTGGTTTATTTCCTATTACTTTTCTTCCAGTTTTTTGCTCAAATTCTTTTATTATTTCTTTTGAAAATCCATGTTCAAATGTTTTAAAAGGTTTGTCAACTATTATGCCAGTCATTTCCCAATGACCAGTGGTAGTATCTTTTCCTTGAGACATTTCCTTGCATTTTCCAAAACAACCTATTGGCTCTTTTATACTTTCAAAAAAATCTACACCATCTATATTTCCTATGCCTAATTTTCTCATATTAGGAATTTGTATATCTGGATATTCTTTAAATATATTTCCAAGAGTACTTACATCCTTACTGTCTCCAAATTTTTCGGCATCAGGCAACGCTCCTATCCCAACACTGTCAATTACAATCCAAATCACTCTGCTCATATAAATACGCTCCTTTTAAATTATAAAATTTGCTATACAGTCTATTTAGCCTCTGCTTTTTGTAATTCTATATCAATATCATTTCTAGGATGTTTTTCCTTTATTTCTCTTCTCACGTTTTTATCTATATGATTTAAATATACTTGAAGGCTAGATAGATTAACGTTTCCTAAAATTTTACTTACAACAGCAATGTTAGCCCCTTCATTTAACAAATGAATTGCAAATGAATGTCTAAGCATTGTAGGATTTATATTTTTATCTATATTAGCTAAATTAGAATATTTCTTTATGACTTTCCAAAGACCTTGTCGTGTAAACCTTTGACCTAATGAACTTACAAATAATGAATTTTCACCTTCTACAGCCATTTTAGGTCTTGCTTCTTTTAAATACTTCTCCAAATAAAGTTTTGTGATATCACAAAGTGGTATCACTCTTTGACTTTTACAACATGAATTACAATATATATAGTCAATATCCAAATCAACATCTTCTATGTTCATATCTACTAATTCAGACACTTTTATACCAGTCCCATATAACACTTCAAAAATAGCCTTGTCCCTAACCAACTTAGGTGTTGTTAACTTTGGAAACTTCAATAATCTTTCAATTTCTTCTTCTGTAAGTATATTTATATTTTCTTTTTTTATTTTAGGTTTTTTTATGTCCTTTGCAGGATTATTTGTGCATACATGATTTAAAAATAAGTAATCGTGAAAAGATTTTATAGAGGATATCATCCTCGCTATTGTAGCTATTGACACATTATCTTTTTCCAACTTTATTAAATAACTTATAATATCATTTTCAACTATATCTACTAGTTTAATACTTTTTTGATTTATATATTCCATATATTTTTTTATATCCATAAAGTATGATGCCACTGTATTCTCTGATAATCTTTTTTTATCTTTTATGTAATCTATATATCCCTCTATAATATCCATTATAAACTCCTTTATTTAACTAGGAACTTAATAATACCAATACTTGCAGTATTTAATATTAATTGCAACCCCAATGATAGTGCTATTATAATTATAATATTTAGTATATACCTCTTAACTAAAAATTGCATATTTTTTCTGTTGTTCTTTTTAAATTCATAAACCATCTCTTTGAAATAGCTTATACTAATTAATGTTAATATGATTGCACATGGAATAATAATCAAATTTTTAAATAATATTATTAAAATCATTTTTACGCTTTTAAACTTTAATGCTAATATAAAACTATTTATTGTATATCCTATGGACATACCTTTTAATACAAAAACTACTATTACAGCTGGAATCGTTACTACAAATAGACTTAACAGAGCTATTGAGCCCATAAAAATTCCATCTGACTTCAAATTTTGTATAACTGTCTCTTTTATGTTTAGATTTAGATTATAATACTCTACAGCAGGATTTATATTGTTTAATATATTGTCACTAGAACCTGGCAAGATTTTATTTATGTAAGACCCAATAACAATAGACATCATAAACAATAATCCTATAATAATTATTTGTCTATTCAATTCTCTAAAATCATTTCTTCTATATGTTCTTCTCAATTTTATTCCCCCTTGTCCTTTATAAAATAATATGCTTTAGGACAAAGGGTTATTCATTTTTATAAATATTAATTTTTAAACATATCTTTTACTAATAATAATCCAATAGAAGTCTTTGCATCTTCAATCTCATTTTTTAATACCATATTATATGCCTCTTCAAGCTCAACTTCATATACATCTAAAAACTCATCTGCATCTAAATTATTCTCTCCTGGAGTAAGCCCTGTTGCTAAATATACAAACATTATCTCATTGGAAAAACCTGCTGAAGTGAAAAATTTATGTATTAATTTAATATTTTTTGCACTATACCCAGTTTCTTCTTTTAGTTCTCTCTCAGCACATTCTTTTGGACTTTCATTTTTTTCTAACTTACCAGCTGGAATTTCGAAAATTGGCTTTTCTATAGGCTTTCTAAATTGTTTAACTAGTACAATCTTGTTATCATCTGTAACTGCAACTATTCCTACTGCTCCACCAACTTCTACTAACTCCCTTTTTTGATATCCTTGCCCTGGAATTTCAACAGTATCGACCTTTAAAGTAATTACTTTACCTGTATAAACCCTATCACTACTAATAGTTTTTTCTTCTAATACCATCTTAAACCTCCATTAAGTAATATGCTGCTGTGCTTGCAGCTTTAAAAAATGCCTCATCTTGTTCGTAATTTCTTCCCATACTTTTTACTTTTAGATTAAAATATTCTAAGTCCTCTTTTGTTTTATTATTATCTATATAAATTATATTATGCTTTTTATCTAAACCATTTGAGCTTACTTGTTCTTTTATAAACTTTAATTTTTCATCATCATATATAGTTATTGGTATATCTATATTTACATTTACAATCTCTTTAAATACGGTCATACTATGATGTGAAATACCTTGATGTCTTTCTCTTTTATCCGCAAAACTAATTCTTGGAATTGCTATTGCTCTTCCACCAAGTTTTTTTACAGCATCGAGAATTGGACCTTGTTCAATTCCTGTAAATCCATATTTTGTTCCTGTTCCAGCAATTCCTGGTCCCATACTTACAAATACTGCATCTGCCTTTAATATTTCTTTAGCTGTAATTAGTGCAGTATATATATTTATACATTCATAATCTCCACCAAATGCATTACCTATCGTTATAGTATTGTCTATTAATTTTTTTTCTTTTAAAGTGTCCACGTTTTTACTTAAATATATTGGAAGAGATGCTCCATCAGTCATTATATATACTAATTTTTTATTGGGATTACTTCTTTTAAATGAAGCTGCAAATGGAGTCAACATACTGTGAAGAGTTCCTACTACAGCAGAAAGACCTTCTAATCCTTTAAACTTTCCAAATTCATCATGATAAATACTTTCTTGTTCTTCAATAGAATCAACTTTTATTTGGAGAGGTGTATATCTAAGTTTCATTATATGACCACCTTCAGTTAAAGTAGATTCTAAATTATTTAAATTAGTTATTACAAAATGGTATCCACCTGTACCTAAGCTCAGTTCTACTGCTGTTGTATTTAAAACTACTTCATCTCCTACATTTATAGTTCCAGATAGCTTTGGATAATTGTATGCCCTTTGCACTTCCCCATTTATATTCACTCTTATATCATCAAGCGTTTCAGTTTGGCTTACTATTGATTCAACAATCCCCACTCTTTTACTTATCATAATGTTACCTTCCTAATTTATCTATAAAATTTAATAATTTATTTTTTTCTATTATCTTAGTTAATGAGTATTTCTCAGTGAATATATGCATAATAACTACAAATATTAACCATCCCAATCTAACATTAAATGAATATCCAAAAGCAATCATAATTCCAATAGATATTCCAAGAACATTTGAACCAGTATCTCCCATCATTGCTCTTGCTTTTAAATCATAATTAAAATACGCAAGCACATTTGGCACTATAAGTAATGGAAGCACTTGAACAAAACCTGTTAATGTCAAAAATATAATCACCATTATAAATAAATATACTTTTATTGCTCTTCCTGGTCTTAAATCCAAGAGATTCATTAAGTTGGTTGATAAAGCTATTATCAGTGTGTTTATTATTATGTCAATTATATCTTTTGATATAGCAACAGAAACTATAAGTCCTACAAATCCGCCAAATAATGCTTTAAAACCTCCTGTTGTAAGACTTCCTTTAAATAAACTTTTAAAATGTCCTTTTAATCCACTTACATCCCTATTTCCAATAATATCATCTAATATCCCTGCAAAGAACATCGATATCATACCAAACATAAACATAAATATATATGTTAAATCCCTATATTCTGTAGTAAAGAAAGTAAGTATTATCCCATTAATTACAACCATAGGCAAAAAAACAATTCCCATACTTACTGGTATCATATCTTTTTTATAGTTTGGTCTAAGTATATTTCCATTTATTAATAGATTTTTAAATAGTGGTATTACAGCATAGGTTCCAAATAATCCTGTTAATAATAAAATGGTATAAAGTATATAATCTTCCACTAAGATATTACCTCCATTCTTTCTTTTTTTGTCCTAAAACCTTTTTTATATGATAATACTGTTTTCCTCTATGAATAAACCCTTTTAAATTTCTTCCTGTTTCATTATGAGTCATATTTACTAATACTTCTTTAATTTTAAATCCATACTTTAAGATATCAATAGTCATACCAACTTCTACTCCATATCCAAAAGGTATTTCATCAAACTTTTCTAAAACTTCTCTTTTAAATATTCTTTGACCTGATAAAGTCGCATCTAACTCAACACCTGTCATCTCAAACACAGAATTTTTAGCTAAACCTTTTACAAATCCCAGACCGCCTTTTTTCTTTGCAGGAGGAAACTTAGCTATAGTAACATCAGCATCACCATTTAATATAGGTACTATTAATTTTTCAACTTCTTTAGCAGAACTTCCTAAATCTCCATCTAGAAATCCTATAATATCTGCATTTTTCATTGCTAACTTAATGCCATAATTTAAAGCATATCCTTTGCCTCTATTTTTATCTAACTTAAAAAATTTAATCTTTTCATTCTCTAATTCAGATACAACTTTAGCAGTATTATCAATTGAACCATCATCAACAACTATTATCTCGTTTATTTGTTTAATATCCACTATACTATCTAATGTATATTTTATTCTACTTTCTTCGTTATAAGCTGGTATTATTATACTTATATAAGAATCCATTTTTTCTCTCCTTAAAATTATTTCTATTTAATAGATGGCAACAATGAAGTTGCAGTATCTAATCTACCAAAGTTACCAACTATGTTTCCTTGTTGTAAAAGAATAGCTAGAGATATACTTCCTATTCCTTCATCAATATTATCTACAGTTGCAACCTTGTTTTTAGAATATAGTTCTACATAAGAAGTTTTAACTCCTGTATTTTGAACTTCTACTAAATATTTATTTTCTGATTTAAGTTTTGAAACTACAAATTTTTCTATTTTTTCAAACTGTTTTGCACTATCTTTTGCATCATTTCCACCAGCTATTACAACAGAGTCATATTTTAGATATGTATTACCAAGAGAGTTAAACTTTATTACATCTAGTTCTTGAAGATATGTCAGAATATCACTTGCATCTTCTTTTTTAAGGGTATCCATTATATAATTGACAGCATCGCTTGCATTTTTTATATCTGCACCTAATTTAGTTGAGATTTCTTTTAACTTTTCTGGATTTGTTATATTTTCTTTTAATACTATATTGAAGGCAATATTTCCATTAGATTTATTTATTATGTCTTCTATATTTTTTGTATAATCATCATTTTCATTAGCTGATATTATTCCTATGCTTTTACCATTTAATGAACCAGCTAAAATCTTATCTACATTTTTATTTATAAAATTAACTGCTTCTTCATAATCCTTATTTACATTTGCTAAGTCACCATCAAGTTTATCATTTTTCTCTTTTAAAATATTAAACTTGTCATCTAAATCATTTATTATATTTGCTTGTTGTTCACTTAATTGTTGATTATTATTTAAATTAAATCCTACTAACATGCCTATACCCAAAGCTATAAATATAGCACCTATAGTGACTATATAATATTTCATATTAATATGCATATTTATCCTCCTAAAATTTACATCTGTAATAATACTCTAAATTTTAATTGCATTAGTTGTATAAATTGTTGAACACCTGGTGATAGTGATGCGACTACCAATACAGGGAACAAAGCTGTTGCTATTAATGCCCATATGTACTTTATTTTTAATTTACTTCTGTATAACAGATTGACACCTTTAGCGTCTATAAGTCTTGAACCTATTTTAAGCCTAACTAGAAAAGTACTTGCCATACCTTTTCTACCTTTTTCTAGGAAATCAATCATATTTGAATGTGTTCCAACTGCTACTATTAACTCAGCCTTATACTCATAAGCAATAAGCATAGCTATATCTTCACTAGTTCCTGGTGCAGGAAATACAATTGCATCTAGGCCTAATTCCTGAACCCTCTTAAGACCTGGAGCCCTTCCATCTGTATAAGCATGTACTACTATTTCGCTAGCCTTTTTTAAAGCTTCATCACTTACACTATCCATATCTCCTACAATTACATCTGGAGTATATCCAAACTCAATTAAAGCATCTGCTCCACCATCAACACCAACCAAGACTGGCTTTACCTCTTCTATATAAGAAAGCATTGTACTCAAATCTTCTTTATAGTCCTGACCTCTCACAACTATCAATACATGTTTATTAGCGTAATTAGTTTTCACTTTTGGAATTTCTACTTCTCCAAGTATAAATCCTTTTTCTTTTTTAGCATAATCTATAGTATTATCTATAAATCTATCCAATTCTACAGCTAAATTCTCATAAGCAGCCTTTATTTGGTGTGAAACTTCATACTTGTCTAAAACTTCGCCTGCACCTAAAAATTTTCCTTCTCTATATATCTTTCCATCTACAACTTCTATAGTTTCTCCTTCTTTTAATTCTTCAAATAATTCTTCTCCAATATTATCAATTATTAGTATATTATTTTCAGTTAATATCCCTGGACCTTTATTGGGATACCTACCACTTATAGAAGGAGCCGCATTTATGACAAGTTTTATTTTAGCTTCTACTAAAGAGTTTGCAGCAACTTCATCTATATCGATATGATTTATAACTGCTATTTCCCCACTTTCAACTCTTTTAGCAAGTTTTTTGGTTTTTCGATCTACTTTTATAGGGGCCTCGACTCTCATTTTTAAACCTCCACTATCATTATTAAAATCACATTATATTATAGCATTACTTAACAATAAAATAAATGTTTTAAGTTTGTTTTGCATCTTTGGCATTTATAATACTATATTCTATTATTTTTTTATTTAACACATTCAACAATATTCTTTAAAATATAAAGTTTATTATATTTTATTCAACATTCATTCTTAAAAAATAAACTCCTTCCATTTTGTAACTTATAAAGACATATACTATAAGTATAGTATAAATAAATTTATTATATTAATATATTGAACGAATAGTAAAGAAAAAATAAAGAAAAAATTTTATACTTATTAAAATAGCGAAACAGTATAACCCTACTGGTTATACCATTTCGCTACTTGTAATACATATTTATCGCCAATGCCTTAATTAAAAAGCCCTACTTTTTGTGTCTATTTATTTAACCATGCTATGCTCTAGTCTTAATTTATCAGCAATCATTGCTATAAATTCCGAGTTAGTTGGTTTTCCTTTAGTATTGTGTACTGTATATCCAAATAGTTGATTTATTGTGTCAACTTTTCCTCTACTCCACGCAACCTCTATCGCATGTCTTATCGCTCTCTCAACTCTACTTGGTGTTGTATTGAATTTTTTAGCTATACTTGGATATAACTCTTTTGTTACTGCACCTAAAAGCTCAACATTATCAATAACCATTTTTATTGCTTCTCTTAAATATAAATATCCTTTTATATGAGCTGGTACTCCTATTTCATGCATTATATTTGTGATTTCTGTTTCTATATTCCCTACATTCTTAACGAAATCACTTCTAGTCATTTGAGTTTCTTGAACTGGTCTAGGCTTTGGCTCAACTTGAGCAACTCTATTAGAAACCAATTCTCTAATTCTGTTTATAAACACAACAAAATCAAACGGCTTTACTATGTAGTAATCTGCTCCTAGATTTATTGCGCTTTGAGTTATCTTATCTTGACCTACTGCTGATAGTACTATTATTTTTGGCATTTTAGGTATATCCATTGTATTCAATTTTTCAATTACACCTAATCCATCTAGATGTGGCATTATTACGTCTAATATTAATAAGTCCGGTTGTGTCTTTTTTACTAAGTCTAATGCTTCAATTCCATCCTTAGCTATGCCTAATATATCGATATCATCCTCATTAGACAAATACTCTTTTAATACCTGACAAAAATCCTTATTGTCATCTGCTAAAACTATTTTGATTTTTTCCACTAAAAATCCCCCCATTAAAAAACATCTTCTTATTACAGAAAACTAAACTTTTTACACAATTGCTCTTAATTATCTACTCTAATGCATATTCGACACTTCAAAATTATATTCCTTCTAGATAATTGATAAAATAATAAAATTTTTTAATGCCTCACCTACAATTTTATCATTTCATCTATAAAAATACCATATCCTTTTTTCGGATTATCTCTAAAAACATGAGTTATTGCACCAATAATTTTATTATTTTGTATTATTGGAGCTCCACTCATCCCCTGCACAATACCTCCTGTGTATTCCAATAACTTATCATCTACTACTTTTATTACCATATCTCTATAATTTCCTTTATCATATACTATACTTTCTATTTTTATATCATAGCTTGTTATATTTTTATTTTTATCTTCAAAAAGAATGACTGCATCTCCTATTTTTACATCTTGTGGGCGGCCAACTTCTATCAATTGCATTTCTTTATTCGCTAAATTAAATTCTTTATTCTGTTTCTCTGTGATATTACCACTTATACCTAACTCTGAGTTATTCGAGAAATTACCCATTAAATTGCTATCATTAAAGTCGCCTTTTATTTTACCTATTTTTTCATTACTAGCCTTTACTATTTTTAGCTTTTCTGGCTTATATATATATCCTTGTTTTATTTTTAATAGTTCATTAGTATCCGAATCTTTTATGGCATGACCAATTGCTTTGAACTTTTCCATGCTAGGGTCATAAAAAGTCATAGTTCCAATTCCAGATATCTTATCTCTTACCCAAAGACCAAGCTTATATTTACCATTCTCTTTTTTAGTTTCTATTACTTCTGTCTTGTATTTATTTTTTCTCTCAAAAGTAACTTCAACTTTTCTTTTCTTAGCTTTATTTAGAATTTCTGATACATCTTGACCATTTTTTATCCTTTTATTATCTATTTTTACTATATTGTCGCCAATTTGTATGCCTCCAATATAATCTACATCTTCTTCCTCATATCCTAAGACCAATACACCATCTGTATTGGCTTTTACTCCAACTATGTTGCCAAGTGGATATACAAATTTTTTATCATGATTCTTAATTGTAAAAGCTTCTATTGGAGTCTCTTTATTTATATTACAATTCTTATTTTGAAAGATTATAACCATCATAAAAATCGATACAGCTCCTAATATTATCCAAATATTTTTTAAATTTTTATTTGATTTGTTCATATGTTCATCTACTCCTATGCTGTATTATTATGTATTTATAATTCCTTTTTCCAGAAAATTTATTCATTTAAAAACCTTATTAAACATCTTACTAAGTGATTTTTAATATATAATATGATAGTATTATATTGTAAGAAAAAGTTTGAAGGGCGGTAATATCTTGAAATTAAATGTAAGAATTGCAGACGTAAATAATTGGCGTGATTTAGTTGATTTGTCTGTAGATAAAAGTCAATTAGATTATATAGAAAGTAATGCACTTTCTATTGCTGAATCTAAATTTATAACAGCTTGGATACCTGTAGGAATATATGATGAAAATTCATTAATAGGATTCGCTATGTATGGTCGCTTAGAAGATGATAGAGTTTGGCTTGATAGATTTATGATTGATTCAAAATATCAAGGCAAAGGATATGGAAAAGCATCCTTAGATTTTCTTATAAACCTTCTTAAAAAAGAATATAATTGTGATGAATTGTATCTTAGTATATTTGATAACAACAAAACAGCTATCAAGCTTTATAAAGATTTTGGATTTGAGTTTAATGGAGAACTTGACTATGGCGGTGAAAAAGTAATGGTATTAAAATCTAATTGATATTAACAAAATATACATCTATCAAGGAGGTGAAATCATTATATAAACATATTTATATAATGATGGATAAAATGGCTCAAAATATAAGTTTAAAATTTGTTGAAGAAGAAGACTTAGAAAATCTTGAAAATGTAAAAATTTTATTTACTGAATATTCAAATTCTCTAGATATAGACTTATGTTTTCAAGACTTTAATAACGAATTAAAAACACTTCCAGGAAAATATATAAAACCTTCAGGTTCATTGATATTAGTATTTGTCGATGAAAATTTAGCAGGTTGTGTTGCTTTAAAAAAGCTTGAAGACAAAGTATGTGAATTAAAAAGATTATTTGTAAGAAATCAATTTAGAGGACTAAAGATAGGAAAAATACTATTAAAAGAAATTGTTAAAGAAGCTAAAGAAATTGGATATGCCTATATGAGATTAGACACTCTTCCAAGCATGAAAAGTGCTCAAGGACTATACGAAAAGCTTGGTTTCTATGATATAGAACCGTATACTTATAATCCAATTGAAGGCGCTAGATATATGGAATTAAAATTATAATTTTATTTAATAGAGTATAAATAAAACTACTGCAATTTTATTTATACTCTATTTTATTGACCAAATTTATTTGTATATGTATTTATTTTTCCAAATCTTGTAAACTCATAGTTATATCTTCAGTTATATCCTTTATGTACTCTACTCCATTATTGTATGTAAGTTTGGCTTTAATATAGACTATACTACCAATATCCCTTTTAGGGAAAGTTGCTTCATAATTTACTTGACTTTCATTTGGACTATTATCTTTATCAGCATCTGATATTTTAACAGATTTTGCTTTATACACAGTATCTTTTTTCCCTTCATTTACAATAATATCTACTTTCTTCAATTTGATACTATTATAGACTTTATTTTTTGACTTTTCACTTTCATGATTTAAGAGATTACTATTTTCTATTATTTCAATAAAATATTCTTTATTATCCCTTATTCCAGAATTAAATACAGGTTGTTCAGGCATATAATCAGATGTAGTTAGCTTTTGTACATCTGAGCTTTCAGATATGGTCCCATTTGTAACTACTTTATAGTCATATTCATTACCTGTCTTTATTTTCATCTCACAAGTATACGATAATTCTCCGTGTTTTGTCATTTCAATCTCATTCCATTTATCATTATCTTCTTTATACATAAAAAATACCTTGCCATTTTTACCCAACTTACTCAATTGAATATCTACCTCAATAGTACATTCTTCTTTTTCAAGCTTTTTAACTTTTAAATCAATACTTTTAGTTATATAGCTTTTTGACATTTCTTCATTTATCGTATTACTAATATCTGACTTGGTATTCATAATTTCTTGTGACAAATACTCTAATTTATTATTATAGTTTTCTATGTTTTTGTTAATTTCATTCATTGTCAATATCATATACCATAATAAAATAAAAATTACAATTGTAAAAATTAAGTGCATAGTATTTTTTTTATTCAATTTATGCCCCCCTCACTAATACCTTATACATAATATTATACTTAAGCATCTAAAAATTTCAAAGTTACAAATTGATATAACTTTTAAATTTTATATTTTTAATATACTCACTAAATAATTTAATCATAAAAAATAGATGTAAAGTATTCAGATAGAAAATTCTTTACACCTATTTAGAACAACCTTTCTTCACTAGCATTTTTTAGCCATTTCAATGATTTCACTTGCATGTTCGATAGTTTTCTCTGTTATATTATTACCTGCTATAAGCCTAGCAATTTCATTTTTTCTTTGAGATTGATTTAATTTACTAACATTAGTAAATGTCCTATTATTTGAAGTATCTTTCTCTATACAATAATGAGTGTCAGCATTTGCCGCAATTTGAGGTAAGTGTGTTATACATATTATTTGTTTTTTCTTTGCTATATCACTCAATTTCTCACCAACAATTTGTGCTGCTATACCACTTATACCTGTATCTATTTCATCAAACACTAATGTATCAATATCATCTATATCAGCCAAGATTGTCTTAAATGCCAACATAAACCTAGACATCTCACCACCTGATGCAACTTTATATATAGGTTTAATATCTTCTCCTAAGTTAAAAGATATCATAAATTCAATATCATCTATTCCATTTAAAGTAAATGGGCCTTCTTCAAAATTAACTTTGAACATTACATTTTTCATGTTTAAGCTTTTTAATTCATCAAGAAGTATTTTCTCTAAAGTAGTTGCTACTTCTGTTCTTGCTTTAGTCAATTTATTAGCTTTTATTTTTAAATCTTCTTCTATATTCATAAGTTGACTTTTTAACTGTTCAACTCTTTCATCTCTATTTAGTATCTCGTCTAATCTATCTTTTATCTTTTCATAATACTCAAATATATCGTCTATACTATCTCCATATTTTCTTCTTAAATTGTTAATCTCATCAATTCTAAGTTCAATCTGCTCTAATTCATAAGGCTCAAAGTCTATATTATCTTTGTAATTTCTTATATCACTAGATATATCTTGTAACTCATACATAATTCTTTCTACAGTATCACTATATTCACTCAAAACACTATCATATTTTGATATGTCATTAAGCTCTTTAGATGCAAGACCTATTAGGTCAATAACATTATACTCACCATTATGTAACTTGCTATAACTTAAATTCAAGTTATTATATATCTTTTCACTATTTCTATAAACTTCTCTTTGTTTTAATAAATCTTCATATTCATTCTTATTTAAATTTGCTACCTCAATTTCATTTATTTGAAATTTTAACAAATCTATTTCTCTTTGAATTTGCATCTCATCCTTATTTTCTGTTAAACAATTTAAAGCCTTTTTTACTTCACTATACTTGTTGTACACTTTTTTATAGGCAACTTTGAATTTTTCTAATTCATTCTCTCCAAAAAGGTCTAGAAATTTCAAATGAGTGTCTTTATTAAATAAAGCCTGATTTTGATGTTGACCATGTATATCTATAAGTGTTGATGCGATTTCTCTAAGAAGAGATACTTTAACAGTTCTTCCATTTATTCTAGCAGTGCTCTTTCCATCTGAATATATCAATCTAGTTATGACTAACAAATTATCATCTTCTATACTTATATCATTTTCGTCTAGTATTTTTTTTAGATATATATTATCTGATAAAAATACGGCTTCAACAAGTCCCTTGTCTGTTCCTTTTCTTAGAAAAGACCTATCATATTTATCACCTAGACAAAGTCCAAGCGCATCTATTATTATAGATTTTCCTGAACCAGTTTCACCTGTAAGTATATTTAAATTTTTATCAATACTCAACCTTAGCTCTTCAACTAAAGCACAATTTTTCATATATAATTCGAGGATCAAGTCTAAGCCCCCTTTTAGCCTATTTGTCTAAATTATGTGAAGCCTCAACGACTTCCACTATTTTATTATCGTATGTGTTACTATCAAACTCATAACCTTCATTTCCATTTCTCAGATGAATTAGATACTCTATATTTCCTTCTGGCCCTTTAATTGGAGAAAAGTCTAATCCTAAAATTTCAAATCCATTTCCAACAGAAAAGTCAGAAATCATTTTTATGACTTCTATATGTGTCGATTTTTCTCTAACTACACCTTTTTTACCTACTTTTTCTCTTCCTGCCTCAAATTGTGGTTTAATTAAAGCGACAATTTCTCCGTCATGACGTACTAACTCCTTAGCTTTTGGAAGTACTAGTTTTAATGATATAAAAGACACATCAATTGATGCGAAATCTGCAAACTGCTTTGTATTTTCTATTGTCACATTTCTTATATTTGTTCTCTCCATACACACAACTCTATCATCTTGTCTTAATTTCCAAGCAAGTTGCCCATAACCAACATCTATAGAAAATACTTTTATTGCTCCATTTTTTAACATACAATCTGTAAAACCACCTGTAGATGCACCTATATCCATACATACCTTTCCATCAATAGTTAAATCAAAGTTTTTCATAGCTTTTTCAAGCTTTAAACCACCTCTACTAACGTACGGTATTGGATTTCCTTTTACTTCTATATTACAGTCCTCTTTTACTTCTGTACCAGCCTTATCACATCTTTGATTATCAACAAAAACTAGACCAGCCATTATTGCTTTTTTAGCTCTTTCTCTACTTTCAAAATGACCTTGTTCTACTAACAATAAATCTATTCTCTTTTTCATAAAATTACCTTTCTGTTAAAAGCTACTTTAATAATAACTAAAGTAGCTTAAAGTAACACACCTGATATTTATTTAATTGATAAATTTTATATTTTATATCAGTCTTAATTTATAATATTTTCATTAATTTTTTATTTAATAACTAACTTTTTTATTTTATCAGCAATACCCTTTGGTGATAGTCCTACAAAATCATATAATTCATCTGCATTACCATGCTTTATAAATTCTTCTGGTATTGCTATATTAAGTATATTTACCTTATAATCATTATCTATAATAAACTTGTTTATTCTACTTCCAAACCCTCCAGTTACAATGTTATCTTCTATTGTAACTACATTTTTGTGATTCTTTAATAAAATATTCAACATATCTTCATCCATTGGCTTTAAGAATCTAGCATTAACTATTGTTGGATTTATTCCTTCCTTCAACAATAGTTCTTTAGCTCCTAAAGCATGTTTCACCATACTTCCAATAGAAAGTATAACTGTATCTTGTCCATCATCTAATACTTCATACTTTCCTAATACAAGTTCTTTATATTCTCCCTTGTCCAAGTAATAGCTATTTCCTCTTGGATATCTAATTGCTGATGGATAGTCTAGCTTTAATGATAAATCCATCATAAGTTCCATCTCTCTTATATCTTTTGGTGCCATTACTACAATATTTGGAATAGAATTCAAGTAACTTAAATCAAACATACCATGATGAGTTTCTCCATCATTTCCAACTAGTCCAGCTCTATCTATAAGAAAAGTAACTGGCTTTTTAGTTATACATACATCATGAATAATTTGGTCGTATGCTCTTTGCAAAAACGATGAATATACAGCAAAGTAAGGTTTCATCCCACTTTTTGCAAGACCTGCTGCAAACCCTGTTGCGTGTTGTTCAGCTATACCAACATCATAATATCTTTTTGGGTATACACTTTCAAATAAATTTAACCCAGTACCAGATGGCATTGCAGCCGTTATTGCTACTATATCTTCATTATTACTAGCCATATCAACCAGTTTTTCTCCAACACTAACTGACATAGACTTAACTTTTGAAGATGTTACTCCTGTCTTTATATCAAACTTTGATACTCCATGATATTTATCAGGTTGCTCCTCTGCAAATCTGTACCCTTTTCCTTTTTTCGTAATTACATGTAAAAGTACAGGCCCTTTTTTATGTTTAGCCTTTCTCAATGTATCTATTAATTCTTTAGTATTATGACCATCTATAGGACCATAATATTTTATACCTAATGAATCAAAAAATGAACAATCTTGAGGCGAAAAGCTATACATTAACTTATCTTTAAATCTATGTGCAGTCTTAGATAAAATCTCACCTGTTTGTGTAACATTTAAAATTTTATCAACTTCATCTGTCATTTTTTCAACTGTTGAGTTTCTTATAATACTTGACAGATATTTAGACATTCCACCAACATTTTTATCTATGGACATTTCATTATCATTAAGAATTACTATCATATTGGTATTGATATATCCTAATTGATTTAAAGCTTCAAGTGCCATACCTCCAGTTATAGAACCATCTCCAATTACAGATATAACACTATAGTTTTCTTTTTTTATGTCTCTAGCACAGGCAATACCTGTAGCTACAGAAATAGATGTACTACTATGTCCTGTGTCAAAAATATCATGAGGACTTTCACTCTCCTTTGGAAAACCACTTAGTCCATTAAATTGTCTTAAAGATACAAAATAATCTTTTCTTCCAGTAACTATTTTATGAACATAAGATTGATGTCCTACATCCCATACGATTTTATCTTTAGGACTGTCAAACACTTTATGAAGTGCTAATGTTAGCTCAACTACTCCTAAATTAGAAGCTAAGTGCCCGCCTGTCTTAGAAACAGATTTTACTAAAAATTTTCTTATATCTTTTGCAAGTAAATCCATTTCTTCTATGCTCATATTTTTTATATCCTTTGGAGAATTTACTTTATCTAAATATTTATACATATTATCCTCACCTTTATTTTGTAAATTTTAAATTTACATCAATATTAAAGCTGTTACTATTCCAAGTAAAGCTCCAAACCAAACTTCTAGTGGTGTGTGACCTATTAATTCTTTTAATTTCTTCTGCTCTATATGCTTTCCATGCTGTATATCCGCTACTATTTGATTTAATATGATAGCTTGCTTACCTACAGCCCGTCTAACACCTGCTGCGTCATACATTATAATCAGGGCAAGCACAGTAATTATAGCAAAATCAGTAGAATTAAACCCTTTTTCAATACCTACCACTGTAGCTAAACTTGTAACAAAAGAACTATGGGAACTAGGCATACCTCCTGAAATAAGTATTCTTGATAACTCAATTCTTTTTTCCTTGCCAGTAAATATTTTTATAAATTGTGCTAAGAAACAAGCAATCAGACTTATTCCCAAAGCCCCATTGTTAAAAATCTCCGAAAAAAAGTCCATTTTTCCCTCCTCGATTTTAGCTGTATATTTTAGTATTCCCTATCTATTATATATTCAGCCAATCCCTTTAAAAAATCTACATCGTCAGATAATTTTTCTATACTTTTCTTTGCTTCATCAATCAAATTATATGCAATTTCTTTAGATTTATCTAAACCTAAAAGTGATGGGTATGTTGACTTGTGATTTTCTATATCACTTCCAACTTTCTTACCTAATTTAGCTTCATCTCCCACTATATCTAGTATATCATCTACTATCTGGAATGATAATCCGATATTTTTTGCATATTTAGTTATTTCTTCCATCTGTTCTGAATTTGCTCCACCGATAGTAGCTCCTGCTCTCATACAACCCACCATCATTGCTGCAGTTTTATTCATATGTATATAATCTAATTTTTCTTTTTCAATTTGTTTATTTTCACTTTCTACATCTACTACCTGACCACCTATCATGCCATATATACCAGCACCTTTAGCAATTTCATTTATAGCTTTTAAATACTTTTCTGGATTTTTTTTATTGATTGAACCTGAAAGCATAACTTCAAAAGCATAATTCAATAAAGCATCGCCTGCCAAAATACCCATAGCTTCTCCATATACTTTATGATTTGTTGGTCTACCTCTTCTTAAGTCATCATTATCAAGAGCTGGTAAATCATCATGTATTAGTGAATATGTATGTATCATTTCAATGGCCATAGCAAAAGGAATAGCTTCTTCTTCATTACCTCCAACTACTTTACAAGCTTCTAATGTAAGTATTGGTCTTAATCTCTTGCCCCCAGCACTTAAACTGTAGTTCATAGCTTCAATAACCGTTTTTTGATACCCTTCTTCTTTAGGCATATATTCTTTAAGTACATTTTCTATAAAACTTGCTTTTTCTTTCAGACATTGTTTAAATTCCAATTTTATTCCTCCTCAATTTTAAAATCTTCTTCTATTCCTAATTGATTAAATTTACTTATTTTCAATTTAGCATCATCTAAAAGCTTATTACAATGTTTGTAAAGGCTTATACCTTCTTCATACAAGCTTAAAGATTCATCTAAGCTAGCATTTTTAGATTCTAGTTCATTTAATATACTCTCTAATCTTTTATAAGCTTCTTCATAAGTTAAATTCATACTATACCTCTTTATTTTCAATTTTATCTATCATACATTCCAAATTTCCATCTTTTAAGACTATCTCTATGTTATCTTTTGTTTTCAATCCTTTTATACTGTTTATTACTTTTCCATCTTTTTGGGCTATGCTATAACCTCTATCCATAGTAGCTAATGGACTTAAATTATGAAGTAATGCTCCAATCTTTATTAGTTTCTCATCTTCCAATTTCAAATTATTTTCTATTCCAAAAATTATTTTATCATATATTTTATCTAATTGTATAACTTTATCTTTTATTGTATAAGAATCTAAATAGTTATTTATCTTGTTAAATGCTGATTCTAACCTGTATTGGTCTAGCTCAATTTGATTTGTAAGAGACTTACTCATTCTACTTTTTATATTTCCAAGTTTGTAATTTATATCATCTAACGATGGAGTAGCAATCTCTGCTGCTGCGGATGGTGTTGGTGCTCTCATATCAGATACAAAGTCACAAATAGTAAAATCAGTTTCATGCCCAACTGCTGATATTATTGGAATCTGAGAATTAAAAACCTCTCTTGCTACCATTTCATCATTAAAAGACCAAAGCTCTTCTATTGAACCCCCGCCTCTACCAATTATAAGTGTATCAACATTCTTCATATGATTAAAAAATCTGATTGCTTCACATATTTCTTCTGCTGATTTATCTCCTTGAACCGTTACTGGATAAAGCTTTATATTAATTTTAGGGTATCTTCTTTTTATAACATTTATTATATCTCTTATAACAGCACCTGTTGGAGATGTTATAACTCCAATTGAGTTTGGCATTTTAGGTATAGGTATCTTGTATTTAGAGTCAAATAAACCTTCTTTAGCAAGTTTTTCTTTTAATCTATTAAATTCTATGTGTAAATTCCCTATTCCCTCTATTTCAATTTCATTAATATATAATTGATACGCACCATCTCTTTCGTAGACCGATATGTATCCACTAGCTATAACTTTCACACCATTGTCTAATTTTAGATTACGATTAAAATTACTTTTAAAAATTACACAGTTTAACTTTGATGTTTCATCTTTAAGTGATAAATATACATTCCCACTACTATGAACCTTAAAATTGGAAATCTCTCCTTTAACCTTAAGATTAGAAAGTATTGGGTCGTTTATTAAAATTCTTTTAATATATGAGTTTGCTTCACTTATATCTAAAGCTCTTAGTTTCATACTCTTTCTCCTAAAAAGTTATTCAATCCTATTATAGCACACCCAACAGCATTATCAGTTGAATATTGTGGTTCTGTAAAATGAGCTTCTATATGTTTTTTTCTTAATTTTAGACTTAATTCTTTAAGAATATACCTACTTGCAGAAACTCCACCTGCAAAAACTACTTCATCTACATTATAAGTTTCACATAAATAAACTAAAGATTTAAACATATTTCTAACTACTGAATCTAATACTAATTTAGATACATATTCTTTTTGATTAGTATTATCTTTATTATCTTTTATAATCTTGTTTACCTGATTCTCTAATCCAGATAAATTCATATATCCATCTCTCACAGAAGTTTTCAGACCACTTTCTATTTTAAAGTTACAATTTAAAGCATTTTCATCTAAATATTTTCCTGAAGGAAACTTATACCCCAACTTAACTCCTACTCTATCTATAAGTTGACCAAAGCTAATATCTTTACTTCCTCCAATTATATCTATATTATATCCAAAATTATTGTATAGCTTACTTTTATCATCTTTTTTATTACTTATTCTGGTAATTGCACCTAAGCTACTATCCAATATATTATAATTATCATCCATTTTGTTTATTAAAAGTATCTCTGTAGTGCCACCAGACATATGAACAGAAATAAATCTATTATTATTTTTTAACTTACTATTTAATAAACTTGCTTCAATGTGATTTTCTTGATGAGTAGTCTCATAAAATCTACAACCATATATACTTGATAATAACTTTCCAAAATTATATCCTACATTAAATACAGGCATATATGAGTTTTCAACTGGTCTAGGTCTTATAGTTGAACAGACACCTTCTATATTAAACTTATCTTTAAATGACTTTACTCTATCACTTAAAAGCCCTAAATTATTTACATGCTGGAATACAGCTTCACTTTGTCTTAGTCCTTTTGTATTTTCTCTTACTTCTAGCATTATTTTCTCATTAAAGATAATTTTCTTATCTAAAGAGATAGCTGCTATAGAAGTAGTATAGCAGCTAGTATCAATTCCAATTATTATATTATTTACCGATTTCATCAACAACACTTCCCAATATACCATTTATAAATTTAGGAGACTTATCATCACAATATATCTTTGCAAGCTCTACAGCTTCATTTATTGACACTTTATTAGGAGTGTCCAAATAAGCTATTTCACATACAGATAATCTAAGTATAGACACATCTACCTTTGGCATTCTATCTACTGTCCAGTTTTTAGCATGCTTGTTTATTAACTCATCTATCTTATCATGATTTTCTTTTAGTGCTTTGCATACTCTGCTTATATAGTTTCTGTCTATAACATCTTCAAGCTTAGTATCTTCTAGCTTTAAATTTGCATTATTTGAATACTGAAGTGCAAGCTCTTCATATCTATTTATAATATGTTCTGAATTATCATTTAAAAAAATATCTACTTTATCATCTAAAGTTTCAAAATCTTCCTTATTAATATTTATCTGGTATATAAGTTTCATTATATATTCTCTTGTTGTACTCTTTTGTGCCCTATCTTTTTTCATCAATCAAAATTCTCCTTTAAGTTTAATTATCTATATAAAAATCAAATGCCAACAAAAAACCCTCTGACTTTTCAGAGGGCTAATATTAATTTTTCTTAGTTGCTTTTGCTTCTTCTTTATCAACTTTATCTTTCTTAAAGCTGATTCCTTGAATGTGTATATTTACTTGAGAAACCTTCAGTCCTGTCATTGTCTCAACAGTATTTTTTACATTTTCTTGAACTTTAAAAGCTGTATCTGGTATTGACATCCCATATTTTATCATAACCATTACATCTAAATTAACATCCTCTTCTTCTATTTGTATTTTTACTCCATTATTTTTTAACAACTTATCTGTTAATGTTGCTGTAGTTTCTATGCCTTCAACTTCTAATGCTGCTAGACCAGCTATTGTAGCTATTACATCATTAGATATTTTTACTTGTCCAAACTTATTATCTTCCATATTAAAACTTACCTCCTGATTTTAAGGAACTATTTTTATAAGTATAATAATACCAAATACAAGTCTACTTTGCAAGAAAATAACCTCAGTTAATTCTGAGGTTTATTTTTTACTTTTTATTATTATTTGTAAGTTTAATATTTTCATACTTTACATTAGCTTGTTCTGCAACTAAGTCAAATATTTTTGCTGCATCTTTCTTATCTAATTTAGCTTCATTTACCACTACATTGACTTTACTATCACTTATATAAACTAATGCTTCTTCATATCCTTTTGTACTCAAGAGATTTTCTATTTGAAGTTCTTTTTCTTGAATTTTAACTATATTTAATTTCATATTAGAAGCTTCTTTTCTAGATTCTTCTGTTGTAGATGGATTATTTATCATTTCATTTAAATCTTGAACTAGTTCATTTCTTTGCTTTTCTCTATTCATTTTCATATCTAAAATATAAGATGCTTTTTTCATGTTTTTCTCAGATGATAGTTGTTCTTTTATTTCTTTACTTGTTTCAGTTACCTTTTCTTTTACTTTACTAGCTTTACTATCAACTATTTCTATATCAGCACTTTCTTTTGCATCTTGTTTATTCATATTACTAGAATCCTCTGTTTTACTACTATCACTATCATCAGTATTTTTCTGTAATTGAGCTTCTTCATATGCCTTAAACTCTTTTGATGTTTCTAATAAAGATTTCTTACTCAATTGATAATTTACTGTTCCTACTACAACCAACATTGCAGTTAAAGTTATTATTACAAATCCTCTTCCCTTATAATTAAACTTCATTCATTTATCCCCCCGGTTATATGTATTTATTTAGAATATATTTCTACTTGATGTCCAGCTACTTGTAATGATGTTTGTACTGCACTATAAAGTGTTTCTTTCACACTTGGGTCATTAGCTCCACTTGCTACTACTATCACTCCCTTTATCTTTGGCTCTGTAGTTTTTATAACTACAGGGTCACTTGAATTTGAAGTTATCATTGTTTTATTTTCACTAGAAGTCGTAACTGTTCTTTCTCCTCCTTGTGCATCTTTTTCCTCTGTTGTCTCTGTTGTTTGATTTGAATTAAAAGCAGGTTGTATTTCTTCACTTGATTCAAATGTAACCATTACATCAACATCCCCTGCACCATCAATTTTAGATAGTATTGTTGTTAACTTTGATTCCAAATCATCTTTTTCTTGTTCTTTAGTAACTTGTTTTTCAGTATTTTTGTTAGCCTCTGTTTTTCCAACTTGTTTATCGCTCTTGCTACTAGGAAAACAAGACAATAAGACTAATGACACCACACAGATTCCAGCTATAGTTATTAGTGAATATACCTTTCTCTTATCTTTGTCATTTAAGTTTTTCAACATTCTCCCAACTCCTATTTATCAATTTGTATATCTTCTATAGAAACATCAAGCACCTTTATTAAGTCATTTTTTAATTTGTTTTCATTTAGGTTCAGTTCATATTCTGTACCTTTTTTAAAAACTTGTTTAGAATTTTCTTTGTCATTAGAGTTTATGTTTTCTTCATCCTCTTTAGTACTATTATTTTTATTTTCTTCATCAATATTGCCATTACTTTTTGTACTATCATTTTTTTCTTTTATTTTTATATTATTTATATTTGCTCCGTTAAGCTCTATATCTTCTAAATCGTAACCATACTCATCAAGTTTCAATTTAAGCACTTCTTTTAAACCATCCTCATATCCTTTAGATAAACTATTGTTTCCAGTTTCTTTTGCTAAAGCATTTGTACTATCTACATATTGTTTGTTGTAGTTACCCATAGACTTCAAGATTCTATCTTCTAAGCTCATATCTTTTGAAAAAAATCCTACTACTGGAGTTATTACAATAAATACAAACATAAAGTTTAAAACTAAGTTGACATAAGGTTTTATCTTAGAACTTGGTAAAATCATATCTACTATATTTACTATAAATGCTCCTATTAAAACACTAACAATCCATGCCTTTATGCCCTCTAACATAGCTTCCCCCTCTCTACAAACTTTAAATTCGATGCAATTTTATATTGATATATATTATCCTTGACTTACGACACTTATCGATGTCAAGATAGCCACAGTTACAAAGAACATTATTGTTATGGCAATTACTGATGCTAGCATTATTATCATTAGATTTGCAACTTCATTTAAAAAATTAGATATTCCATCTTCTCCAACTGGCTCTACAATTATTGCAGCTAACTTGTACACTACTATTACTGATAAAATTTTTATAACTGGAAGTAAACAAATTCCAACAAGTAAGATAAGCCCTATTCCTCCAAATATATTTTTTATAAGCTGAGATGAAGATAATAAAATATCCACAGAATCAGATACAAATCCTCCAACAACAGGAATAAAATTACCTATAGCAAACTTAGCAGTCTTGACACTGAATTTATCAAAACTAGTTACATACAATCCTTGTATAGATACAAGTCCTAAATAAACGGTAAACATCGCCCCAATAGAAACATAATTTATTTGCTTTACAAAGGAGAAAAATCGTTTTAACCTTATATTTTTTGATAAATTGTTTATTATTAAAATACCAAATGCAACAGTAATTGATACAAATAAAAAGTTCTTGAAAAATACGTTTATAAATGTTACTCCTCCTATAAAGATAGGATTCAAAGTAGTAGATGTTATTGGAAATCCAATTAAAAGTAAAAATGTTATTAATATTGGCATTATAACTTGCATGAGACCTACAGTATGGTCTATTGCATCATAGCAAATCTGTAATACATCCTTAAATCCAACAAGTGTGAGTGATACCATTGTGATAAATATTATATATGTTGCGATTTGACTTACTGCACCTGATGAAAAAGAGTTTTCTAAGCTTTTTAAAATTGATGATAATAAAGCCAGTACTAAAATCACTGCTACTACCTTTAAACTTGCTTTAAATTCGTCAAACATCAATATCTTCAATCCATCTTTATTAAATAAATCTAAGATATTTTTTTTGCCACTAATTAAATCTTTTACAAACGATTTTAAATTAACATCATTAATAACTATTTCCTTATTTATATAGTCTTGTATTTCATTTATATCTAGCTTGTCTAACTGCCCATCTATATATTTATCTATGCTATTTTTTGTTTCACCATATTCCTTATCTTCACTACTTGGTACTTCATTGGCGAATATCATAATAGCAAAGATATTTATAAAAAAGAAAGTAAATACAAAACCTATAATCATTGGTAAAAATCTTTTTTTCATAAGCAACCATGCCTCTCTTCACTCTATAAACCTCAATACAACGAAATCTCTTTAATATACCTATAGTTATCTTAAGATACACAACTATGGAATTATGTTCACTACCATTTCTACAATGGATAGAAGTATAGGGAAAGACATTGACATCACTATTATTTTTCCTCCAAACTCTAACTTAGAAGCAATGTTTCCTTCCCCACAATCTTTGCAAAGTTGTATTGCAAATTCCATTAAATATGCTATCCCAATTAATTTTATTATTAATGATATGTACATGGTTGGGATATTAGCTTTATTGGCTAAATCTTGTATGCTATCTACTATAAAGTTCAGCTTAAACATAACTGATAATAGTATTATTACTCCAGTTATTATAGCTATGAAATTTGCTATTTCTGGTCTATCTTTTTTAATTACTAAACAGAGTGTAGTTGAAATGATTGCAATTCCTATTAATTGCATTATTTCCAAATTATTCCCTCCCTTTAGTAAAGTTGAAACATTGTTCTTACAGTATTAAATAAATCACTTATTTCTGTTATTACCATTCCCAATACGATTATCACACCTGCCAATGTAGTAAGACCTGCCCAATCTTTTCTATCTGTTTTTTCCAATATCATATTCAATACTGATATTAGAATCCCAACGCCTGCAACCTTTAATATCAATGATATCTCCATAATAAACCTCCCCATATTTAAATCAATATAATACATATACCTATGCCTATAAATGTGACTAATTTTTTATACAATACACCTTTTTTGTTTATGTCATCTTTTGTCTCATAAGTCTGTTTTTTTAAATTTTCTATAGATAAATCTATCATTCTTTGTTGTGACTCTATGTCACTTTTACCTAAAGTAAGTATTAGATTTTTTAACTCCTCAATTTCTTTATTACCTAGATAAGTCTCTTTGTTTAAAACATCAAGATTTTCTAATATTATCATTTCTAAAGTTTTGCCTTGTTCATTGTGAAGCTCTTCTGATACTTGAAGAAAAAACTTCCAAAAACAAAACTCTTTATTACCACCTATCCTCTTAAAAATCTCTTCCAATGTATAAAGTCCGAAAGATAAATCCATCCTTAATATTTCTAAAACTCTTATTAAATCATTTAATTGTTTATGTCTACGAGTATAAGTCTTGTAGATGTGTTCACCTATCAAATAACTACTTCCTATTAAAAGAGCTATAATAATTATCTTAATTTGCAAAATACCATCTCTTTTCTTCTAAATCATAAATTTTTTCAATTGTTCCAGCACCTCTTTTTGCAGAAAGAATTATAACTTTTTTAAATAATTCTTTATCTAGAAGCCTATTTAATTCTTTTCTATTTTGTATATCCTCTATCGAATCTCCATGTACAGTAGTTATTAGTCCTATCCCTCCATTTAATGCTGTATATAATGCCTTTATCTCTTTTTCACTTCCAATCTCATCTGTCACAATAACATTTGGCGACATAGACCTTAAAAGCATCGTAATCCCCAAGTCTTTTGGGCAAGTTTCTATTATATCAGTCCTTATCCCAACATCCATTTGTGGAACTCCTAGATAAGCACCTGCTATCTCATTACGCTCATCCACTAGAGCTACTTTTAAGCCTTTAAACCCATAATCCTCATTACCATTACTTAAATTCCTTACTATATCTCTTATTAAAGTTGTTTTTCCACATTGAGGTGGCGATATTATCAGAGTATTATTAATCTGATTTTTTCCATTTATGATATGACTTAAAATCTTATTTGAGCATCCAATGATTTCTCTTGATACTCTTATATTTAAAGACGATATATGCTTTATATTTTTGACTTGTCCATCTTCTACTATTGCTTTCCCAACTAACCCTACTCTATGCCCTCCTCTCAAAGTTATAAATCCTTTTTTTATATCATCCATAAATGAATGTATTGAGTATTTACATATTATTTGAAAAGTTTGCTCTACATCTTCTCTTGTCACTACATATGAGTCTTGTTGATTTAAATCGAGTGTCATAGTTTTTTGATTATAAAAATAATCCTTAGAGTTTGCATTTAGTATCAATGGTTTTTGTGAGCGTAACCTAATTTCTTCTATATTTAGATTATTGTTTGAGATTTTTTCTACCTTTTCTCTTATAGTTGTAGAAAGAGAGTTTATTATTTCATCAGAAAGTTTATTCATTTCTTGTCCTCCTCCTTTGTTTATATAATTCTATTTATAAAGGACAAGGAATATTACCAAAACATATATATTTTTTAAAATAATATTTATCAATAAAAAAATGACTCCATTTCTTTTGGATTCACTTAATACATAGACTCTATTAAACTACTATTATTAATCTTTATAAGATATTACTCAATAAAAAAGACACTTCAAATATGAAGTGTCTCTATAATAATTACATTTCTTTTATTAGTCCTTTTTTATAAGCCATTAAAAGTAGCTTTAAATCTTCTATTTCTTCTTGTATTTTTACTCCTTCATCGGTATCTCTCACCATTTTTCTCTTTGCCTTATGCTCTACTACAACAGTTGTCGATAAAATATCGCTTTCATTTGCAATAGCTTCCTCAGCAGAATTAAATGGTTCATGTGATACTAATTGTAGAGTTCTAGAATTATATATCAAAGTGTATCCAGCTATACCAGTCGTTTTTTGATACGCTCTAGAAAAACCACCATCTATAACAAGAATTTTACCATTAGCTTTTATTGGACTCTCTCCATTTTTACTTTCTACAGGTACATGACCATTTATTATATGTGATTCATTAAGTTCTAAATCAAATTCCTCAAATATTCTTTTACAAGCCATTTCATTTTCTCTAAGCTTAAAATAAGGGTTCTTATTTTCTTTATGAGTCTCTTTTTCTGCTATAAAGTATCTTTCAAATGTTGTCATATCATCTTTGCCAAATAATGATGAACATTTTCCAGTCCACAAATACCACATAATATCCATACCATATAACTTTTCTTCTGCCTTATCCTTAAAGAAAAACCCTTCTCTTGCTAGAGATTCCATTTTATCCATAAGAGCCTTACCTTTATACTCTTTTCCCATTATATTCATAGACATAAAACTTCCATCTTCATTTAATGGTACACATCCATGAATCAGTAAATTTAAGTTTGCCTTTAAATATATGCTTCCTTTAGAAAATAAAAACGAAACGTGTTTTTGTAATTTTTCACTACCTCTAAATGAGGATACCAATTTATCAATAACATTTTTTTCTTCTATTGTTAATTTGTATGGGTCTTTTTTGTCTATTGTAGGCAGATAAGTATCTTTTAATTTATATGTCTTTCCATTTAAAGTAATTGTACCTTCATCATAGTTTATCATATTAAGCAAAAGTCTATGTTCCATCTCAAATTCAGGTCTTCTTCTTATAACTTCACCTTCAAGCTTAAATTGGATTATACTTATTGCTTTGTGCATCTTAGCCATCAACGACTTTTCTGTTATTGTTACACTTTGGTCATTAATCTTTGGAATAAATTCTTTACAAGGGTCATCCTTATATGTATCTATAGCAAAAGTTGCTAGAGGTAATAGATTTATTCCATATATGTCTTCTACAATGTCTAAATTAGCATATCTAGCTGATATTCTAAGAGCATTTGCTATACAAGTTTTTTCACCTGATGCTGCCCCCATCCATAATATATCATGATTTCCCCATTGAATATCTACACAATGATGTTCAATAAGCTTGTCGACAATTATATCTGGTCTTGGACCTCTATCGTAAATATCTCCTATTACATGCAATCTATCAACAACTAATTTTTGTATGACTGTAGAAATAGCAATTATAAATTCTTTTGCTATCCCTATGTTGACTATTGTTTCAACTATACTTTTATAGTACTCTTCTTTATGTTCACTTTTGACATGCTCATGTAAAACTTCTTCTATTATGTATTTAAAATTTTCTGGCAAAAGTTTTCTAACTTTGGACCTAGTATATTTGCTAGAAGCATACTTACAAAGTTCTATAAGTCTATAAATATTTATTCTATAAAAATCATCTATATTTTCCTCTTGCTTAATTATTAGGTCTAACTTTTGTTCAGGATAATATACAAGAGTTGCCAACATCTTTTTCTCACTATCTCTTATTGTATTTGAAAACAATTCTTCTATTTTTCTCTTTATTACACCAGAACCATTTTTTAATACGTGCACAAATGGCTCATATTCGCCATGTACATCTGTTATAAAATGTTCTGTTCCCTTTGGAAGATTTAATATAGCCTCTAAATTTATTATTTCTGTACTTGCTTTTGATATACTTGGATATTGTTTTGATAATAACTTTAAATACTTCAGTTTGCTGTTTAAATAATCATCTGATATTTTACACAGATTTTTCATAATTCGTCCTCCAAAATTATATTAAGTTATATTCTTTTTTAATTATACCATACTTAATATACTTTTTTCGAGATAAAATGTACACTAATTATATTCCTAATAAAAGTGACATTCCTACTAAATCTGTATAAACACCATTATAATAACATTCTTTCTTTAATATACTCTCTACTTCAAATCCAACCTTTTTGTATAATCCTATAGCACTATGATTTTCTTCATTAGTAACAAGAGTTATTTTCTTAGTTATTCCATTTGATTTACACCATTCTATAAGGTCTAACATCAGTCTTTTTCCCAATCCAATTCCCCAATATTTTTCTTTTACAACAATTCCTAATACTCCAACATGCTTTCCTTTTGCTTTTTGATTAGAATCAATTGTCGCAATACCAACTATCTCACTATCTATAAATGCAATCAGTTTTACTGAATTATCAGATGCTTTTGCTGCTTCTATAGCTTTTTCTTGTTCTTCTAATGATACTTTGTATTCATCTTTTCCAAATGAGAGAAAATGAGTTTCCCCTCCTACTTCATTATAAAAATCTATAATGTTTTGAGCATCTTCTTTTACTGCCTCTCTAATAAGTATGTCCACACCATTTTTTAAAGTTATTGTTGGCATAAATTTACCTCCTAACAAGTTTTTTATCTATAAACATAATACTATTGTTTTTAGCCTATTACAATATTTTTCATGTATTAATAACAATACAAGGTTATACTAAAATAAAAAATCAATAATATTTTAATATAACCTTATACATATTTATATATATTTAATTTTCTGCCAATATCCAACTTTATTTCAATTAAATTTTATAATACAATTAAACTATTTTCTTTAATTCTTCTCCATAAATTTTTCTGTTATAAGACTTCATTATAAAATATAATGGTACTCCAATTGCCAATGCTCCTAATCCCATAATTAATTGATGCATAGATGCCTGGAATAACAGCCAAGTCCCAACGCATACTGCAATTAAAGGAATCACTGCTCCAAATGGAGTTTTAAAAGTACCTACTAATTCTGGTCTTTTCTTTCTAAATACTAATACTGATAAAGATGTTGGTATATACTGTATAAATCTAGCAACTGCACTTATTGCTGCTAATTCAGCAAAACTTCCAGATAAAGCTATTGGTATAGTAATTATCATAGTGGCTATTATTGCTACATATGGTGTACCTTTTTTATCTTTTCTTGCAAATATTCTAGGTAGCATTTTATCATCAGCCAAAGCTACACAACTTCTTGGATTTACGAAAGCACCACACATACAAATTCCTCCCACAGAAACCAGTGTACCAAAAGTTACCAATCCCGCACCCATATTTCCAAAACATATTCTTGCAGCATCTGCGACTGGTGTAGATGTACTAGATAATGAATCTCCTAGTATACCAACACATACAACTTGATTTAATATGTATATTATTGATGCAATTACTATTACACTTATAATTGCTATTGGTATATTCTTTTTAGGGTTCTCCATATCTTCTGCTGCAACTGCTATAGATTCAAATCCTGTAAATGAATAAAACATTAAAAGTGCTGCTGCCCCAAATTCTGTTACCCCAGCTCCTGGAGGTACCATTGTTGAAGTAGTAAAATTAACTCCTTTTATGAAGAATATACCTATTCCTATAAATAATATTAATGGAATTAGTTTACCTACAGTTATAACATTCTGTACAATTTTTGATAAAGATACACCTAATAAGTTTATAATTGTAAGACCAACTATCATAGCTACAATTATAATTTTCTGTATATGAGGGTCGCCTGCTGGAGCCCATACTGCTGACAATGATGTAGGAAAACCTACTATTAATGCTCCCCAAGATATACATCCTATTACCCATTTCATAAGACCTACTTCAAAGCCACAAAAATCTCCAAAAGCTTCTTTAGTATATACATAGGCTGCACCATTTTTATTAAATTTACCTGCCACCTCAGCAAAACAGAATGCCATTGATAAAACCAATAACATATCAAACATATATACAAATATACTTGCTACACCAAATGATTTCATTGCATCTCCTGGTAATAGGAAAACTCCAGCTCCTACAACTGCGTTAATACCTAAAAGTATAATACTTATTAATCCCATTTTATTCTTTTCGTTCATGTTCAATCCCCCCAAGGTATATTATAAATTTGAACAAATATTTATAAAATATTCAAACAATTTTTCCATCTTGTTACAGTACTCTACCATCATTTCTGGATGCCACTGTACTCCTACTACAAAATTTTCATCCTCTTTCTGAATAGCTTCTATTATACCATCTTTTGAATAGGCTATGGCTTTTAATCCTTTTCCAAGCTCATTAACACTTTGATGATGATAGCTATTTGTAAGTAATTGTTTTCCTAAGATTCCTTCTAAAATACTACCTTCTTTAACATCTACTTTATGAGTAGCTACATATCTCTTTGCAGATTGTGTATGTTTTATATAACTTCCTTCTATAAGATTATTATCTTGATATAAAGTTCCTCCTAAACTTACATTTAATATTTGTAGCCCCCTACATATACCTAATATAGGTTTTTTAAGTTCTAATGCTATACTTATAGCTATTAAATCAAACTCATCCACTTCTGGATATATAAATGTGGTTTCTTCTCTTGTTTCTTCTCCATATAATTGAGGATTAACATCCCAACCTCCAGATATTAAAACTCCATCAACCATCTCAATCTGTTTTTTTATAACTTCTTTATCTGTATTTACTGGAATTATAACTGGACTACCTCCACCTTTTAGTACAGCATTTATGTAATCATTATTTACATATGACCTTTCAAGACCTGGAAACATTCCATTCTCCATTATTATTAAATTTCCTAAAATCCCTATTATTGGTTTCATAATCAAGCTCCTAACTAATCGATTGTTTTGTGTATTTATTTTATATTTATATAATTTTCCAATGCTAGAGAAAGTTGATCTGGACAAGATGTTGGTTTTGTCTTACATTCAATTCCTTTTAATTTTTTAATTACATCTTCTATATTCATACCTTCAACTAATATTTTTAGTCCTTTTAAATTTCCATCACATCCACCAATAAAATTTACATTTGTAACTTTATTTTCTTTTACTTCAAATTCAATTTCTGTAGCACAAGTCCCTGTTGTTTTATATTTCATAACTAAACCTCCCAATTATTTTGTCGTCTTATCTCTATAATTAGCAATATACATGCCAAGATTTATAATTATTTATATTTATTTTTTATCTAGTATTTTCAGTGCTTTTGCTGACTATATTTTTTATTGTTTATCTTATATACAATCTTTTGGAAAATAAAAATAGGTAATGGGTTATTTTATAATAACCTATTACCTATCTAAACCTATTTTTTCACCCTATTAATATTTAATTTAAAACCTTTAAAATGTATAACATTATATATCTACTATAATATAGTTTAAATTTTATAAGTGTAAAAGTTTGCACTTATTCAAATATTTATGTCCAGAATAGCTTATTTTAATATCAATATACTTAAGTCATTTTATTGTAAAGATTTATACCTTCTGGAGTTAGTTGACTTCCACATCTACCAGATTTAGATGATATATATCCACACTCACTTAAATAAGATAACACTTTTCTAACTTTATTTTCAGAAATCTCAATTCCTTCCTCTGTAAGTTTCTCGATTATAAATCCTCTTCCAACTCCAGAAGCTGAATCTCTTCTTTCATATAAGACTCTTAATATATCCTCAAGTTCTTTTTTTGTATAACCAAATCCATCTTCATAATTAGAAATATCTGTCTTTATATATGGTGGTAAGTCATCTTTAAAGACCATACTATCACACATTAGACTTACATAAGAAGCGACATTTTGTAACTCTCTTATATTTCCTGGCCAATTATATTTTTCTAAAATAGTTACAACTTCAGGTGAAAGCCTTATATTATGTTTCAAAAAGAAATTCATAAGCGTTATTATATCTTCTTTTCTATTTTTTAATGATGGCACATCTATTGGCAATACATTCAGTCTATAATACAAATCCTCTCTAAATTTACCTTCTCTAATCATCTTTGGTAAGTTTTTATTTGTTGCTGCTATAATTCTAACGTCTATATTTATAACATTATGAGAACCTATAGGCATAACTTGCTTCTCTTGAAGTACTCTAAGTAATTTTGTTTGCAACAATGGAGGCATATCTCCTATTTCATCCAGAAATATAGTCCCATTGTTTGCAAGTTCAAAGAGCCCCTTTTTTCCTTCTTTTAAAGCTCCTGTAAAAGAACCCTTTTCATATCCAAACAACTGACTTTCTAATAAACTATCTGGAACCGCTGCACAGTTAACTGCTATAAATGGTTGATTGCTTCTATTAGAGGTATTATGGATGGATTGAGCTAATAATTCTTTACCAGTACCACTTTCCCCTATTATTAATACAGAAAGGTCTGATTTAGATATTTTTTTAGCCAATTCTATACACTTTATCATATTTTTATTTTTAGTCTTTATATCTTTAAATGTGTATTTGGCTATTTGTCCTTGTTCTCTCAATTTATTAGTGAGATTTTGTTCTAATTTTTTTATATATGTTATCTCTTGTAAATTATAATATATACCAGCTTTATTCCCCATAGAAAATATATTTTTTTTATTTACATTTATATATTTTTTATTTGTAAATACTACTTCATCAACTATTTCTTTGTCTTCAAGTAGAATACTTAAATCTTTAGATATAACTTCTTCTATGTTTTTACTTTGGGGATTTTCATTTATCCCTAAAATCTTTAAAGCTTCTTTATTAAACGTATTTATAACACCATCTGCTGAAGTAAATATTATTCCATCTTTTGATAAGTTTAATATGACATCTTGTTCTTCCATTTTTAGAAATAATTGTCTATAATTATCTTTGACTCCATTATCTAGACTTATTAAACGTTCAGAATAAGCCATTAAGTTTTTACGTATTTCCTTAACATCAATTCTAAGTCCATTTATTATTTCTATAAAAGTAGATATATCAATATATCTATTCCCAAGATCAATTACTTTATTTATATAACTTGGTACTCTTTCTTTTACTCCAGGTGTTATAGCTATATCTATGTCTTTATAAATTTTTCCTTCAATGTATGGAGTGAACTTTAAATTTTTTACTCCTATCTTGTAAAATAAACTTATTGTTTCTAAAGTGGTTTCTTTAGTATCATTTACAACCAATACTTCTGTTCCATTTGGGATTGAAAATAATCCATAAATTTCATTTTCTTTAAGAGTTCTTCTTACCACTATAATCTTGCTATCTTGTACCAAATGTTTTCTCATACTATTTAATCTATCGTCAGTCATTACCAACACAAAGTCACCTTGTATTTTATCATCATCTTTTAAATTTTCTAAATAATAATGATTTATATCAATGTAATTGCCTAAAACTAAACGTATATTTTCTTCTAAAAAAGATGATAATTTGGTTATTTTATCAGTTACTATAGCTATTGATTGTTTCATGCTTATACCTCTTATTTATATAGTATATAATTACTTATACACTACTTTATTCCTACCAAGTTGTTTTGCTTTGTATAAATTTTTGTCAGCTTCTTCTAGTACATTTTTACTATCAAAAATATGAGCTACACCTGCACTTATAGTTACAGTTACATCTTCACCCCATTTTTTATTGGCAATTGCAATTCTTATATTATCAATTATATTTACTACCTCTTCACCAGATTTATTTCTTATCAGCACAGAAAACTCTTCGCCTCCATACCTAAATACTTTATCTTCTTGTTCCAACATAACAGAGATAGTATTCGTTATACCTTTTATAACAATATCTCCAAATTTATGCCCATAATTATCATTTATAAGTTTAAAGTTGTCAATATCTATCATTACAAGTGCAAAATTATTGTCTTTCTCTCTGTATTTTTCATACATAATATCAAAACTTTTTCGATTGTAAACATTCGTAAGACCATCATGTAAATTTTGTGCTTTAAAATATTTGAGTCTATTATATAAAAAAGTAGACCCTAATATAGCAATTATAATCACTGTAAATAATATCTTATAATATTTGATTTCTTTTTTAGTTTTTTCAAATAATGCACTTTCATTTGATACTTTATCAATTATATAGAAACTGGTCTCCGAATCTCTTATACTTTTGTTCTCTTTATATTCATTTATTAGTATCTTTTGATATTTATTTACAGCATTTACATTTCCTTGTTTTTCATATATATTTAATATTTTCTCTAAGTTTTTTATTTTCTCTTGAGTTAACTTTCTTTTAGTGGATATTTCTAAACTTTTTTTATAATTATCTGATGCAGAATCATAATTTTCACTTTTATATTCTAAATTCCCCACTGCCATATAATAATACATATCTTTATCTAATATATGAACTGTTTTATCAGACTTTATAAGAGAATCAGCTCTTGCTAAAGAAGACTTTGCCTTTGATGTATCATTTTTTCCTATATATGCATTTGCCTTCATTATTGATGCCATTATCTCAAAATCATTGTAATCATCTGTATTTACAAACTTTTTATAGTCCACTACATTACTACAAGTTTCAATAGCTTTATCATATTCTCCTAATTCTACATATATTTCTGCTAGATTTATAAGAGCATATAATCTAACCATTCCATTTTTCTCACCTTCATAAACATCTATCTTAAAAGAATCTTTTATTAATTTCTCTGCTCTCTCATATGCACCTACCTTTAAAAGTATGCTCGCCAAATCAACATCTAGTCTTGCTCTTTCATAATTATCCCCTAATTTCTCAGCCAATTTTATAGACTTTACAGTTAAATCTACTGCTTTAGAATAATTATTATCCATTATATACACTGATGCTAGTCTTTTTTCTATATTAAATCTACACTCATCAGATAACTTTTCATCTGACATTCTCATTTTTTCTAATGAATCAATGACTATCTTCGTTCCATCTGGAACAGATGAAATGGTCTTTAACATATTCCACACTTCATCATATACTTTATTGTATTTTTTTTCAGGTATAGCTTCAAAAGAATTTTCAACCAATTTTTTTGCTTCATTGTACTTCTTGTCTGACACAAGACTTTCAGACATATACTTTCCCTTATTTATAATTTCTCTTTCTTTCAGCCCACTTTGGTCGTAATTTATAAACAAAATAATACTAATAAGTATTACACCTATAAAAATTATACTTTTTAGTAATCTTTTCTTTGGTAGTCTAAAATTCAAAATTTTAGTCCTCCTTCTGTATATTGTAGAATGGAAACTTACATATATATAAATAACCTCTTAATACCTAATAATACAATATATCAAAATGATTTACAACATATGCTAGAATTAAATCTCAATAAAAAAGTCCCCTAAAATAGTTTAGGAGACTTTAAATTTAATATATATGATTTATTTATACATATTTTTTTAATACAATTGTAGCATTATGTCCACCAAATCCTAAAGAATTTGATAGTACATATCTAACATTTTTTTCTTTACCTTGATTTGGAACATAATCTAAATCCAAATCTTCACCAACTTCTTGTAAATTTATAGTTGGAGGTACAAAACTATCTTCTATACTCATAGCACAAACAACTGCTTCTATAGCACCTGATGCTCCTAATAAATGGCCAGTCATAGATTTTGTTGATGATACACATAAATCATATGCCTTTTCCCCAAATACAGTTTTTATAGCCATAGTTTCATACAAGTCATTATAATAAGTTGAAGTTCCATGAGCGTTTATATAATCCACTTCTTCTAATGGAACATTTCCATCTTTCAAAGCCATATTCATAGACCTAGCTGCTCCTTCTCCATTTTCAGCTGGAGTTGTCATATGATATGCATCAGCAGTTAAACCATATCCAACTACTTCTGCATATATTTTAGCACCTCTTGCTAAAGCATGTTCTAAGTCTTCTAAGATAACAATACCTGCTCCTTCTCCCATTACAAATCCATCTCTGTCTTTATCAAATGGTCTTGATGCAGTTTTAGGGTCGTCATTTCTAGTTGACATAGCTTTCATATTACAGAATCCAGCAAATGCAAGACCTGTTACAGCAGCTTCAGAACCTCCTGCTACCATAATATCTGCATCGCCTCTTTGTATAACTTTAAAAGCATCACCTATTGAATGAGTTCCTGATGCACAAGCTGTACATACATTAGTGTTAGGTCCTTTTGCTCCTAAAAATATTGATACTTGACCAGCTGCCATATTTCCTATCATCATAGGTACAAAAAGTGAACTTACTCTTTTATTTCCTTTTTCTAAAAGAATTTTATGTTGAGTTTCTATTGCTTCAACTCCACCTATTCCAGAACCTATTATAACACCAACACGCTCTCTATCAGTTTTATCTAAATCAAGGTTTGCATCTTCAACTGCCAATTTTGCAGATACTATTGCAAATTGAGCAAACTTATCCAATCTCTTCAATTCTTTTTTGCTTATATATTCTTCTGGATGAAAATTCTTAACTTCTCCTGCTATCTGAGTTTGATATGTGCTAGCATCGAAATTAGTTATTTTATCTATACCAGATACTCCAGATTTTATGTTGCTCCAGAACTCATCTTTTCCCGTTCCCAACGGCGTAACACATCCAAGTCCTGTTATTACTACTCTTTTATTCATCGGATACCTCCACTTTTTTAAAGCTCGACTATTTATTAGCTTCTATATACTTAACTATATCTCCTATAGATTTGAAGTTTTCTGCTTCTGTATCTGGTATTTCTATACCAAATTCATCTTCAAGTGCCATTATTATTTCTACTGCATCTAATGAATCTGCTTCTAAATCCTTCATTAATGATGTTTCCATAGTTATTTCTTTATCTTCTACTCCTAATTGCTCTATTATTATTTCTACAACTTTATTAAACATTGTGTACCTCCTAAGATTTTTTATTTTAATAGATTTCTCTACTTTTTAAATTATTATTTTTTATTATTGCATTACCATTCCACCATCTACATTTATAACTTGTCCTGTTATATAACTTGACATGTCACTAACTAAAAATGCTACAGCATTTGCTACATCTTCTGGTTTACCATAAGATTTTTTTGGTATGTTTGCAAGCGTTGATTCTTTTACATCATCACTTAATACTTTAGTCATATCTGTTTCTATAAATCCAGGTGCTACTGCATTTATATTTATATTTCTTGATGCCAATTCTCTTGCAGAAGCTTTTGTAAATCCAATCACACCAGCTTTTGATGCACAATAATTAGTTTGTCCTACATTACCCATAATTCCAACTACTGAAGTCATATTTATTATTCTTCCATACTTCTTTTTCATCATAGGTTTAGTAACTGCTTTTGTACAATTAAAGACACCTTTTAAGTTTATATCTATAACTCTATCAAAATCTTCTTCTTTCATTCTCATAAGCAAAGCATCTTTAGTTATACCTGCATTATTAACCAATATATCAACTTTTCCAAATTCTTTTATAACAGAATCTATCATTTGATTTACTTCTTCAGATTTAGACACATCACATTTTATAGAAGTACACTTTACACCCATACCTTCTATTTCATTTTTAGTTTTTAGTGCTTCATCTTCTTTAGAAGTATAATTGATTACTACATCAGCCCCAAAAGATGCTAGTTTTTTTGCTATTTCTTTTCCTATACCTCTAGAGCCACCAGTAACAACTGCTACTTGTCCTGTAAGATTTATCATTATATCTCTCCATTTCTATAATTTTGTACAAATTCATTAAGAGAATCTATACCATCTATATTATAAATATTCGCACTTGCTTTTTTGTTAGAAGCTATCTTCTTGATGAATGCTTTTAAAGTTTTTCCAGGTCCCATTTCTATAAAAGTATCATATCCATCATTTAAAAGTCTTTCTATAGAGTCTTCCCAAAGGACAGATGAACTTACTTGTTTTATAAGTAGTTCTTTCCCTTCACTTTTATAATAATCTGCATTTACATTTGCCACTACATCAATTTTAGGTTTAGTTATGTTAACTTTTTCTAACTCACTGCCTAATTTTACTCCAGCTTCTTTTAGCATTGATGAGTGAAAAGGCCCACTTACATTTAATTTAACAGCTCTTTTTGCTCCTGCTTCTTTGCATTTCACCATTGCTTCTTCTATCTTTTCATTTTCACCAGATATAACTATTTGGCCAGGAGAATTGTAATTTGCTACTTCTACAATACCTCCTTGTATATCTTTAACTACATTTTCTAATATACTTCTATCTAGACCTAAAATTGCTGCCATAGTTCCAACACCTGTTGGAACTGTTTCCTGCATAAACTTACCTCTTTTTTTGACTAAGCATACAGCATCTTTAAAGTCAATTGCATCTGCTGCAACCAATGCACTATACTCTCCTAAAGATAAGCCTAAACATGCACTATATTTTAAATCTACTTGAGCTTGTACTGCTTTTAATATAGCTACACTATGTGTAACCATAGCAGGTTGAGTATTTTCAGTTTTAGAAAGTTCTTCTTCATTGCCTTCAAACATAAGTTTTTTTAAATCTATTTTTAAGACTTCACAAGCCTCATCTATTATATTTTTAGCAACATCATTATTTTCGTATAAATCCTTGGCCATACCTACATATTGAGCGCCTTGACCAGGAAATACTAGTGCTACTTTTCCCATCTTACTCCTCCTGATTTACAGTTCTATTGCTGGCATAATCTCTTTTGCTTGATTTACCATAGTCTCTATAATTTCTTTACAAGGTGTTATTTCTTTTACCATAGCAGCACTTTGACCTGCCATAAATGAACCTTTTTCGATATCTCCATCTACTGTTGCAAATCTTAAAGCACCTGTACCTTTTTTATCTAACTCTTCAGGAGTAGCTCCATTTTGCTCCATCTTTAAAAATTCTTTTGATAATTTATTTTTTAATGTTCTTACTGGATGACCTGTACTTCTTCCTGTAACAATCGCGTCTCTATCTTTTGCCTTTATTACTAAGTTTTTGTAATTTGAATGTACAGAACACTCTTCACTACAGATAAATCTAGTTCCTACTTGAACTGCACTAGCACCTAATGCAAAAGATGCAGCAATACCTCTACCATCTACAATGCCCCCAGCAGCTATTACAGGTATGCTTACAGCATCAGCAACTTGTGGAACCAAAACCATAGTAGTAAGCTCTCCTATGTGTCCTCCACCTTCTGTACCTTCAGCTATTACTGCTGTAGCCCCTAACTTTTCCATTCTTTGAGCTAAAGCTATTGTTGGCACTACAGGAATAACTTTTGTTCCAGCTTCTTTCAATCTATCCATATATTTTGCAGGATTTCCTGCTCCAGTAGTAATAACTTGAACATTTTCTTCTATAATCAAATCCATTATATCATCTACAAATGGTGACATAAGCATTACATTTACCCCAAAAGGTTTATCTGTTAATTTTTTGCACTCAATAATTTCTTTTTTTATAGCTTCTTTTGGTGCATTTCCTGCTGCTATTATTCCAAGCCCTCCTGCATTAGATACAGCACTTGCTAATGATGCAGTAGCTACCCATGCCATTCCCCCTTGGATAACTGGGTATTTTATATTTAATATTTTGCAAATTTTATTCATACAATTCTCCTTCACTTGAAATCATAAAAGTAAACTTTTTATTATTAATCAACCTTACTCTTAATATAAAGTTAATTTTGTCAATTAAAGCATCTTAGATATTTTCTACTATAAAGTCCACTTGACAACTGAAGCCCCCCAAGTTAGACCTCCACCAAAGCCAACTAAAACTACGTTATCTCCTTTTTTAATCTTACCTTCTCTGTAAGCTTCATCTAATGCTACTGGTATAGATGCAGCAGACATATTTCCATACTTGTTTATATTTACATAAACTTTTTTCATATCAAGTTCTAATCTCTTAGAAGAAGCTTGTATGATTCTTATATTAGCTTGATGTGGTATTAAATAGTCTATGTCAGTTGTATTTAAATTAGCTTTTTCAAGAGCTATTAAAGAAGTTTCTGCCATCTTTCTAACTGCAAATTTAAATACATCACTACCTGCCATTTCTATTGTATGTAGATTAGCTTCTACAGTCTCTTTACTTGCTTTAAGTCTTGAACCTCCAGCAGGTACTTTTAAACAATCTTTTCCTTTACCATCAGAACCCATATGAGTAGATAGTATTCCACCTTCACTTACAGGTCCAATAACAGCTGCTCCAGCACCATCTCCAAATAATACTGCTGTTGATCTATCATCGTAATTTAAAAACTTAGAACAAGTTTCTGCTCCTATTACAAGTACATTCTTATAACAACCAGTTTCTACAAATTGCTTTGCAATAGTTACTCCATATACAAATCCAGAACAAGCTGCTGATATATCAAATGCAGTAGCATTCACTGCTCCTATTGCATCTTGCACTATACATGCAGTTGAAGGCAAAGACATATCAGGAGTAATTGTTGCCAATATAATCAACTCTATATCCTCTACACTTAACTTTGCACATTCTATCGCTTTTAGGGCAGCTTTAGATGCTAGGTCAGAAGTTGCTTCAGATTCTTCTGCAAATCTTCTTTCCTTAATACCAGTTCTAGTACTTATCCACTCATCTGATGTATCCATTATCTTTTCGAAGTGAAAATTATCGTATGATTTCTCAGGTAAATAACTTCCTACTCCCAATATTCCAGCCTTTGTATTCATTATATATTAAACCTCCAAAACGAGTTTATTCATCTTCGTTATTTTTATTTTCTTCATTATATTTGCTTATAAATTGACTTATATCTTCAACAACTTTTCCTTTTGCAAATTTAATGCCTTGATTTATAGCATTCTTTATAGCTTTGGCATCAGAGCTTCCATGAGCTTTTATAACGCCTCCATTTAGACCTAAAAGTGGAGCTCCACCATACTCAGAATAATCTATAAAACTCTTCAATTTTCTTAAATCATCCTTTATAAGTAATGCTCCTATTTTACTTTTTGTACTAGCCATAAAAGTTTCCTTTATAAGGCTCATAACTGAAAGAGCTACACCTTCAGCAGACTTAAGTAATATATTACCTGTAAATCCATCACATATGATTATATCTGTGTATGCATTTATAACTTCTCTAGCTTCTACATTCCCTATAAAATTTAAATCTAATTTTTTAACTTCTTCGTATGACCTTTTAACTAAATCATTGCCTTTACCTTCTTCTAGTCCAACATTTGCTAATGCTACCTTAGGATTTTCAAGACCTAAAACCTTTCTTGCATAGATATTGCTCATAGCTGCAAATTCAACTAGATTTTTAGGTTTACAATCTGCATTTGCGCCACAGTCTGCTATAAGTGTCATTCCTCGCTTTACATTCGGTATTGCTGAGCATAAGCAAGGTCTATCGATTCCTTTTATTCTGCCAACAACAAATAATCCACCAGCAAGTAAGGCTCCTGTATTTCCAGCTGATATTATAGCATCTGCTTTTCCTTCTTTTACGAGGTTTAATGCTACTACCATAGAAGAATCTTTTTTACTTCTTATAGCCTTTACTGGTTTATCTTCATTTTCTATAATCTCAGTAGTATGAACTATTTCTAGTTTATTTCTATCAAATTCATAATTTGAAAATTCCTTTTCTAATAAATCTTTATCTCCTGTGATTATTAAATCAACATTATATTCTTTTATAGCATTTACTGCGCCTTCTACATTAGATTTAGGTGCATTATCTCCACCCATTCCATCAATTACTATTTTCATAATTACCCTCCTAATCTAATTCTTCAAAGATAAACTTTCCTCTAAATATTTGCTCTTGAGCTTTATTATTGATAACAACTTTTACATAATGCTTTTTATCTATATTTCTATATACTTCGGCTTTCGCTATAAGCCTATCTTGTTGTTCTATCAATTTAAAACTTTTTACATTTGCAACTCTCATAATAACTTTAGGTGCATCTATTATAGCCATTGCCAATGAATCTGCTAGAGAAAATATATACGTATCTTTTAAAGTATTAGTCTTAGAGTAAATCATGTCTTGTGTAACTTCTAACATAGATATACCTAATCGCCCTACAGATAAATCAATGATTTCTCCTGTAATTTCCTTTACTCCTAAAGTCTTTACTTTTGAACTCTGAGTTTCTGCTATTGATTTGACTCTTTCTCTTAGCTCTGGTATGTTTAGACTCATTCTATCTAATCTTATAGTCTGTATACTTACATCAAACAGACTTGATAATTCTTCATCAGTATAAAAAGGATCCGTCTTTAGCATATCTATAAGCTCTTTTTGTCTTTGGGCTTTACTTTTCTTTTTCATGTTCCCTCCAAATTTTATAGCTGTAATTAGTACCAGCTACTAATAGTAGTATATAGTAACACACAAAAATTTTCAATACTTATATTATTATTTTTCTATTTTTTAATATGCATAAAATCCACTTATTTCTCTAGTAAATCATCTTATTTTTATATGTACAAAAAAAACATGTAGAGTATACTCTACATGTTTTTTAGAAGCTATTACTTAGACACAACTTCTTTACCTTTATAATATCCACAGTCTGGACACACTCTATGTGGTAATTTTGGCTCATGACATTGTGGGCAACTTACAAATCCTGTTGCTTCCATCTTTGAGTTAGCTGCTCTTCTCATTTTTGTGTTTGATTTAGACGTTTTACGCTTTGGTACTGCCATTTACGCCACCTCCTTAGTCAAAATTTAATTAAATAAATCTTTTAATTTAGCAAAACGAGGATCTATGTATTCCTCATCGTTTGTAATTTCACTGCAAGAACATTCTCCTTCATTTAAGTTTGCTCCGCATACTTGACAAAGACCTTCACAGTTTTCACTACAAAGAACCTTATGAGGTACATTAAAATCTAATGTCTGTTCTATTATATCAATAAGGTCGATTTCTTCGCCATCGAATATAAAAGGATCAAATTCCTCAAATTCATCTTCATCATAATCTTCTTCTTTTACTAAAAAACCTTGTATAGAATACTCTAGTGGTATCTCTACTTCTTTAAGACATCTTGAACAATTGTCAACAATTGTAAAATTGACATCTATATCTAGATATAAACCTTTATTAGTCTTTGACACTTTCCCTTTTAAATTTACAGGTGATACTAATTTGTAAATCTCATCACAATAACTAATAGTATCAATTTTTTCACAAAAATTCAAGTCTATTTTATCAGTTTCTTTTCTATTTATTTTTTCTATGCTAACTTTCATTAAGTTCACCTCAACATATCACCAAATTTATTATACAAATCTAGCATTTGTTTGTCAAGTATTTTTACTTGATAGGCATAAGTTTGCTTAAATTATTTTACTAATCTTAATGTATCTCTAGCTATCATTAATTCTTCATTAGTTGGTATTAAAAGCATTTTTACTTTAGAATCAGCAGTAGATATTATTGTTTCTTTTCCTCTAACATCATTAGCTTCTTTATCTAACTTCATTCCTAAGAACTCCATATTAGAAGCTATATCTGCTCTTATAGCTTTTCCATTTTCGCCAACACCAGCAGTAAATACTACGACATCCAATCCATTCATCTCAGCAGCATAAGCACCTATATATTTTTGTACTTTTTTAACATAAGCTTCTAATGTCGCTTGAGCTCTTTCATCTCCATTTTTAGCTGCATCTTCTATATCTCTGAAGTCACTAGAAATTCCAGTCATTCCATATACTCCAGATTCTTTATTCATTAATTTGTCTAATCCATCAGCATCTAAACCTTCTTTTCTCATTAAGAAAGGTAATATAGCTGGGTCTATATCTCCACATCTAGTTCCCATTATTAATCCTTCTAATGGAGTGAATCCCATAGATGTATCTACACATTTTCCACCATCAACAGCAGCTATAGAAGCTCCATTTCCTAAGTGACAAGTTACTATTTTTAAATCTTTTATGTCTTTTCCTAATATCTCTGCTGCTTTTTGAGATACATAATTATGAGAAGTTCCATGGAATCCATATCTTCTTACCCCATACTTAGTATATAATTCATGAGGTAAACCATATAAATATGAAGATTTAGGCATTGTTTGATGGAAAGCAGTATCAAATACTCCTACCATTGGTACATCTGGAAGTATAGCTTTACAAGCATCTATTCCCATTATGTTTGCTGGATTATGAAGTGGTGCTAAATCTATACACTCTTTTAAAGCTTCTTCTACTTCTGGAGTTATTACTACTGAAGTAGCAAATTTTTCTCCAGCATGTACAACTCTATGTCCTACTGCATCTATTTCTTTCATTTCTTTAACTGCACCAAATTCTGGGTGAGCAACAGCTTCTAAAACTAATGCTATTGCATCTTTGTGGTCCTTCATTGGTTGTTCAACAATGTATTTATCATCTCTACCTGCTTTTTCATGTTTTAGTATAGAACCTTCTATTCCTATTCTCTCAACTAATCCTATACATAAAACTTCTTCATTACTCATATCTATTAATTGATATTTTAATGAAGAACTCCCACAGTTTAATACTAATATTTTCATTATTATTTCCTCCTTAGATTTTTATAAATAATATGTAATAAATTTTGATTTGTAATAAATGTCTAAATAAAACTCTATCTTTTATCATTTTGTCATAGATATATTATTGTATACATTAAACGATTTTCATAAATAATATATCACCTTTTAATATAAAAGTATATACTTTTTTTTTATATTATATCATATTTATAGTATGGTAATTTGTGTATTTTCCTAATAATCTATTAACAAATTAACTTAATGTAGATTATTCTTTCCCATTTGCTATAATAATATAATATAAAGCTCTAATAAAGTTATTTTAATAACATTTAACTAGGTTTTTATTATGTAGTATTTCTACATTTTTATAACTTTTTTTACGTTTTTTAGTTTTATAATTAAAAATTTAAATTTTATATACATTTTAATAAATTAAGATATATATAAAAATAACTAAAGATAGAAGGAGTATTTTATGAATGTACTTGGATTAATAGTTGAATACAACCCATTTCATAATGGACATATATATCACTTATCTAAATCTATAGAAAAAACAAATGCAACACATACTGTAGCAATAATGAGTGGAAATTTTCTACAAAGGGGCGAACCAGCTTTATTTGATAAATATACTAGAGCAAAAATTGCTGTCGAAAATGGTGTAGACTTAGTTATAGAATTACCAACTCTATTTGCTTGCCAAAGTGCTGAAATTTTTTCTCATGGTGCCATAACAATTTTAAATTCACTAAACTGTATAGATTCTGTATGTTTTGGTAGCGAAGAAGGAAATACAGAAATTCTTTACAATATTGCAGAAATTTTAGCAAGTGAGCCAGATGACTTTAAGCTATTCTTAAAAAAATATTTAGATGAGGGCATGTTATTTCCAACAGCTAGAGCTAATGCACTTTTTGATTATATACATCGATGCAAAAAAAATGGATTCATGGAGAATTATTCAAAGGAACAATTATCAAAAACATTAAATTCATCAAATAATATACTTGGTATAGAATATATAAAAAATCTTATCCACCTAAATAGTGATATAAAACCATTTACTATCTCTAGAGTTCATTCAGAATACAATTCTGAAGAAATTAATAGTAATATTTGTTCTGCTACTGCTATAAGAACTTCACTTAAAGAAAATAATAGTCTTTTTCACTTAAAAAATGTTATTCCAAAAAAGACTTATAGCATCCTAAATGAAAAAATAGATAATGGCTTTTTACCTATGTTTGATGATTTTTTCTTTGATACTTTAAAGACCATTATACTTAGAGATATAGACAATTTAAAAGATTATTTTGAAGTAAATGAAGGTATAGAAAATAAAATCTACAAAGATATTTTTACATCTAAATCTTTATATGAACTGCAATTATCAATTAAATCTAAACGATATACTTTAACCAAAATTAAACGAACTTTAAACAATATATTATTAGGTATTAAAAAAAGTGATATGCAACTTGTAAAAAACATAGATGCTATTCCTTATGTAAGAATACTTGCTTTTAATGATAAAGGCAGAGAAGTTCTAAAGGAAATAAAAAATAAATCTGAAACAGAAATAATAAACAAATTTTCAAATATATCATTTTCATTAGATGATGTAATTTTTAAAACACTCATAAATTATGATATAAAATCTACAAATATATATGACTCAGTATATTATAAAAATAATAAAGACTTAATAAAAGGTCCTATGGATTTTTATACTCATCCAGTCTATGTAAAATAGATTCTTAAAATAAAAAATATTTATAAAAAACTATTTTATTAATACTTTATATAAACACAATAATCTCATTTGAATCTATTTGCACATACTTTTAGGATGGCAACATCAACTTAAATATTATGCTAATTTCTAAATTTAAGTAAATATTGCCATCCTAAAACTTTTACAATTTATGTTGTCATTTAAAAGTAAATTTTAAAATATTACATTATTGGTATGTTTAATATATTTTTCCTGGATTCAAAATATTTTTTGGGTCAAAAGCTAACTTTATATTTTTAATTAGCATCATATAAGCATCTGAATTTGATTCATGTAAGTACTCTTTTTTAGCATACCCTATACCATGTTCGCCAGAAACTTGACCACTAAGTTCTCTGGACTTTCTATACATACAGTCAAAAGTTTCTTTTAATCTTGTCTTCCATGTATTATCATCCATACCATCTTTTAAAATATATATGTGTAGATTTCCATCTCCTGCATGACCAAAACTTTTTATTCTTATTTTTAATTCATCTTGAAGCTCATGAGTATATCTTATAAACTCTGCTATCTTATCTCTTGGAACAACAACATCACATTCATCCATTTGTGTTGTAGATGCCTTTATAGCCTCTAAAAAGGCCCCTCTAGCTGACCATATAGAATCATTTCTTTCCTGTGTATCTGATATAAATACATCTAATGCACCATTTTCTAGACATAAATTAGCTACCTTTTCATATTCTTTTTCTATATCTTCAGTGCTATTTCCATCAAATGTAAGTAGAAGATAAGCATCTGATGTATTATCTGGAAACTTCTTACCTAAAAATTCTTCTGCTGCTAGTATTACATCTCTTTCCATAAATTCTATAGCTGTTGGTATTGACTTTGACTTTATTATTTTAGGAACAGTCTCGATTGCCATTGATAAATTTGGAAATGGTATAAGTAAACTTATACTTTTCTTTGGCAGTGGAAGCAATTTTAATATAGCTTTAGTGACTATTCCTAAAGTTCCTTCTGAGCCAACTAATAAGTCCTTTATACTATATCCTGAACTATTTTTAACCACTTTTCCACCTACATTTATAATTTCTCCATTTGGCAATACAACTTCAAGACCTCTTACATAATCTCTTGTAACACCATATTTTACTGCTCTCATCCCACCTGCATTAGTATTTATATTACCAGCAATTGTAGCACTTTTTTCACCTGGGTCAGGTGGATAAAACAAATCTCTATCTTGAACATATTGACCTATTGTCATCAACAATACTCCTGGTTCTACCGTTAATGTTAAATTTTCATAATCAACTTCAAGTATCTTATTCATTTTACACAGATTAATCATTATTCCACCTTTTATGGCAACAGCAGCACCTACAAGACCAGTTCCTTGACCTCTTGGTGTAACTGGTATATTATTTTTATATGCGTATTTCATTATTTTAGATACTTGTTCAGTTTCAACTACATTTACTAAAACTTCAGGATATTTTTCAATCCCTCCAAGTTCATCATGTGAAAAATCTTCATTTATATCACTTCCAACTATTACGTTTTCTTCTCCACAAGTATCTATTAAAAAATCTATATCTTTTTTATCGATTAATTTGTACATTTCTATCCCCCTATTTGGCTGCTGATGCCATATATATTTGATTATCATCTTTTTTATTTTCTATCTTTTCAATCAATTTAGGAATAATATCATAAATATCACCTATTAAAGCTAGATGCGCTACATCAAGTATAGGAGCCTTATCATCTTTATTTATAGCTACTATATAATCAGCACCTTGCATCCCTGCAACAAATTGAACAGCTCCAGATACACCACAAGTTATTATAAGTTTAGGCTTTACAGTTCTACCACTAAGACCTATTTGTTTTTTGGCATCTATCCATCCTGCCTCTATTACAGGTCTTGTTCCTGCTACCTGAGCATTTAATTTATCAGCTAACTTATATATCATCTCCATATCTTCTTGTTTCTTTATTGCCCTACTTGCGACAACTATTACCTCAGCTTCTTCTAAACCCACTTCTTTATTTTTTTCTTTTACACTCAGTACTTTAATCTTAGAGCTTAGATCTTTTTTTTCTATTTGACATAAAGTAATCTTTCCTGTAGCATTCTGCACTTTTTCTGGTACTGAGAATATTTTGTATCTTACAGTAGCAAATTGTGGTCTATTATTAGGTGTATTTATATGAGCCATTATATTTCCACCAAATGCTGGTCTTATTTGGTCTAAATCAGTATTTGATTGAATACCAAGTATTGTACAATCGGCTGTAAGACCAGTTCTAAATCTAGCAGCAAGCCTTGGAGCTAATGACCTACCTAGTGTAGTTCCACCTACTAGCATTATTGTTGGCTTTATATTCTTTATAAAATTTTCTATTGCTTTTGCATATGGTTCTATCCTGAAATCTTTAAATTCATCCTCATCATATACGAATACTTCATCCACACCATAAGAAATCAAATTATTACACTTATCTTTTATATCTTTTCCTACAAACACACAATACACAGGTTGTTTTATCTTTGATGCCATCTCACGAGCTTTTCCTATAAGCTCATATGTCACAGGATGTATGCTTCCATTGTGATGTTCCACATATACTGCAATTCCCCTCCATTCCTCTTTATTTATTTGTACTTTGCAACTCTCTATAAATTCAAATGCACCTTTTGGCCCACTTTTGACACATAACTTACACATCTTACATCCAGCACTTATTTCTACTATCCCTGATTTTTCTTCTATAGCACCAAAAGGACATATTTCTAATACTCCTTTTAAATCAGTTATTTTATCTTGATTTACAATTATCTTTGACATTTATTAATCCTCCTTAAACTAATTTTAATTCCTCTAATTTATTTATGAGTGCAGAACTTAAATCATCTGCATTTCCTCTTACAATATTTTTATCTGTATTTGGCTTTGGAGGAAATATTTTTACAACTTGAGTAGGAGAACCATTAAGTCCATAGTTGTTTTCGTCTTTGTCTTCAAAATCATCTAAGTTATATACAGGTATTTTTCTTTCTTTAGTATCTAATTTTAATTTAAATGAAGGTAGTCTTGGTTGAAAAATATCTTTTTCTACAGTTATTAAACATGGATATTCAATCTCACATACTTGTAAATCGTTTGGCATATCTATTTCAACAACTATACTTTTCTCTTTGACATCAATTAATTTTGTGACATTAGTAACATGAGGTATATCTAAAAACTCAGCTATTTCAGGTCCAACCTGTGCTGTATCACCATCAGTAGTTTGTTTCCCACATATTATTAAATCTACCTTTCCCATCTTCTTGATGCCTTGTGATATAGTATAAGAAGTAGCCAGTACATCTGCACCTCCAAATCTTCTATCACTTATTAAAGCTCCTTGATCAGCTCCCATCATAAAGCTCTCTTCTATTACTTTTTTTGCTTGAGGAGGCCCCATACTAAGTACTTTTAGATTAGCTTTTTTTTCTTGTTTTATTCTAAGTGCTGTTTCTAAAGCATATAGGTCATAAGGATTCATTTTTGAATCTACTCCATCTCTCTTTAGTACTCCTGTAGTTTCATCAACTTCTACTGAAGTTGTTCCAGGTACTTGTTTTATACATGTCAAAATTTCCATAAAGTACACTCCTTTTTTATTTAACTATAACTGACACTCCATCAGGTATAACTACTATCTTACTATCTATACCAACTATACTAGTCGCCATTTCTAAAGCTTCTTTAAAATTAAACGCATGCTTCATATGCATTTTCTTTATCATTTCAGGATTACATTTATCCGTTACCATTATCACAGTATATTTAGATAATATTCTTGCTAATATCTGAAACTCCCATTGGTCTGGGATTGTATCACATCTACCAACACTCCTAATTTTTTCTAATAGTTGCTTTGGAGAATCTGCATTTGCTACATTTTCATAAAAAGATTGACCTCCATGACCATCATTACATGCTGCAATCATTATTATTACTCCACCGTCCCTACAAGTTGCCTCTGCTGCTGTCATCCCCTTAACTGCTTGATAAATATTTTGGTCTAGCGGATATCCTCCATTTGTAGTTACAACAATATCTGATTTTATAGAATTTACTTTTGATAGCTCTGTTACAAATTCACAACCTTTAGTGTGTGCTTTTTCGACATCACCAGCAAAAGATGCAACTATCTTTTTATCTTTATCTATTACAACATTCAGTATGAATGCTAACTTCGCAACTTTAGCTGCATATACCATATCTTCATGAATAGGATTATGCTTTAATTTTCCAGTTCTTGAATTATCACTATCTATAAAGTCACTACAATGGTTGTACATTATAGTCTTTGCAGATGCTATTCCTGGAAGTACACTTTTTCTTCCACCTGAAAAACCTGCAAAAAAATGTGGTTCTATAAATCCTTCTGCTATTAAAAGTTCTGCCTCATATGCTAGTTTATTTATATATAAATCCCCACCTGAAGGTAGTACTCCCACTTTACACATAGATTCGTCATCAGTAGATATGTGCATAACTATATCCTCATTATCTACTATTTCTTCTCCCATTTTATAAACTAACTCTTCCCTTGTACTTGGCCTATGAAATCCAGTTGCCACTATAATTTTCACATCTATGTCTGGATTGACCTTCCTAATTCGTTTCAATATAATTGGCATAGTTATTTTACTTGGCACAGGTCTTGTATGGTCACTCGTAATTATGACAACATTCTTTTTTCCCTTAGCTAGCACTTCTAGTGAATGAGAGCCTATTGGATTATTCATAGATTCTTCAACAATTTCTTCTTGAGTTTTATGTTCTATACAATTATCCAATTTTGCTTCCAAAACACCAGTAAAACGTTTCTCAGGTATTTCTAAAATCATTCCTTGCTTTGAATACGGTACTTTTAACTTTACCATTTTTAATCTCCCATTATATAAACTATAAAATTGGTATGTGGTCATACCAGTTTTACACTTATATGATAATACCATTATATTCCATTTGCAAGAATAATTTATTTTATAACAAACTTTTAATTTTCATTTTTTCTATAGTTTTTACTTATAAACTTCATATGTTCTTTTGCTTTTTCACATGCAAGTTCTAAATTATTTTCTACAACTGCATTATATATAGCCTCATGTTGGTCAAGTAATATATATTCATTTAAAGGTTCTGCAATTATTTTTTCTCTTGCATCTTCTATAAATCCATCAAATAATTTTGATGCTGTCATAAAAAGACTTTGAATTAAATAATTTTTGCTTATTGTAGCTAATTTACTGTGAAATTTTTGGTCTAACAAAACTAAAGTTTGGTTATTATCTTTTCTCTTAGTTTCTATCCTCATTTCATCTATTATATTTTTCAATTCTATAGCTTCAGAAGAAGTTATTCTCTTTGAAGCAAGTTTTGCAATTTCAATCTCTAAAATTATTCTAAGCTCTAATATGTCTTCAAGTGTCCCATTATTAAGTTTAAAAATCATAGATAATGGTTCTATTAAAGTTTTTTCTATATTTGTACATATAAAGTTTCCTTCACCTTGTCTACTTTCTATCACTCCCATAGTTTCTAAGACTCTAATAGCTTCTCTAATAGATGTTCTACTTACATTCATTTGTTCAGACAATTCTCTTTCAGACAGTAATTTATCTCCTTTTTTTAATTCTCCATTCAGTATTTTATGTTGTATTTGTTCAATCACTTGTTCATAAACTTTCTTACTAGCTATACTATTAAACATTTTTTCCTCCAATATGATAATCGTTCTTGTAATATATATCTATTATATATCTTAAGCCATTACATTCATATATTTTTATTATTTTTAATATAATATCTTATAACTCAAATTTATAGGTGATATTATGAAAAAAAATAAAATTATTGCTTTTTTTGCTCCAGCTATTATAGTTGGAGTTCTAGTTTTAGGCATTATCCTATACCCAAATGAAGCTATAAAATCTGCAAGAGAGGGTTTCTCTATATGGTCTAACGTCCTAGTTCCATCACTACTCCCATTCATAATTGGTGCAAACCTGATTGTCGATTTAAAAATAGTGGATATTATAGGATTTATTATTAATCCCATAACTAGACTCGTGTTTAATGTTTCAGGTAAAAGTGCTTTAGCTTTTGCAATATCAGCAGTATCTGGTTATCCAGTAGGGGTAAGTTTGGCTTCTGAATTTAGAAATAATAGACAAATTTCTAAACATGAGGCACAAAGACTCGTTTCTTTTTGTTCTACATCAGGACCTTTATTCATAATAGGTTCAGTTGGCACTGGTATGTTTCAAAACTCAAATTTAGGTTATTTAATGATTCTATGCCATTATCTAGGGACTATATTGGTTGGTCTTTTTTTTAGAAATTATGGTAATGAAAATCTTCCAAAGACAAAATTAGATTTAAAAACAAACATAAAAAATATAATCAATCTTCGAAATTCAAGTGGAAATGGATTTTTTGTTCTATTTGGAAATGCTGTATTTAATGGAGTAAACACATTACTCACAGTTGGTGGATTTGTAATTGTTTTTTCAGTAGTATTTAAAATACTATCACTTTTTAATGTAATATCTTTAATAGCATCAGTTTTGTATTTACCCCTTTCATTTTTAGGTGTAAACAAAGAGCTCTGTCAAGCATTTGTAAGTGGTTTATTTGAAATTACTATAGGTTGCAATAAGGTATCCAGTATAACAAGTGCTCCAGAAATACTAAGAGCATCTTTAGCTAGCTTTTTAATAGGATTTAGTGGATTATCCATACTAGCTCAATGCTGTACATTTTTATCAAAAACAGACATAGATTTAAAATTATACATACTAAGTAAGTTTGCTCATGGAATCTTAGCTGCTCTCTTCATATTTATACTTTATCCTATTGCAAACTCTACTGTATTGGTTTCTAGTTTTGCTGATACATATAATGTTATATATAATAACTTAATTTGGTTTTATTATCTTAGCTATTATGACACAATTCTTCAAATTGTAGTAATAATTTATCTAATCTCAGCTTTATTTATTGCTAAAAAACATATGAAAAGTTTATCTACAGATGGAAAATTAATCAGATATAAAAACACTTTCTCCATTAAAAAATTTTTACGAAAAAAATAAAAATCACAAAAATTGACTAAATACTTCCATTTTTTTATTATATTTGTCATAATTTTAATAACCTTTTTAATTAGTTTAACAACACAGTTATTTCATCACAATTTTATAATTTTATTAGTAAATATTTTTCAAAAAATTCTCCTTAATCACATATATCACGCTTGCATAAGTTAATTGGTATATTTTTCCATTATATAATATTTCATTTATATTATATAATAAATACCGACCCAAACTTAACAAATCAAATAAGAGGAGTGGTTGAAAATGGCAACAAGACCTATAGAGATAGACGAATATAAAAAGATAATGGAACTATTACATACTGGCTTTATTTATAGTGAAAATGGCGTTGAAAAAAGATTTAGAAAAAATCCTAAAGTTGCATTGGCACTAATGTTAGAAGCTAATTTAGGTCTAAGAATATCAGATATTTTAAGATTAAAAATAGGAAATTTTAAGGGTAACATGTTAGAAATAAATGAAAAAAAGACAGGTAAATTACAGTATAGACCAGTTAATAAAAATATAATTGAATCTATAAATGAACATGCAAGAAAGTATAATCTTAAATCAAACGACTACTTAGTAAATATAAAAACAAAAGCTATTCAAAAACAGTTAAGAATAATTTGCAGATACTTAAATTTGTATAATATAAGCACACATAGCTTTAGAAAGCTCTATGCTACTACTCAATTTGAAAAGAGTAATAATAACTTAGAGTTAGTCAAGGAGCTCTTAAATCACAGTTCTGTGGCCACTACACAGCGATATATAAGGGTAACTCAACAAGCTATCAATGAAGCTAGTGAAAATTTCTTTATTGGCTAATTATAACGTATTTATTTTTCTATTATCTTATTAATTCACCAGATATTAAAAAGGTGAAGCAAAACAAAATATTTATTTTGTTTTGCTTCACCTTCAATTTTATAATTCCTATATAAACAGATTAATCTATCTTTAATAATTTTTTGACTGATTTACTATAATTGTTTCTTTTTACCTCTTCCAAGAGTCTATCAATTTCATGTTCTGACTTTGCATTTACAAAAATTGCTAGTTCTTCGTCGTCTATAATATCGTAACTATCTACATATTTATCTAGACATTTTAAAATTCCATCTTTATTATATCCATCAAATCTAACTACAGCACTACATTCATCTTCTATAAGTCCACTTAAGTCCAATTTGCCTTTTGAGAATGACTTTATATTGGCATTTCTCTTATCTATTACATCTATGATATCAGCATAAACAGCACTACCTGTTGCCCCTCTTCCAGCACCTTTACCTACAAAAGAAAGTTCTCCTACTGAATCACCTACTAAAATTACTACATTAAACTCATTATCTATTTTTGAAAGCATATTATCGTTATCAACCAATGCTGGTCTAACAAATCCACTTACTTCTCCTGATTCATACTTGCTTCTAGCAACCAACTTTATCTTACAATTTAATTTTTTTGCATATTCTATATCTTTTTCATCTATCGAAGTTATTCCCTCTAGTAATAAATCTTTCCAATATACTATTTTTCCATAAGACAAAGTAGATAATATAGATAATTTTCTAGCACTATCATATCCTAAAACATCTGCATCTGGGTTGACTTCTGCAAACCCCAATTCTTGAGCTTGTTTTAAAGCTACATCATATGGTAAATTTTCATCATACATCTTTGATAATATAAAATTACAAGTTCCATTCAAAATAGCATTTATACTCTTTATACTGTTACCTTCTAATGATTCTATCAATGGCTTTAAAACTGGAATACCACCTGCCACAGATGCCTCAAATTTAATACTAACATCATTTAGGTTGGCTAATTCTATAAGGTCACTACCTCTCTCTGCAAGCAAGTCCTTATTGGCTGTTACTACATGTATTTTTTTATTTAACGCTCTTGTCACATAATCACAAGCTGGATTCAATCCTCCTATTAATTCAACCAGTATATCAATATCCTTATCAAATATATCTTCTATATCTGTTGTTATCTTGTCAAAATACTTCTTAGACTTATGTTTCTCTTTATTTTTAACTAAAATTCCAACTATTTCTATATCTCTTTTTGAATTATTGTTTTCTATTAAATCAATTAATCCACTTCCTACTGTTCCATACCCTAATATTGCTATCTTCACTGTTACATACCCCCATCATTTTGATTATATTAAATTATTTATATGTATAAATATACCAATTAAAAAAGCTTGAGTATAAACTCAAGCCATATGACGGGTTTATACTCATCTTTCAGCATAACTGCTGCAGGATTTAGCACCAATGTATAATAAAATATACTGGTTGCCGGGCTTCATAGGGCCAGTCCCTCTGCCTCTCTTGATAAGATTGCTAATTTAAATTTATGTTTAATAGTATAATACAATTTCTGCCAATTGTCACTATTTTTTTAACTTATTTTCCTAAAAGTATATAGGCTATTATCTAACCGCTCTTTTAGTTGGTTTCCCTTTTTTTGTAACGTTATTATTTTTAATCTTTGCTTTTGCCTGTTCATGTCCTGGGAAAAGTATCTTAGGTTCCTCAACATTTCTTTTATAAATAGTAAATTTAAAACCAATAGCTTGCACAAATTCAGCTCTTAAAGCTTCACATACAACATTAGCAGTTTCTTTAGCATCAAGGCCTGCATTTTCCAGTATAGTAACCTTTACTAACTCTCTAACTCTTAACATATCATCTAGTTGCTCTAAGAAACTTTCTGTGACACCTTCTTTACCAATTTGTGTAGTAGGTTTTAAAGTATTTGCCAAAGATCTTAAATACGCTCTTTGTTTTCCTTTTAACATATTCTCACCTCTATAATTCTATACTAAAATTAATTGTAAAATTCAAATTCCAATTCGTAAATTCTAACTACATCTCCATCCTCTATTCCCATCTCTCTAAGTCTGTCAAACACACCTTGACCTTCCATAGCTTTTTGGAAATATTGAAGAGATTCCATATCATCAAAATTTACAGAATACATTATTCTTCTAAGTGCTTTACCTGTAACTACATACACTCCATCTTCAATATCTATACTCAATTCTTCTTCAGTACCAATATCAAGCTCTGGTCTGTACATTTCTTCTTCTGAAACTAATTCTACATCTTCTACTTCTTTTAAAAGTTTAGAGACATAAGCTATTACATCATCTATTCCTTCACGAGTTGCTGCAGACATTTTAAAGACTGTATACCCTCTGCCTTCTAATTCATTTTTAAATGTCTCAAACTTGCTTTCATCTTCTAATATATCAAATTTATTTGCAACAACAACTTGTGGTCTCTTTGAAAGCTTTTCATTGTACAGTCTAAGTTCGTCATTTATCTTGTCAAAGTCTTCAATAGCATCTCTACCCTCTAGTCCAGATATATCTACAATATGTATCAATACCTTGGTTCTCTCTACATGTCTTAAAAACTCATGACCTAATCCTATACCTTCAGAAGCACCTTCTATAATTCCAGGTATATCTGCAAGTACAAAACTATCTCCAAACTTAGTTTGGACAACACCTAAATTTGGTGTCAATGTTGTGAAATGATAGTTTGCAATTTTTGGTTTGGCCTTAGTTACTACAGATAGAAATGTTGATTTACCTACATTAGGAAATCCTAAAAGACCTACATCTGCTATCATTTTAAGTTCAAGAGTTACCCATCTTTCATCTCCATCTGTACCAGACTTTGCAAAAGCTGGAGCTTGTCTTACTGCATTGGCAAAGTGTTGATTTCCCTTACCACCTATACCACCTTTTGCAACTATAGCTGTATCTCCTTCTTTCTTTAAATCTGCTAATATAAGACCTGTAGCCTCATCTCTTATTACTGTACCTGCTGGTACTTTTAATACTAAATTTTCTCCATTTTTACCAGCTCTTTTACCTTTGCTTCCGTCCCCACCATTTTGAGCTTGATATTTTTTTTGATACTTAAAGTCCATTAGCGTTCTAAGACCCAAATCAACTTCAAATATGATGCTTGCTCCACGACCACCATCTCCGCCATCTGGTCCACCAGCTGGAACGTATTTTTCTCTTCTAAATGCTACCGAACCATTTCCACCATTTCCAGCCTTAACAAATATTCTTGCCTTATCTATAAACAAATTCTTCACCTACTTAATTAAAAACTTTTAATTAGCATTACCAAAAACACTATTATAAATTCATCAGTACTATAAGAAAAAGGAGTGCCTCAACACTCCTTTTATGTATATTACTCAGCTATTGCTACTGGATATATACTAACTTTTTTTCTCTTCTTGTCTTTTCTTTCGAATTTAACAGTACCATCAACTAATGCAAATAAAGTATCATCGCTACCTTTTCCAACATTAGTTCCTGGATGTATTTTAGTTCCTCTTTGTCTAACTATTATACTTCCAGCAGTTACTAATTGCCCATCGAATCTCTTAACACCTAATCTTTTAGATATAGAATCTCTACCATTTTTAGAAGAACCTACCCCTTTTTTAGATGCTAATAATTGTAAATTCATGTTTAACATATGGAGTCACCCCCTACTTTTTTAAAATTTTTATATTTTTTGGGTATTCCCGTTTAATTTCTTCAACCGCTAATTGAAAGTGATTTAGTAATAATTGTGCATCTTTTATATGTATATCTTTAACTATACATTCTATATGACCTTCTTCTCCTACTACTTTCTCAAATTCAATCTTTTGTAATTTGTCTAAAGAATTTATAACTGCAATAGCATTAGATGTAACTGCAGCACACACTATATCATAGCCTATTTCAGCAAAATCAGCATGTCCCTTTAAACAAAAACCTTGTATCAAGAAATCATCATTATAATAATATTTTACTTTTATCATAACTTAACCAACTACTAAGCGTTTATTTTTTCTACAACTATCTTAGTATATGATTGACGATGTCCTTGCTTTCTTCTGTAATCTTTTTTTGCTTTATACTTGAAAACTATAACTTTCTTAGCTTTACCTTGTTCAACAACTTTAGCTTGAACAGATGCTCCTTCTACTACTGGAGAACCTAATTTTAATTCTCCATCTTTAGAGCAAGCTAATACTTCGTTTAAAGTAACAACATCACCTGCGTTAGCTTCTAATTTTTCAACGAATAACACATCACCTTCAGAAACTTTATATTGTTTCCCACCAGTCTTTACTATAGCGTACATTAAATACACCTCCTCGGCCTCAAACTCGCCAGTACAAGGTACTTCATTTGAAGATTTAGACCTTTACTGTGCGGCATTACAATTATTAATTATAAAATATTTACATTTTATTGTCAACTATTTTATCGAAAATAACATTGGTTTTATTGTGTTTTAATGTACAATTTGCAGTTAAAGAAATTTTTATATTATATTTTTCACCAATTTTATCAATTATATCCATATAATATTCTTTTATTTGTCTAAAAATAAAATCATTAAACTCTATTATTATATTTTTATAAACTGTATGCTCGCTTATTCTCATAATTTCTTTTTCAATGCCATCTACCATATGATGTATAGATTTTATCGTTTGTGCACCATCACAACATGGGCAGGACATTAGATAATATTTATCAATAGACTCTTTTTCTCTACGTCTTGCAACTTCTACTAAACCAAGCTTCGTCATACCTAACACTTCAGCTTTTCTTTTATCTTTATTAAATTCTTCCTCTAAGAGGTGTAAAACCTCGTTTTGATGCTTCTTTTTGTGCATATCTATAAAATCAATTATTATTATTCCAGCTATATCTCTAATTCTAAGCTGCCTTACAATTTCCTTTGCAGCTTCAATATTAGTTTTATAAACAGTCTCATCAAGTTTGCCAGTTCCAACAAACTTACCTGTATTTACATCTATAACAGTAAGAGCTTCTGTCTTTTCAATTACTAGATAACCTCCACTCTTTAACCATACCTTTTTATTTAATAATTTCTCTATTTGAGATTCTATTCTATATAAATCAAATACATCTCTATTTTCTTCAAGACACAGTTTATCAACATAAGTATTGTCTATTCCCTTTAAAATAGACTTAAGTTCACAATATCTATCATAACTGTTAGTAATTATGGATTCGATATCATCATTCACATTATCCTTTACATATTTGGTTGCAAAGTCTAAAGATTTATATAATACTTTTGGTCCTATACCAAGTTTATATTCTTTTAAAATATTCTCATACTGTAATTTTAATTCTTCTATATCTTTTTTTATTTCATCATGAGTACAACCTTGAGCCTCAGTTCTTATTATTAATCCTAAATTTTCTTTATTCACTGCTTTAGTAATTTTTTTTAATCTAAATCTTTCTTTTTCATCAGTAATTTTATTTGATATTGTAGTTCTATCATTGGAAGGTATATAGACAATATACCTTCCAGAAATACTAATTTCAGTGTTTAATTTTGCACCTTTAGTACCTATCTCTTCTTTATTTACTTGAACTAGAATATCTTGACCAGATTTTATAGTGCTTCCTTTTTTCAATTGTAAATAAGCAAGCTTTTTAAAGCCAATATCTACAAAACAAGCTTCTATTCCTGGTATAACTTTTTTTACAATTCCACGATATATATTGGATACAGTCTTTTTATTTAAACTATCTTCAACAAAAAGTTCTGCTAATCTTTCATCTTCAAGTACTGCTGTTTTTTGAGACCCTACTAAGGACTCGATAACTATCTTTTTCACAACTTCACCTCTCGAGCTACATAGGAGTCACTAATTCCCCATCTTCTAATACATATAAGTCTCTTCTCAATATATCAACATCTAATGGGTCAACATTCAATTCAAACATCTCTAATATTTTTGGAATAAGTATATTAGTATTTAAATTAGTTTTTGAACCTGTAGCTATAGTAGCAGTAAGAGTAATATGTTCATCTTCTAAATTTAAAACATCAAAAGTTCTTATCATAGGTCTTATATCTACTTCGACCATTTTACCTTTTTTATTCTTCTTTGTTATAATTATCTCTTTATTATTCATAAAATCAATTACTTTTCTTTTTACAAACTCTTTAGTAAGAGGTCTTTTCAATTCTATATTAAACAGATATTCTCCATAATCTATAACAGAAGAAAGAGAAGGTGTTTGTCTATCAATTTCTTTTACTTTTATAAATTCTATCCCATCTGGAAGTTGAACTGATACTTTACTTAAAAACTCCTCTACTGATAAATCTTCTTCCTCTATCTCAATATCTACATACTCTCCTTGACTTTCCGTACCTAAAGCCAAAGCATTACCATAACTCATCTTAGGATGAGGATTAAATCCTTGAGAATGTGCTAAGTTTATTTCAGCCCTTCTAAATGCTCTTTGCAATAATCTCTGAAGGTCAAGATGTGATATATATATCATATCGCCTTCTTTTTTAAATTTTACTCTTATTATTTTACTCATATTAGCAAAGCCCCCTTCCTATATCATGTATATTTATTCCACAGCCATTACAATTATGTCTACAATCAGAAGTGATTTTTTCTTTTTTAGCATTCTCATCTTCTCTAATTAAGAATTTTTTATTGACACCTACATCTATATGGTCCCAAGGAAATACCTCTTCATAATTTCTATTTCTATGTGCATAGAAATCTATAGAAAGGTTATTCTTTTCCATAGCTTCCTTCCATATGTCTAAATTAAAGTGTTCTGCCCATCCATCAAACTTTGCACCTAGTTTGAATGCATCATATATAACTTTTCCTATTCTTCTATCTCCTCTAGCCACTACAGCTTCCATCAAGCTAGTTTTTGAATCATGGTAATTGTATTTTATATTGTTGTTTCTTAATTTATTTACTAAATGTCTTTGCTTCTCAACTACTGCTTCTGTAGTATCTTGACCATGCCATTGGAAAGGTGTAAATGGCTTTGGTACAAAAGTAGAAGTACTTACTGTAACACTAAAGCTTCTCTTTAATTTACCTCCATTTACTTTTCTGTAAATATCAATAACCTTATATGCTAATTTAGCTATTCCATCTAAATCATCATAAGTCTCAGTTGGTAAACCAATCATAAAATATAGTTTGACACTATTCCATCCCATTTCAAAAGCTCTTTCTGTTGCATTTTCTAAATCTTCTTCTGTAACACCTTTATTTATAACATCTCTAAGCCTTTGAGTTCCTGCCTCTGGAGCAAAAGTAAGTCCAGACTTTCTTACTTGTTGTATTTTATCAGCAATTTCCATTGAGAAGTTATCTAATCTAAGAGATGGAAGTGAAATCCCTATATTATTAGAAGCATACTCGTCCACCAAATAATCAGTAAGCTCAGATAGCTTACTATAATCACTCGTACTAAGTGATGATAATGATATTTCATCATATCCGGTATTTTTAACTAATTTATCTAATATCTCCTTAAGTCTTTCAACACTTTTTTCTCTTATTGGTCTATATATCATACCTGCTTGACAGAATCTACATCCTCTTGTACATCCTCTGAATAATTCCAACACTATTCTATCATGAACAGTATCTATATAAGGTACTATTAGTTTTTCTGGATAGTCTACAGTTTCAACATCTTTTATTATTCTCTTAGTAGGATTCTTTGGAATACCATCTCTATTAGGAGTTACACTTTGAACTGTACCATCTTCATTGTATTTAACATCGTAAAAACTTGGTATGTAGACTCCTTCTATACTTGATATTTTATATAAAAAATCTTCTCTAGTTGTTTTATTTTTCTTCCATTCTTTATACTCATTTACTACTTCTAAATTGACCTCTTCACCTTCACCTAATATTACTATATCCACAAAATCTGCTAAAGGTTCAGAATTATAGGCACAAGGGCCTCCAACCATTACAAATGGGTCTTCCAGTTTTCTTTCCTTTTTTAATATTGGTATATTTGCTAAATCTAATATATTTAAGATATTAGTATATGAAAGTTCATATTGAAGTGTAAAAGTAACAAAATCAAAGTTCGTTATAGGCTCTCTTGACTCTAATGCAAATAATGGTATGTTTTTTTCTCTCATTATATTTTCCATGTCAACAGCAGGAGAATATACCCTCTCACAAAATACGTCTTCATCTTTGTTTATTACATCGTATAATATATGACTTCCTAAGTGACTCATACCAACTTCATATAAATCTGGAAAGCAGTGTGCGTATCTTATCAATTCACTATTACTAGTATCTTTATGAATTGAATTTATTTCATTTCCAAGATATCTAGCAGGCTTTTCTACTTTTTTTAAGATTTTTTTCAAGTCTACTTTATTCATTTATCCAAATTCCTCCAAACAAGCTCTTTATTTTTATTCTTATTTATAAGTAATATTATACACGATAAAATATTTTCTATCAAAAATATAACTAAAATATTGAATTTAAAACCTATATTATTCACAAAATAGAATAACTAAAAATATTTGAGTATATTTTACATTAAATTTTTATTGAATTACAATTTTTTTACAAAATATGATATATTATAAACATAGAACTATTGTTTTAGATAACTTATAATGACATCTTTTGTTTCATTGACCCCAAAATGGGGTATGTTACTTGTATAATGATAAATTTTAGGAGGGTTAAAAATGAGTAAAGTTTTTGAAGTAAAAAAAGATATCTACTTTACTGGCGTAGTAGATGAAGGTTTAAAAGTATTCGACATAATAATGGAAACTGAGTTTGGGACAACTTACAATTCTTATTTAATCAAGGACGAAAAAACGGTTTTATTTGACACAGTAAAGGCAAATTTTAAAGATGAATTCTTAAGCAATCTATCAGAAGTTACTGATATAGCTAAAATTGACTATGTTGTAATTCATCATACAGAACCAGACCATGCAGGTAGTTTAAAGTACTTATTAGATTTAAATCCTAATATAGAAGTTTATTGTACTAAAGCTGCTAAACTATACTTAGATGGTCAAATAAATAGACCTTTTAATTGTCATGTAATAAAAGATGGTGAAGTTCTAAATATTGGTAAAAGAAATCTTAAATTTATAACTGCTCCATTCTTACATTGGGTTGATACAATGTTTACTTACATTGAAGAGGACAAGACTCTTTTAACTTGTGATGCATTTGGTTGTCACTTTGCAAGTGTTGATGCAGATATAGTAAACAGTGAAGATTATCTAAAATCAGCTAAACACTATTATGACTGCATAGTTAAACCATTTGCTAAGCATGTTTTAAGCGCTGTAGATAAGGTTGTAGGAATGAACATAGAATTTGATACTATATTAACTTCTCATGGTCCAATGCTTACTAAAGACCCAATGGCTGCCGTTAAAAGATATGTTGAATGGTCTACAGAAGCTATTAATACAACAAATCAAAATCAAGTTTCTATATTCTACTTATCAGCTTACAGCAATACTTTAGAGATGGCTAAAAAGATAAAAGAAGGTCTTGATGCAGAAGGTGCAAAAGCTGAATTATATGATTTGGAAGATATGACATTAACAGAAATGCATGATACACTAGTAGTATCAAAGGTAATACTATTAGGTTCTCCAACTATAAACAAAACTATGGTTAAACCTATGTGGGATTTATTCTCTGTTATAGACCCAATGGCTAACCAAGGTAAGATAGCAGGAGTGTTTGGTTCATTCGGTTGGAGTGGTGAAGGTATAACTATGGCTGAGACTTTACTTAAAGCTATGTCATTTAAAATGCCTGTAGAATCTCTTAAGAAAAAATTCTTCCCTAGTGAAGAAACATTAAAAGACTGTATGGCATTTGGTGCAGAATTTGCAAAATTAGTTAAATAGTCATTAATAACAAATAAAATTATTTAATTTAAATAAGGAGATGATTCAAAGTTTTATTTTGAAACATCTCCTTATTTCATATACAATTATACAATTTATTTTTTTAAACACGTTGACTTTTATTTTTTCTAACTTCTCTCCATGATAGTTCTCCTCTATCAAGAGCTTTTATAAATATTTCTGCAGAAGCTAGATTTGTAGCTATTGGAACATGATAAACATCACAAAGTCTTATCAATGCTTGTATATCCGTTTCATGAGCCTGAGATGTCAATGGGTCTCTTAAAAAAATAACTAAATCTATATCTTGTGTTACTATTAAAGAACCTATTTGTTGGTCTCCACCTAAAGGACCAGATGCTAACCTATTTATATTTAAGTCAGTTTCATCCATTATTCTTTTTCCTGTAGTTCCAGTTGCATACAGTCCATACTTTTTTAAAATTGATTCATAACCTATACAGAATCCGACCATAGTATTTTTCATTTGGTCATGCGCTACTAATGCTATATTCATATACTCAATCTCCTCAATTTATGTTTACAAGTATCAAATCTAGAAATTTATTTTCTTTCTTCTCATACACACATTTAGTACTAACCCTAAATTTGCTAAGGATGTTAATAAAGAACTACCTCCATAACTTACAAAAGGTAATGTTACTCCCGTTACTGGAATTAATGCGACGGTCATACCTATATTTTGGATTATCTGATAGCCAAACATCCCCATGACACCAACCACGATGAGGGTTCCATAAAAATCTTTGGCATCTCTTGCAATTACTAAAAGCCTCAATAAGAATATTGCAAATAAGATTATCAACACTGACATTCCTATTACACCAAGTTCTTCACCTACAACAGCGAATATGAAGTCACTATCTTGTACAGGTAAAAAATCCTCTTGGTTTTGACTTCCATTATATAGCCCCTTACCAGTTACACCACCAGAGCCTATCGCAATAAGAGATTGCATAACCTGATAATTTCCTTTCAGCGTTACATCTTCTGGATTTAAGAATGCTTCTATTCTTATCTTCTGATGGTCTGCCATCATTAAATACATCAGTGGCATAGATACCAACAGTATGATTATTCCTCTCTTTATCAATTTTGAACTAAGACCTGCTGTAAATAGCATTGCAAATATCATACAACAAAAGACAATTCCTGTTCCTAAATCTGGCTGTGCAAGTAATAATCCAATAAATGGAATAGCATAAACCACAACAGGTATAACTTCTTTCAATGTATTTAATTTGTCCTTCTTAGTTTCAAGTATCTTTGCATAACTAAGTACAAATGTTAATTTGACTATTTCAGATGTTTGCAAATCAAGTGGACCTAAATTAATCCACGACCTAGCGCCACCTTTTTCTGTCCCAATTCCAGGTAATAAAACGATGGCTAACAAAACAAGACTTATTATATAAAGCACTTTGTAATACCTACCTAGAAGATTATAATCAAAAAATAATATGACTATAATCATCCCTATACCAAGTACAAAAGCTAATCCTTGCTTAATTAATTGATTATATGAACCTGTCGAATTAGCATGTGTTGCACTACTAAGTATAACAAGTCCAAAAATAAAGATAGCTAATACTGTAACTATAAGTTTCCAGTCTAACTGTTTTATCAACTTAATTGTCGACTTATAATTAATATTGATTTTTTTCAAAGAATCACCGTCTTTCTATCTTTAAACACATAATTAAATAAAAGGGGCATATACCAATAAGGATATCCCCCTTTTAAGCACTAATTACATACATCTATCTTTTATATTCTTTAATGGTATATTAGCAACTAATGCAGATACAGGTTTGTCATCATGCTCACCTCTGCATTTAGACATTTTTATTTCAAGGCCATCATCTTCTATCTCTGCATAATTGGCTATTACTTTTAAAATGTCTGTTTTTATCATCTCTAAAAGTTGTGGTGAACAATCTACTCTATCATGAACTAAAACTAATTTTAACCTCTCTTTAGCAACAGATTTACTAGTTTTAGCATCGTTAGAAAAAACTCTAAATAAATCTAACACAGATGTATCCTCCTTTGCTACTTAGCCATGCTAAACATTTTTTTAAGTCTACCAAAGAATCCATCTTCAACTTCTAGTTCAAGTAGAGGAACTTCTTCATTTAGTATCCTTTTTGCGATATTCTTGTATGCTTGACCAGCAAGTGACTTTGAGTCAAGTATAGCTGGTTCACCTTTATTTGTTGATATAATTATACTTTCATCATCAGGGACAAGACCTAACAAATCAATTGCTAATATTTCTATTATATCTTGTTTGTCCATCATGTCTCCACGTTTAACCATATCATTTCTAATTCTATTTATAACTAATCTTATCTCTTTTATTTCATTTGCTTCTAATAGACCTATGATTCTATCAGCATCTCTTACTGCTGATATTTCTGGATTTGTAACTACAATAGCTCTATCTGCTCCAGCTATTGCATTTTTAAATCCTTGCTCAATACCTGCTGGGCAGTCTATTATTATATACTCGAAAGATTCTTTCAGTTTCTCACATAGGTCAACCATTTGTTCAACTGAGACAGCATTTTTATCTCTAGTCTGTGCTGCTGGTAATAAATATAGATTATCAAATCTTTTGTCTTTTATTAGAGCTTGCTTAAGCCTACAAGTTCCTTCAACTACATCTACTATGTCATAAACTATTCGATTTTCAAGACCCATTACTACATCTAAGTTTCTAAGTCCGATATCTGCATCTACAACTACTGTTTTTTTATTTTCTAGGCTTAGCGCAGTTCCTAAGTTTGCTGCGGTAGTAGTTTTTCCAACTCCACCTTTACCAGATGTTATAACTATAACTTCGCTCATAATACTACCCCCTATTTTTCTTTCTATTTGTCTAATTTTGACAAATAGCTTTCGATTACAATTCTTCCATTACTCACAAAGGCTATTTCTGGGCTAATTTCTGATTCAATTTCATAATTTCCTTCATCATCTGGAGCTTCTGCAATATTCTCTGCTATTTGTAATATTTTAGGATTAAGATTTCCAGCAACAACATATGCAAATTCATTACCTTCTGCACCTGCATGTACAAAGCCTTCTATTTTACCCATTACAAAAACATTACCACCTGCTACAACTTTAGCACCAGCATTTATATCTCCCATAACAACTGTATTTGATTTTGAAAGGACTTTTGAACCAGGTTTCATATCATTTAATATTACTACATCACCTTCAAATTCAATATTTTCTCCAGATCTTAGGGTATTGACATATTTTGTTGGAAAATTACTATTTTCTTCAATTTTGTGATCTTCAACAAATTCCACATCAAATCTAGAAGTAATTCCTTCTTTTAATTCTAAAATCTCCATGTCAGTTAAATAATCACTATTAATTTTACTAATTTTAGCCCCATTAAAAAAACCAACATACGCTTCCAATTTGTTTATTATTTTTTCCTGTATTTCCTCAAATGGAGCTTCTTTTTTTATATTTACTATTATCCCTCTTTTATTACCCTTGAACTCTACTAGTTCTTGACTACAAATTTCTCTTAAAGACATAACAACCTCCAGAGTGATATATCATTTATATTCTTCAAATACGCTTTAAATCCTTTTATTTTTTATATATAAAGCTAAAGTTTATACGTGGATTAAGCTATCTGTTAATTTGTGACTCGAAATTTATATTTTCGTCAGAAGAATTGTTAACATCATTCGTATTGTTGTCTTTTTTACTATTAGTTGGTTCTAACCCCATATATGTTCCAATAACTTCTCTAGTTGGTAAAAGTGAGAATACACTTGAATCACCTTGAGGAATTACACATACAACAGCTATTTCTGGGTCATCTGCTGGAGCAAAAGCAACAGTCCATGTAAAAGAACCATAATCTTGTTTAAATTTATCTATCTCGTCATCTGTTATTTTTGGATTTAATTCTTTTATAGCTTTTCTTAAATATGAAGAATTTACTTTATCAGTATCTTCTAATCTAACTTTTATTCCATCCTCTAATTCTTCTTCTAATTTCTTTCTTTCTTCGTCCTTTAAATCTTTATTTTCTAATTTCTTTTTTACTTCCTTTTCTTTAGCTAATGAAAGTTCTTTTTCTTTTTCTGCTTTCATCCTATCTGCTAGTTTAACTGCATCATCTAGATTAACATTATAAGATGACATATGACTTTTTAAATATTCATATTCGTTATCTGTAGGTATTTTCCCACTTTTCTCAGCTGTACCAGTCTTTGCCGCTACATCTATTGGGAAATCAGCAAAAGCACTCTTTGCTGTACCTTGTCTTGCAACCAATTTCATACCTTTTGTTAATTCTTTTAAGTTATCAGGATTTTTAAAAGGTATTTTTTCTACCTTCTTCTGGTCATTGATTTTCACTGATGAATAATCACTTGAAACAGCTCTATCAACTACAGATAATTCTACTAAGTTACCTCCATTTGCTATGGCAGCCACATATCTTGATATCTGAGCTGGTGTATAGGCATTCTCACCTTGTCCTATAGCTAAGTTGAATGTATCTGCAGTACTCCATTTTGCAAAGTTAAAATAACTAAATACTGCTAAATCTGCTACTTCTTCAATTCTATCTTCTTTAACATCCAATTTTTTTAGTCTATTCATTGTTTCTACTCTACCAGGAGTTTTCTTTTCTGCTGCCCAGCTTACAATCTCATTGATTCTTTTTTCATATTCTTTAGGATTTTTATCTCTAGTTATATCAACAAAATCATTTGCCATTTCTCTTTCTAAATTTGACTTTAACAGAGCTTGTGTTGATTTAAGCTTATCCTCTGTGCTAGGTACCTTACCTGCTCTTTCTTCTACTTCATCTTGAAGTCCAGTATTTTGGTCAAGTCCAAATAATTTTGCATATTCAAGAATTTTATTGGCATTCATGTCTATACCAATGCTTTTTCCATCTGGCCATGTTTTACCTGTACCAATAGTTGCCATATATATATTACAAGACTCTTGTATTGCTTTATACAAGTTTGTCATACCATGATTTCCTCTACCATGGTTCCATACATAGTCACCAAAAGATTTTTTACCTAGCATGATAACACCAGGGTCATTTATTGTAAAGTTTGGATTTAAGCCATTTTCTAAAGCTGCCATTGAGGTTACCATCTTAAATGAAGAACCTGGCTGGAATTCCCCTTGTGTAACCAAGTTTAAAAGTGGACTTCCTGCTAGTAAGTCATTTGGATTCTTTGGCTGAAGTGCTTTATAATCTTCTGTAGAAATACCTTTTGCAAATTTATTTGGGTCATAATTAGGATAGCTTGAAGAAGCTAGTACTTCTCCATTTTTTACATCAATAGCTATAAGGGCTGCTGATTGTGCTTTTCCTGCATATGCACTAATTGGTTTATCACCAAATTTACTTTTAAAAGTACCACCTTTAGAAGCAACTTCTATTATCTGTTTTAATGCATTATCTGAGACTTCTTGCAAATCTTTGTCCAAAGTAAGATATACAGTATCTCCTGATTTAGGCTTTTTAGATTCAATTTCTTTACTGATTCTTCCTAATGCATCAACCTTGACCATTTTATAACCATCAGTTCCTCTTAGCCTGCTTTCATTACTTTTCTCTACTCCTGCAAGACCTACCATATCTCCAGTTTTATAACCTTTTTGAAGATATGATTCTATTTGAGTTGATGGCATTTTTCCTACATATCCTAGCATATGTGAACCTAAAGTTCCATTAGGATAATATCTTACTGGTTCGACTGCTATTGAAACACCAACAAGGTCCATAGCACGCTCTTCAATTTGTGCAATTGTAGTTTCTCCTACATCTTTTGCAATGGTTACTGGATTATACTGAGAATATCCTTTTGATTTTATCAAATCTCTTACAACCATTATTTTTCTAGCATCTTCATCGCTTAGGCTTTTATCAATATCTAATGCCTCACTATTTCTTACTTTTTCAAACGCTTCTTTAGCATTTAGCTTGGTCTCTTTTATCTTATAACTAGCCAGCCAATCTCTCTTATCTCTTTCTGCTGTAAACATCCATTTACTAACTAAAATAGGTGGATAATATCCATTTTCATTCAGTTTTGCCTGTAATTTTGTTGCATCCAATCTTTTATCTTCTTGAGACAATATTCCAGCTGATATAAGTTTATCTACTAAGTAATAAAAACTTTCTTTAGCATTATAATCGTTTGGAATACCATTTTCTGATTTATACTCTCTAATATCTCTGTCATATGTATAATAGTATTTTCCATTCTCTACGTATATCGGAAACTCATCTACATATTCTTCACCATTTTTTTCAAGCAAATTTATAAGCTTTAATGATATTTCATTTGCTCTTGAACGCTTATTTGCATCTTTTTTATTAATATCGTTACCTGAAACCTGAACAGTAAATAAGTTTTTATTTCCTGCTAACAATCTTCCATATCTATCTTTTATTTCTCCTCTTGGAGCTTCTATTGCCAACTTCTTATATGTTTTATTTTCAGCTAACTCATTGTAATATTCATATTTGAATGTAGTCATGTAGATTATTTTTACTAAAATAGCTAAAAATACCACACTTATGACTATTTTAATTATTTTTAGTCTATCAACTTGTTTATTTTCTTCCATGAACTCACCAACTAATCTTCTTTAAGTTTTAAAACTGCTCTTTTAGATAAGCGATATATTACTAAACCAATTAAACTATTCACTATTGGTGCTACTAGTAGACCTTTTATAAAAAGTGTTGATATGCTATAGCTTTGATAGATTATACTAGATGTACCTATATTGACAATTGAATCAATTAAACTTCCTATAAAAATCAAAACGAAAGTAATAATATAGCTACCTTTATATAGCTGGTCTCTCATGTGTCCAATTGCATATGCAATAACAAACAAAACTAACGCATTTACACCAAAAATTCCACCAACGGTTATGTCTTTAATAAGCCCTATTATAGCCGCTATAATTCCACCCTCTAGTTCATCTAAATAAAGAGAGATTATAGTCACATATATAAGAACTAGATTAAAGCTTATGCCAAAAATATCTATATAATTTGTTATACTATTTTCTATAGTCATAAGCACAATCCCCAACAGACAAAGTAAAACTTTTTTCATTGTTTTTATCCCCTTTATCCTATATTTCTTGGTTCTATGACTACAACGTCATCTATATTCTTAAAATCAACATAAGGTTTTACAACTACATATTTTAGTGACTTATCTTTATCATCAACTACTTTTTCAACTTCACCGATTGGTATCCCCTCTGGGAAGAATCCAAGACCTGATGTTGTTATTATGTCTCCTTGAATCACATTGTATGATGAGTCAAACATATAACCTTGTAAATATCCTTTACTATTATAACTATCTTTATTATCTAAAGTAGTATTTTGAGTAATTGTTCCTTTGGCATTAGCATCCTTTGCTAGTTTAAAACTTACAGATGCCTTAGAATCCAATAGTGAAATTGCCTTGCTATAATTATTTGAAACTTCATAAACTACACCGACTAATCCACTACCATTCATAACTATACTTTCTTTTTTTACACCTGAATTTTTTCCTGCACCTATGACAAAACTCTCATACCAGTTTCCATCATTTTTACTGACAACACTTGTAGAAATACTTGTTGCTTTATATTTTTCCTCTACAAAGTTAAGTGTCTTTTTTAATTCTTCTAATGATTCTGTTTTATCTAATTTTGCATTTAAAGCTATCATATTCTTTTTAAGTTTTTCATTTTCTGCTTCTAAATTTTTTACCTTTTTAGAATTTTCTTTAAAATTTGATATGTCTTTAAATCCATTTTTGATAAAAGAAAATCCATCATTTATTCCTTTTCCTACACTTGTAATAGCATCTGATGCTACTCCTAAATTTACAGGGCTACCACTAGAAAACTTACCAATTGATATACCCACAATTCCAATTAAAGTGATAGCAACTACGCCCGTTGCTATCACTTTAACATTAATCCTTTTTTTCTCATTTTTATTCTTGTCAAATCTCAAGGCCATCACCAACTTCTAATTTTTAGCATTCATCATTAATACTTTTTCAAAGATTTCTTGGTCTTCAACAGATTTTCCTGTTCCAAGTGCAACACAATCAAGAGGTGTTTCTGCTATTTGCACAGACATTCCAGTTTCTTGTGTGATAAGTTTATCAAGACCTCTAAGCAAAGCTCCTCCTCCTGTTAGCATTATTCCGTTTTCCATTATATCTGATGCTAATTCTGGTGGAGTTTTTTCTAGTGTAGATTTTATAGCATCTACTATTGAACTTACAGGTTCTTTTAAAGCTTCTCTAACTTCTGTAGAACAGATTTCTATTGTCTTAGGTAGCCCTGAAATTAAATCTCTACCTCTTATTTGCATGTTTATTTCTTCATCATCTTTAAATGTAGAACCTATGTTAATCTTAACATTTTCAGCAGTTCTCTCACCTATCATAAGATTGTATTCTTTTTTTACATAGGCAACTATAGACTCATCAAACTCGTCTCCACCAATTCTTATAGATTTAGCAGTAACGATTCCTCCTAAAGATATTACAGCTATTTCTGAAGTACCTCCACCAATATCAACTACCATATTACCTTCTGGTTCTTCAACTTTTAATCCTGCTCCTATAGCTGCTGCCATTGGCTCTTCTATAAGGAATGCATCTTTAGCTCCTGCTTGTCTTGCAGCTTCTTCTATAGCTCTCTTTTCTACTTCTGTAACTCCAAAAGGAACACATATAGCTATTCTTGGACTTACAACACCTTTTTTGTCAGCTGCTTTTTGTATGAAATAACTAATCATTGATTGAGTTATATCAAAATCTGCTATTACACCATCTTTCATTGGTCTTATAGCTACTATATTTCCTGGTGTTCTACCTATCATTTTTTTAGCTTCTTCACCTACTGCTAAAACTTCCTTACTGTCATCTCTTATTGCGACAACTGATGGTTCTCTAACAACAATACCTTGTCCTTTTATGTAAACTAATGTATTTGCAGTCCCTAAATCTATTCCCATATCCTTTGTCATCTTATTAAAACTAAAAAAACCTTTTTTCTCTTTCTTTTTTTCCTTAGCCATGATTTTACTCCTTCCTACTATTAAGAATCATGTTAAAAACATTCTCCTACTATTTTATCACATATAAAGTCAAATTATCATATTTTCTTTAAAGCTAAAGTATAATCCATCTCCAATAATTATATGGTCAATTATTTCTATTCCAATTATTTCTCCACATTTAACAAGTCTTGATGTGATATTCTTATCTTCGCTTGATGGTTCCACACTTCCTGAAGGGTGATTATGCATTACTATTATTTTACTTGCACTTCTCCTTATAGCTTCTTTAAAAACCTCTCTAGGATGGACTAATGACGAACTTAAAGTCCCTACAGATATATCTACATCAGATATTATCTCATTTTTTGTGTTTAAAAGAACCGCTTTAAAAACCTCTTTTTTTAAATACCTCAGGCTGTCCATATAATATTTATGTATATCCCAAGGATTTTTTATTTTATACTTCATAGGTTTAAAACTGGCTATTCTAGAGCCTAGTTCTAAAGCTGCTTTAATTTGAGTTGATTTTGATAACCCAATTCCATCTATATTACACAGCTCCTCTATTGTCATATCTTCTAAATGTCTAATACCCTGAATATCTCTATTTATTATATAGTTGGCTAACTCAATAGCATTTTTGTTTTTATTGCCAGTTCTTAAAAGTATAGCCAACAATTCAGTATTTGATAAGCTCTTTACTCCTTCAGCAAGCATCTTTTCTCTGGGTCTTTCCTCTGGTGCCATTTCTTTTACCTTAATGGTTGAATTAAATGACCTTTTCAGATAAATCACACTCCGTAAAAAAGATTTATATTAAAATGTTTTTTTAATAAGTCACCTAACTTTGAAATCGGAAGACCAACTATATTAAAATAGTCTCCTTTAATTTCTTCAACTAGCAAAGCCCCATAGCCTTGTATGCCATAAGCTCCTGCTTTGTCAAATGACTCTTTAGTTCTCAGATAATCCTCAATATCCTGTTCTGATAACGTTTTAAATTTCACATTGCTGATTACATAATCAATTACTTTCTTATCTTCGCACAAGTTTATTAAGCTAATACCTGTTATGACTTGATGCTCTCTTCCAGATAGTCTTTTTAGCATATCTCTTGCACAAGACTCATCTTTAGGTTTTCCTAAAATAGCATTGTCTAAAACAACAACTGTATCAGCTCCAATAACAACATCTTCATTATGTTCAGATGCTACAGACATGCTTTTTTCAAAAGCCAATCTCATAACTAAATGTTTTGGTGCTTCGCCTTCCAATATAATCTCATCAATTTCACTTTTAATTATATCAAATATTACATTTGTATTCTCTAGAATTTCTTTCCTTCTTGGAGAGGCTGATGCCAAGATTATATTCATTTATTCACCTCGTTTGTACGTAATTTGTACCTATTTAGTCTATCACTATATTGTAAAAAATTCAACAGAAATGTCGAACCTTTTTTGTTACACTATTGTTATATTTATTACCAATAGAATAAATATACATAAAATAGAGGTATGGAAATTATTCCATACCTCTGTTTTATGTACTCATTAGAGATATGGAAATTATTCCATATCCTTATTTTGTCCATATTACAAAATTTTAATAGCTTTCTTTGGACATTTTTCCATACATAAATGGCATCCTACACATTTATCAGCATCTACCTTATGTTTTTCTTTTAATTCTCCTTCTATTGCATCAAACTTACATTGTTTTTTGCATACTGTACATCCAACGCAAAGTTCTTGGTCAATAGTAACTTTCTTTTTCTTAGTTATATCACCTGATATTACTTTTGTAGGGCATTTTGCTACACATTCCATACAGCCTACACACTTGCTAGGGTCTATCTTAGCTATTTTATTTTCAAATACTATAGCATCAAATTTACAAGCTTTCACACACATTCCACAACCAATACATCCAGCAGTACATTTTTCCTTAACAGCTTTACCAAATTCCTTGCTATTACATTCTACAACTACTTCTTGGCTTTCTGGTTTTGTGATTATTATACCCTTAGGGCAAACTTCTTTACATTTTCCACAATTTACACATTTTTCTTCATCTATTACTGCTACTCCATCAACTATAGAGATAGCATCAAATTTACAAGCAGCCTTACATGTTCCAAGACCTAAACATCCAAATTTACACATTTTAGCTCCTGAATTTAAAACATTTGCTGCTCTACAATCTGATATTCCTTCGTACTCATATTTATCTTTTGCACTTGAGCAAGTTCCTTTACAAATAACTTTTGCTACTTGTTTTTCACCTGCTTCAGCACTTACTCCCATTATTTCTCCTACTTTTGCACCAACATCTGCTCCACCTACAGGGCAGCCATTAACTGGTGCTTTTCCTTCAACTATTGCACTTGCAAGACCTCCACAACCTGGAAATCCACAACCACCACAGTTAGCTCCTGGAAGTACTCCTAGTATAGCTTCCACTCTCTCGTCTACTTCTACAGCAAACTTTTTAGATGCGAAATCTAGCACTATCCCGAAGATTAAGCCCATAACTCCTAAAACTAATACAGCTGTAAGTATCACTATTTTCACCCCTCTTTTTTATAGCTTTATAAGTCCTGTAAATCCTAAGAAAGCTATTGACATTAAACTTGCTGATATAAGTGTTATAGGGAAACCTTTAAACGCTTCTGGTATATCAGCTAATTCTAGTCTTTCTCTTATACCTGCGAATATTACTATTGCTAAAGTAAATCCAGCTCCAGCTCCAAATCCGTTTATTATTGTTTCTACTAAGTTATAACTTTTTTGAACATTAACTAGAGCTATACCAAGAACTGCACAGTTTGTAGTTATAAGAGGTAAATAAACTCCTAATGCTTGATATAAAGATGGACTCATCTTTTGAATTACCATTTCAACGAACTGAACTATAGAAGCTATAACTAATATGAAAGCTATTGTTTGTAAAAATTCAGTTCCAGTTTTCACTAATAAAATCTGTATAAAATAAGTTATAATTGAAGCTAAAGTTAAAACGAATGTAACTGCAACTCCCATCCCAACTGCTGTATCAACTTTCTTAGAAACTCCTAAGAAAGGACATATACCTAAGAACTGAGATGTTATAACGTTATTAACAAGAACGATACTTAAAAATAAAAGTATTAAATTCATTTATTACACCTCCACTACGCTTTTTTACTTCTTAATTTATTAAATCCTGCAAATAAGAATCCTAATGTTAAGAATGCACCTGGTGGTAATATAAATATTAATACTGGTTGGAAAGATGCTCCAAATAGAGTCAATCCAAATAAACTACCATTTCCAAGTAATTCTCTTACTGCACCTATTATTGTAAGAGCAACAGTAAATCCTAGACCTTGACCCACACCATCAACAATTGAAGCTAGTGGACCAGTTTTAAAAGCAAAACTTTCTGCACGAGCTAGTATTAAACAGTTAACAACTATTAATGGTATATATATACCAAGAGCCTTATCAAGAGCAGGAACATATGCTTTTAAAACCATTCCTACTATTGTAACAAATGTAGCTATAATTACTACAAATATAGGTATTCTTATCTTATCTGGTGTGATTTTTCTTAGTAATGATATAACTAAATTTGCACATATTAAAACTGCTGCTGTTGAAAGACCCATACCGATTCCATTTATTGCTGAAGTTGTAACGGCTAGTGTTGGACACATACCTATAACTTGCACAAATGTTGGGTTCTCATCTATTAGCCCATTTTTAAATACTTTAGCTAAATTCATAATTAACCCTCCTTATTTATTAAGAGCACTATTGAAAACATCTATAGCCGCATTTACTCCTGTAGTAACTGCTGTAGACGTAATAGTTGCACCTGATATTGCTAGTATTTGATTGTCTGCTGTTGTACTACCTTTTGCTACTTCAAGAGGTTCAGCAGTTTTTCCTTTGTATTGACCTTTAAACGCATCATCTTTAGCTTTTGCTCCAAGTCCTGCTGTCTCTGTCATATTCCCAATATCAACACCTGTAACTTGACCTTCAGATGATATACCTACCATAACTTCAATTTCTCCACCATAACCACTTGGTTTAGCTTTTAAAGTATATCCCACTACTTCAGAACCATCAAGACCTTCATATACCTCAGCTATAAGTCCATCTCCAAGGTTTTTATAAGTACTTTCTTTCATTTCTTTGAACTCTTTTGCTTCTGGAAGTACTGCCTTTCTAAGTTCATTATTTGCTTGTATATTTCTTTGTTCTATTACTGGAGCTGTAACTTGATTTGTAGCTCCAAGTGCTAATGCGGCTATAGCACTTATAGCAAGTAAAGTTCCACCTAGTCTTACAATACTATTCATTATTTAGCCACCTCCCCAAACACTCTATTTCTAACAAACTTATCTATAAGTGGAGCAAGACAGTTTACTAGTAGTATTGAGTAAGATACACCTTCTGGATATCCACCATACATTCTTATAACAGTTGTTATAAGACCAGCTAATACAGCGTATATTATTTGACCTTTCTTAGTCATAGGCGAAGTTGTATAATCCGTAAGCATGAAGAATCCACCTAACATAAGACCTCCAGCAAACAATTGATATATTGCGAAATTTATATTAAATCCACCTAAAAGGAATGTTAATATAAATACAGTTGCTATGTAAAATACTGGTATAACATAATTTATTATGCCTTTATACATTAGGTATACTCCACCTAATAATAATAATATTGCTGATGTTTCACCTATACATCCACCAATATTACCAATCATCATATCAGCGAGACTAATTCCATTGCTAGAAAGGTCTGCTAATCCTGCTGCTCCATTTTTCAAAAAGCTCAATGGAGTTGCTGTACTAACTGCATCTAAGTTTTTACCTATCCAGTTAACACCTGGTTGAGTCCAAGCAGTCATTGCAACTGGGAATGATGCTAATAAAAATGCTCTTGCAGCAAGTGCTGGATTGACAAAGTTACATCCAATTCCACCAAATACCATTTTAACTACTAATATTGCAAATATTCCTCCTACTAGACACATCCACCAAGGAAGTGATGCAGGTACGTTAAATGCCAATAATAATCCTGTTACAACAGCTGAAAAATCTCCTATAGTACTTTTTTGCTTCATAAATTTTTGATATAAAAATTCAGTACCTACTGTACCAAGTATACAAAAAAACATAGCACTCAAAGCATTAAGTCTAAAGAAGTATACTCCTGCTACTGCTGCTGGAAGGAGTGCTATAATAACTTGTTTCATTATATATGAAGTATCTTCATTACTTCTCACATGAGGAGAAGATGATACTATCAACTTATTTTCCATCGTTTTTCCCCCTTAACTTTCTTTATTTCTGAGCAGCTTGCTTTCTTCTCTTTGCTCCTATTTCTCTCTTTGCTGATCTTATAGATTGAAGTAATGGTCTTCTTGCTGGACAAATAAATGAACAAGACCCACATTCTATACAATCCATTGCTCTATGATATTCAGCTGTGTCATAATCATCTTTTAAAGAATATGCACTTATATAAAGTGGTTGTAAGAATGATGGACATACATCTGTACATCTTCCACATCTTAAACAGTTTTGAATATCTGGAGTACGTGATTCTTCCTCATCCAAACATAAAATTCCTGAAGAACCTTTATTAGTTGCTATTTCAGTAGTATATTGAGCTATCCCCATCATAGGTCCACCCATTATAACTTTACCAACCTTCTTATCGTCTTTAAATCCACCACATTGTTCTATTATTTCTGAAACCAATGTCCCAACTTTTGTTATTAGGTTTTTAGGTTCTTTGATACAACTACCTGTTATTGTAGTAATTCTTTCTACCAAAGGCATACCTGTTTTAATAGATTTAGCTATTTGAGCTGCTGTGGCAACGTTGTCAACAACTGCCCCTGCTGCTATTGGTAATCCACCAGATGGAACTTCTTTACCTGTACACGCATAAATAAGTTGTTTTTCTGCTCCTTGTGGATATTTCACTTGAAGACCAACAACTTCGATTTCACTATAATCTTTAGCTACATTTTGAATTGCTTCTATAGCGTCTGGTTTATTTGTTTCAATTCCTATAAATCCTTTTTTAACATCTAATACCTTCATTAAAGCTCTTAAACCAAACACAACATCTTCTGGATTTTCAAGCATTAATCTGTGGTCTGCAGTTAAATATGGTTCACACTCTGCTCCATTTAATATAACTACTTCTGCTTTACTATCTGGTGGAGGAGATACTTTTACATGGTTAGGGAATGTAGCTCCACCCATACCTACTATTCCTGCCTCTTTTATAATACCTACTATATCTTCTTTACTCAAATCCTCTAACTGACCTTTTGGTTGAACACTTTCATGTAATTCTTCCTTAAAGTCGTTTTCGATAACTACACATTGAGCTGAACCACCTGGTACTTCATGTTGTTCAATAGCAATAACTTTTCCTGATACTGAAGAGTGAACGTTACATGAAACGAAACCTTGTTGCTCACCTATTTTTTGCCCAAACTTTACTTCATCACCAACTTCAACGATAGGTTTAGCTGGTGCCCCTATATGTTGCTGAAGAGGAATGTAAACTATCTTTGGAGCTTGAGCTTTTTCAAGTGCCTTTGTGTTAGAGTACTCTTTTCTATATGGAGGATGTATCCCTCCCTTAAAAGTTAAGAGTTTCATTGTTTTACCCCCTTATCTATAAAAAAACATTTTTTCTGCCTTCTATAAGTATACTATATATATTAAAAAATCTTAACAATTGTTAAAAAAATATCCCTATTTTTATAATTTATTTTATAAATCAATACCTTTATATTAAGTCAAAATGAGGAAAAGGATTGCTTAATTAAACAATCCTTTTCATATAGCTTTCTAAAATCTAAATTTTCTGTATTTTATTTTATAGAATTTATAAACAGAGAGTACTCTTGCATAGATGATAAAAGTAGACTTTTACTCACACTATATTTTTCTTCATTTGCAGCTTTTGAAGCTGTATCAATTTTTTCGTTTACATTCTTTACATAATCAATCAAATTTTCTTTAAATAAACGCATTTCAGAATAGTCAATCTTTTCAGCTTCTTTTGATATATTTTGTGATATTGCCTTTCTATTTGTCAAAATAGTATTATATTTTTTCATATCCACATTATTTTCATCATTTGACCAAAAACTTGATTCTTCTTTAAAGTTTGTTATTAATTTATTTAATTCATTAGATATACTCTCTATATAAGCGTAATTACTTGTGTATTCTAGAGATAACATAGGTGCATCTAGGTGTGACAAAAATGCATCTGGAAATACCTTTCTTACATTGTTTATGTGCTTTCTAACCTCATTTTCATCAAATGAAGAATATGTCTGTATTTTTTTTACACCATCCTTCTCCATAACTGAAAAAGGTATATCACTGCTGACTAATGATGTCTGTATTTTTTTCAAGTCATCATTATTATCTATTGCTGCAACTTGAATAGTATACATGTCCCAGCCCTCTATAGTAGCTAATTTTACTTCTTCTGCTTCTTTAGTATTATTTACTGTTTTTTCTGGATTAGTTTCTTCTTTACCTTCTGAATTGGTTTGTGATTTAGATTTCTTTCCGTTTTTTATTGAATTTAATTCATCAGATATATCTTTATAAGTTATATCTGATGAATGATTTAGAAATGGTATTTTAGCTGATACATATTCAAGTACCTTGCTATCTTTTATTTTTGTATAAGAATAATAGCCAATCAGACACAAGCAAGCAATAGTTATAACATACTTACGTAAATCAATTTTATGTCTATTATTATTAAATCCTCTGTATATCGTTTTTCTTCTATTCATTAGTTTGTCCCCCCCAAAATTATATTATTAATAAAGTATATTTTTAAGAGTCACAATTTATGAATAGAAATAATTATTTATTCTAATTTTTTAATAAGACATTATATTCGTTAAGCTAGTCTTCTTGCTCCAAGTAATACTTTGGACCAATATGAACTAGTTAAATTATCCACTTTTACCTTATTAGGATTGGTCTGAGTACCACTACAATGGATAAACTTACTATTACCTACATATATACCTACATGATTAGTTGCTCCATCTCCATCAGTATCAAAGTAAACTAAATCTCCTGGAGCATAATTGCCCATAGAAACTGCGCTTCCAGACTTAGCTTGCTCTCTAGAAACCCTTGGAATAGAAACACCTACAGAATTTTTGAAAACATACTGTGTAAATCCAGAGCAGTCAAATTTATCAGGGCCTGATGCTCCCCATTGATATGGAATTCCAATAAGAGTATATGCAAAGTCTACTATTGTTGAACCTTTTGCTGTAGATTTATCTGAATTTCCATTAAATGACGAATTAGAATTACTGTTAGACTGAGAATTCTGATTAGATGATGAACTAGGATTTTCTTTTGCACCTTCACTAGTCTCAGAAATATAACTAGCACTTACCCATCCAGTTGTCCCATTTGATAACTTTACTTTATACCATCCACTACTCTTAGCTTTTAATTCAACAATATCTCCAGCATTTAATTTTCCTATTATAGAATAGCTTGTCCCAGGTCCACTTCTTACATTTAAACTTACAGTAGATGTAACTTTACCATTTTTACCTTCTATTGATTCTTCACTAGATGGCTTTTTATCAGAATTATTAGTACTATTTGAATTAGAACTGTTTGAATTAGAATTGTTTGTTCCAACATCTTCTGACGTTTTTAAGATATATTGGCTACTAGCCCATCCAGTAACTCCATTTGATAATTTTATTTTATACCATCCATTACTTTGTTCTAATAATTTTACTACATCTCCATTATTTGCCTTACCAACTAATGAATAGTTAGTGCCTGCGCCACTTCTTATATTCAATCTCGAACTTACATTAACCTTACCATTGCCACTTATAGTTGTACCACTTGAAGTTGAATTGCTTTGGTTTGATGTACTTTCAGATGAACCACTAGTCGATATGTATTTTGCACTTCCCCATCCAACAACAGAATTTGATATCCTTACCTTATACCATCCATTAGATTTTTCTAAAATCTCTACAGCCTTTCCTTTGTATAATTTTGCTACTTTGTCACAGTCAGCACTTGGCCCACTTCTTATATTCAAAGCGCTTGCCGTTACTACTCCTTTTTCAAGAGCACTTGCATTTATGGAACTAACTGATACTGCTACTGCTCCAATTCCTAAAGCTGCTATAGCTTTCTTCACTACTATCACTCCCCCCAACAAATTTTTATAAACATAAAGTCATAACATTATTATCCATTTTTAGTACCTATAATTTAATGATAACTTATAATATAATTAATTGTAAAGAAATTATAAATATTTCCTTAAAATTAATAATTTTTAGGAAGTATTTCAATCCAATAATTATCTGGGTCTGCTATAAAATAAATTCCCATATTTTCATTTTCGAAACATATACAGTCCAAATCTTTATGAAGTTTTTTTGCCTTATCAAATTCATCAACTTCTAAAGCCAAATGGAATTCATTATCTCCTAAATTATATACTCCATCCCAATCTCTAAGCCAAGTTAATTCTAATGTATGGCTAGTAATACCATCCCCTAAATAAACTAATATAAAACTACCATCTTCTGCCTCTTTACGCTTTACTTCTTTCAACCCTAAAGCTTTATTATAAAAATTCAGACTTTTTTCTAAGTCAGTAACATTGAAATTGTTATGGCAAAAATTAAACTTCATTTTGAAATCACCCTCCAATTTTTATTTTTTTTATATTATATCATTATTATAAATTTATTTAAATCACATTAAGTTAAAAATTTGAATAATGCTGTGTAATTCATAAATAGTAGTAAATTATTTAAGATAATATGTCAAAAAAAGAATAAGTTCTATCGAATCCACAGAAGAATTATAATCAAGTTATACTTAATCATGTAAATTGATAGAACTTACTATTTAAAATTTTTATAATAATTACCTTACCTCATTCAATTCTAACTAAACAGATTAAAATCTTAATTCTTAATCTTTTCTTTAATAATATAGTTTATCACTTTTTTTCTAATGTCTTCAGCATTATAATCATCTTCTACTTGTATATCCAAAAGTTTTGCTATAGACTTCATATCTTCCCTAGTTTTTGACCTATAACTTGCTATTAATTCATCTTTTATCTTTTCAGGTTCTAAAAGATATTCTTCATCTCCTCTTTTAAAAGCAACATACTTTTGAGCATATGAACTTCTATTATAGTATATATATCTTGATATTTTTCTTAAAATCTGATTATATGAAAGTCTCTTGTTAATATCAAGCTTTAAGTACTCTGAAAAAGCAAATAGCTCTTTTTTTGATTTAAATAAAGTTTCCTTCTTTATAGTTCTTGATATCGAATTTACACTTTCTTGATATGCACACTTTTTCAACATTTTTAAATATACTCTATTAAGACCAATACTTTGATTAAATTTTTTTATGTTATTATTGATAATCTTATCTAAATTGCCCTCAAAGTATTTTTTTGCTCCTTTTTGTGATACATAACTCTCAAGTTCTTTGTGGGCCATATCAAGTATCATTTTTTTTAAATCCTCTTTATATCCCCTAGATTCCATGATACTCCCTCCCTTAACTATTTATAGTATATTCAAAATAATTAAGAAATGTGAGTAATCACGAAAATTTTTTATTTTTTATGTATATATTAATTTAAAAGGGGAGATAATAGTAATGTAAAATCAAACATACTCAATCTCCCCCATTTTTAGACCTCTATTACTCCCCCAATAGAGGTCTTTTTTTAGTTTATTATTTTCTATTCAATTCCTTTTAGTTCAAATCCTAATTCTGCAATTACTTCTTTTAATTTTTCAGTTGATACATCATCTTTCATATCTACAGATGCACATTTGTTTTCTAAATCTACATCTAAAACTTCAACACCATCTATATCTTCTGTTAATGCAGTTTTAAGATGATTTACACAATGACCACAACTCATACCTTCTACTAATAGTTTCTTTTTCATTTAATTACCTCCTTATACCCTATAAGGGTATTTTATCATATAGTTTTGACTTTTTAAATACTAATTAATCATTTAATTTGATTCACTAGATTTTATATCTAGATTAGATATTCCCTCATATACATCAAAATCATTTGGAGTAATTTTACCTTTTAATCTACTATTACTTACAATATAGTTATTTCTGATAGCCAAACTTATAAATGTTGCGTTATCTTTTACATATGTCTGTACATCTTTGTATGCTTTCTTTGTTTCAATTTCAGATGTAGAACTTGTAAGTGTAGACATATATCCATTTAACCTATCATCAGTATATCCACTACTTGCTATAATGCTACTTGCATCTGGTATACTTGATAGTTTCCATCCAACCAATGCTAAATCGTAGTTTTTAGAATTAAGAGCATTTTCCATGTCTTTATCTGATAACTGATTTATTGTATTGTTTATTCCTATAGCCTTTAAGTTCTCACTTATTATGTTTGCAGTTTTTAATCTTTCACTATTATCTCTATTTACTATAATTTTTAAATTCATTTCAGAAAGTCTTTTCTTTACTTCTTCTTTTTCTCTATTTTTTTTATCTTCAGCTTCCTTTTTAACTCTTTCTTCTTCCTCTTTTTTAGCTTTTGCTTCTTCTTCAGGAGTAAGTTTCTTTGTATTCTTTTTAGTTACTTTTTTTTGTTTTTTATCTACTTTATTATCATTTTGATTTACTGAATTTATATTTGCATATTCTACTTTATTAAGATACTCTATTGCTTTATCTTTATTAAATTCTAAAGCTTTCATTTCACTATCATAGTATTTTGATTTTGAATTAAGTGGAAAATTAACTGGAGTAGCATCATCCATATATCCTTCACTAATAATTCTATCTTTATTTATAGAATGTGCAATTGCTTTTCTGAAATTAACATCTTTGAAAAAAGGATTATTATAATTAAATACTATACATTCATAATCTCTACCTTGATATTTTGTTATATTAAATTCTTTCTCTTGAAACTTACTCAAATCATTCAATGTAACATTAGTTATATCACTATCAAGAGCCATAACCATAGATGTTCTTGCATCTTCATTAGGAACCATACCTACTTTTATATTCTTCATTGTCTTTGGAACTTCTTCATAATACTCTTTATTTACAGATAAAATCATTCCTTCTCTTTCTGTATATGATTCTATTTTATATTTCCCATTTCCTATCATATTATTATTTTTGTCATTTGCATCCTTTGAATCTAAATGATTTTGAGATACTATTGGAAAAATTAAACTATCAATAGAGAAAGCATATCTAGCTTTAAATTTTATCGTAAAATCTTTGTCGGATTTAATATTCACTGAAGCTATGTTTTTAGTAAATTCATTGTATGGACTATCTGCACTTTTTTGAATTAAACCAATAGTATAATTTACATCATTTGAAGTAACAGCTTTTCCATCATGCCACTTTGCATCTTTTAACTTTATATCTATACTCATTCCATCTTGAGCTATATTATACTCTTTAACTAGTTGAGGAGTTACATTATAGTTCTCATCTATAGTAAATAAACCATCATAAACTAAATTCATTATATAACCAACAGACTTATCAGTATTCGTTATAGGATTTATAGTTTTGGGAGTTACCATTGTTAAGTTTATATACTTAGCATCTATAGAACTTTGACTTTTTAAACTTGAATCACTACTACTTTGTTTTGTTTTAGTATTACTACACCCAACTACCATAAGAGTTATAGCTAAAACAACTGTTAAGACTTTTATTCTCTTCATTAGTTTTTTCCTTTCTTGCCATATATCTTATTATAATGTTTATAATTATTTTTCACTTTTTCTACATACTTTGAAGTTTGTTCAAAAGGTATGTCATGTAGATTTTCTCCATCTTTACTATATTCATTATTTTCTAACCACTTTTTCACATTACCTGAACCACCATTATATGCAGCTATTACTAAGTCTAATTTACCAAATTCCTTGTATAATTTATTTAAGTACCAACAACCAAGTCTTATATTAGTCTCCGGGTCAAAGATATCAACATTTTTTAACTTTAGTTCATCTGCTCCCCAATCCCTAGTTATATCTAATAGTTGCATTAAACCCTTTGCTTCTTTTTTTGAAACAGCAGAACTATTAAACTTACTTTCAGCTTTTATAACACTGTAAACTATATTTTCATCTAAATTAAATTCCTTAGAATATTTTTCTACATATTCTGAATATTTTTTTGGATATAAAAATTTATGTATTACTTTACTTTCCATTAATAGTGTTCCAAATAAGATTATAAAAATAGATAGAATCAATACTTTCTTACTATTCACGCCAATTCTCCTTCATGTACTCAATAAATTTGTGTGCTTTACTTTCTAATTCAGTTATTGTTCCCGAATTATCTATTATATAATCACCATATTTGGATTTTTCTTCCTGACTCATTTGTGAATTTATCCTACTAATTGCTTCTTGTTCACTACAATTATCTCTATTCTTTATTCTGCTAATTTGCACTTCTTGTTTACAAGTAACTACTAATAGCTTGTCAACCATCTCTAGAAATCCACTTTCTACCAATATAGCTGCATCCAAAATCACTATACTTTCGCCTTTTTTTCTTACTTCATCTATTTCACTCATTATTTTTTCTCTTATTCGTGGATGAGTCAAATTATTTAGCTCTCTAAGTTTTTCTTCATCATTAAAAACGATTCTTCCAAGAGCTTTTCTATTTAATGTTCCATCATCATTTTTTACATTTTGCCCAAAACAATCAAATACTTTTTTTAATAGTATCTTATCTTCAAATATTTTTCTAGATATAATATCTGCATCCACTATAGAAATATTAAGGTTTCTGAATATATTTGATAGGCTGCTTTTTCCACAGCCTATTCCTCCTGTAAGTCCTAATATCAACATAAAATCACCTACTTTGTCTCATACCAAGAACTACCGACATTTAAATCTACATCTAAGTGAACATCCATACTTACAGCATTTTCCATTTCCTCTTTTACTATCTTCTTAACTATCTCTATTTCATCATCAATTGCTTCAACTATCAATTCATCGTGAACTTGTAGTATAAGTTTTGATTTTAAATTATTATCTTCCAACTTTTTATGAACATTTATCATTGCAATTTTTATTATATCTGCTGCACTTCCTTGTATTGGTGCATTCATCGCAAATCTTTTTCCTCTGTTTCTCTCCATAAAATTACTTGATTTTATTTCTGGTATATATCTTCTTCTGTTTAAAATTGTTACAGCATATCCATCTTCACTAGCCTTTTCTATTGTCATATCCATAAATTCTTTTATTTTATGGTATTTAGCAAAATAACTTTCAATGTACTCTTTTGCTTTTGGCACAGGTATATTTAAATCATCAGCCAATCCAAAATCACTTTTGCCATATATAATCCCAAAGTTTACTGCTTTAGCTGCACCTCTCAGTTCACTAGTGACACTTTCCATAGGAACATTGAAAACTTGTGAAGCTGTCTTAGTATGAATGTCTTCATTGTGTTTAAATGCTTCTATCATATTTTCATCTTGGCTCATATGTGCAAGAACTCTAAGTTCTACCTGTGAGTAATCGGCATCAACCAACTTACAATTATCATCCGCAATGAACACTTTTCTTATTTTTCTACCCATTTCCATTTTTATAGGTATATTTTGAAGATTTGGTTCTGTAGATGAAATTCTTCCTGTAGTTGTTATTGTTTGATTAAATGATGAATGAATCCTATTACTCTCTGGATTTATTATATTTAAAAGTCCTTCAACATAAGTAGAGTTTAGCTTTACTATTTGTCTATACTCAGTTATCTTATCTATTATTGGATGTTTATCCCTTAATTTTTCTAAAACATCTGCATTAGTAGAGTATCCAGTCTTAGTTTTTTTGATTACTGGAAGCTCTAATTTTTCAAATAATATGACACCTAGTTGTTTTGGTGAATTTATATTGAATGGCTCTCCAGATAATTCATAAATTTCCTTTTCTAATGTAGCTATTATTTCTTTAAACTCAACACTCAATTCATCTAGGATACTTTTATCTACTTTTATGCCTTCATACTCCATATGCCCTAAAACTTCTACTAAAGGCATCTCTACATGATAAAAAAGACCATCCATACTCATATCTATTAGACTTCTTTCCATCATAGGAACTGTTTCTTTTACTGTGCATATTATTTGACCCATGTACTCAGCTAAATCCTCAAATTCTAAATCCTCATAGTTTTTAGATTTAACTCCTTTTCCTAATAACTCTTCTTTTGATTTAACCTTTTTTGATAAGTACTTCATAGCTATTGCACCACAATCATATGAAGTAGATGAAGTTGAATCTATTAAATACTCAGCTATTGTTATATCAAAATACATATTTCCCAAGTTTATATTATATGGTTTTAGAGATATATAATCATCTTTTAAATTATATCCATATTTTTTAATTTCGTTATTTGAAAGTATACTATCTAATTTTGTTATTTCATCTGAATCTATATAATATATTTTTTCTCCATCTATACTTATAAAAATATATATTATATTTTTTTCAAGTATATTACCTTGTCCTCTAACAGTTTTTAAAATAACTTGTCCTTTTTCCTTCACTTCATCTATAAATTTGTCTATCTCTTTCAATTTTAATATTTCTATTTTTTCTTCTACTTGCTCTGTATCATTTGAATCAACCAAATCAACCAATCTTGATAAGAGACTTGTAAATCCAAAATATCTAAATTTATCTAAAAGCTCATCTTTATCGTAATCACCAAAAATCATACTGTCTAAATTTACTTCTATTGGTACATCTCTTATAATAGTTGCTAGTCTTTTACTTTGAATAGCAAGTTCTTTATTTTCTTCTATTTTCTTTTTTACACTACCTTTAAGCTTCTCTGTATTATCTATTAAGTTCTCTATACTAGAGAACTCCTTTATAAGTTTTATACCTGTTTTTTCACCTATTCCAGGTACTCCAGGTATATTATCTGACTTATCTCCCATAAGACCTTTTAAATCTATAAACTGTGTTGGAGTCATCTCGTACTTTTCAATCACAGAATTAAAGTTGTATTCTTCTACTTCTCCAACTCCTTTTTTTGTTATAAGAGTAGTTGTATTATCTGAAGCAAGCTGAATAGCATCTTTATCTCCAGTTACTATGTATACCTTATATCCATTTTCTTCTGCCTTTTTAGAAACAGTACCTATAATATCATCTGCTTCATAACCATCTATTTCTAATCTGTTTATTTTAAATTTATCTAAAAGATCTTTTAATGGCTGTAATTGCTCTGCCAATTCATCTGGCATTCCCTTTCTTCCAGCCTTATATTCTTTATATTCTAGATGTCTAAATGTAGGTGCTTTCCTGTCAAAAGCTACACTTATATGTGTTGGTTTATATATATCAATCATTTTAAATAGCATTGTTGTAAAACCATATATAGCATTGGTCTTTAGACCTTCTTTATTATTCATTTCTGGAAGAGCATAAAAAGCCCTATTTATTATTGAATTTCCATCTATTATAATTAATTTTTTTTCCAAATTATATCACTCCTAAAAATTATCTATTTTTCTAACATATATATTATATACCAATATATTTTTCTAACATATATATTATATACCAATATACTGTTATTTAATATTCCCATAATAATAATAGTATATTAAAATTAAATATGTTGCAAACAATATATTTTTTTGCTATAATAATATACATGACATGCCCGAGTGGTGGAATTGGTAGACGCAGTGGACTCAAAATCCACCGGACTAATACTCCGTGCCGGTTCGAGTCCGGCCTCGGGCACCATTAAGAACTCCTAAAGCTATTTATTCAATAGATTAGGGGCTTTTTTATTTTTTGACATCATAATTTTATATTGATACTTATTGAATTTTAAATTACTTTATTAACCAAAATACATTAATATATTAAATAGTTTTAAAATAATCTAGTATGTTTCTTTAACTATAGAAATAAAATCACAAAGATTCTTAGAAAGCCACTTATCTTTATGGTAGATTAATTGTGAATAAATATTATAGTTGGTATTAAATGGAATCTTAATCAACTCATGTTTTTCTAATTCCTTCTCCACTGCAAGCTCTGGAAGAAGACACAATCCAAGTCCACTAAGTACTGTTTGTTTAATTACCTGAATACTTCCAGTTTCAAGAACTATTTTAGGTGCTATAGATGATTCAGACAGCTCTTTTTCAAACAGATTTCTATAACAACAACTCTTTCCTGTCAAAATGAATGGAACATTTTGAAAGTCCTGAATATACACCTTTTCTTTTAAGGCTACATCACTTTCTGGAACTGATAATACACAGATAGGCTCCTCATTTTTTAATTCAGAAATAGCAGATTTATCATTTATAGGTAAATCAAGTATAAATGCTATATCAATAGTATTATCTGCAAGTAAAGGAACAAAATCAGAAGAATCTAGAGTTTTTATAAAAAGGTCAACATCTGGATATTTCTCTTTATATATTTTTATAATCTCAGGTAACTTAAAAATACAAATAGATTCTGATGCTCCAATAACAATACGCCCATAATTATCTTTCTCTTTATACATTTTTTCTATATCTGATGACAATAAAAGCATCTTTTCAGCATATGGAAGCAACTTCTCACCTTCTCTAGTCAATGCTACACTTTTTCCTATACGTTCAAAGAGACGTACATCCAATTCTTTTTCTAATTGTTGTATATGAGCTGTAATATTTGATTGTGCATAGTTCAAATATTCAGCAGTTTTAGTAAAATTTTTAATTTTACTAAGTATTAAAAATGTATTCAAATGTTTTAATTCCATATCTATTCCTCCATATTATCTAAATATCAGATTGATACAATCAAATCAATCTATTTCACAAATAATAAATTTGATGTTAACATACAGGTATAGTAAAAGTCAAACAAAATAAAATTTAAAGGAGACTCTAATGTTATCAAAAACTAATATAATTGAAGAAGTAAATAATATTGAGCAACTGTATGTATACAAAAAATTAGGAAAGATAAATAATAACATACTAAGTGTTGTACAAGTAGCAAACAGAAGTCTAGATTTTCATGTTCATGAAAAATCAGACGAATTGTTTTATGTAATAGAAGGAAAATTTAATTTAGAAACTTTAGAGGGGTTGACAGAAGTTAAAGAAGGAGAATTTATCATTGTTCCTCAAAATACAATACATAGACCAGTAGTTAAAAAACTTACAAAATTTCTAATGATTGAATTAGAAGGAACTCTGAATAAAGAAAATAGTGGTGATTTATACGAAGATTAATCTATTTTATAATATCTAAAAGTCATTCATAAGTAAGTATACTATAGTAATTATCTTTAAAACATATAGAGTTCCATATAAAAAAGCCACAATACATAATACTTGTGGCTTTAAGAATTTATACAATTATATAAATTCATCTCCTAATATAAACTTTAAAGCTAATTTACTTTTATATAATTTTATACTTAGTATTATAACTTTTTATCTAATTTATTATATACAACAACCCCACAAATAAATTGAAATAAAATAAGCAATCCAAGAACAATTAAAACCCACTTACTTATTATCATTACAGAGAATACTCTCAATACAGAAACAATAACTATAAGAATTACGAAAATATAAGACATGATTTGGTTAGTAATTCGTCCAGATTTATCACGTAACATAATTCTTCTTTCATCATTCATCTCTATTCTTTGATTCTCTAGCTTTTCTTCATATTCTACAGATTTTTCTGGCTTACTCCAATATATATATTGAAAAATCATACATACCCCAGGCCCTAAAGCAGCTCCAGATAATCCCCAAATTAAAGCCTCAAATGAAAACTCTGTAAATATAGCCAATAAAACAAGTAGAATTCCACAAACAAAATATCCAACTCCAATGTATAATCTGCTCTTTTTCATTTTTACTCCTCCTCATAAATAAATATTTCTTCAATATTCATATCAAAATATCTTGCTATCTTAAAAGCTAATATGATAGAAGGATTATATCTACCATTTTCTAATGAACCTATAGTTTGTCTTGATACTTGCAAAGCAGATGCTAGTTCTTCTTGCCTTATACCTCTCTTTTTTCTTATTTCTTCTAATCTATTTTTCACCTTTTTCTCCTTTAATATCTCATTAATGTAAAGTCTACTTTCCATAATTATACAACTATTTTTCTCTTATGTAAAGTCTACTTTCCATTTATTCAAAAAAAATAACAGACCTTTTTAAGTCTGCAATTTTAAAATATTATGTTATTAATTAACTTTAATGTTGTTTCCTAATTGGAATCCAAACTTCTGTAGTATAATTAGGAGCATTGACATTACCATTAGGATAAAGTTCAATATCTGGCAAATTAGCATATGCATATCCAGAGCTTGGTAACCATTCCGTAATAATTCTTTTTTGTAATTCTTGTATTGCCAAAGCATTTGGCATTGGAGATACACATTCAAATACTGCCCATGTACCTGATGGTATATAGTATTCATATGTATTTTCTAATACAGACTTATCTGTTGGAGCAGCAATATAGTAATCTAAATCTTTACCATTAGTGCATACACTAACTCCTAGTAATCCTTGAGGCTCGTTATTTATCAATTCTGAAAGTTTATCAATTGTTCCATTTTTTATGGATTTAGCCCACAACTTAGGAACTTTATCAAAACACTCTTCTACAATCATATTCATACTTTCTTTTACACCAACAATACGGAATCCTTTCTTTTCTACAATACGATATTGCATTTCTACATTCCCTTTTACATAAATACTCAGTGTCATCTTAGGATATGCTTTTAAAACAACTCCCTTTGCCCTAGCTGCCGACGGAGAAATGCCATGTATATTTTGAAAAGCTCTATTAAAAGATGTTGGTGAATCATAACCATATTTCTCTGATAGTTCTAAAATTTTAATGTTACTATTCTGTAGTTCAAATGCCGCTTTAGTCATACGTCTTCGTCTAATATATTCAGATAATGGTACATCTGCAATATATGAAAACATTCGTTGAAAATGAAAGGTTGAACAACATGCGATTTTTGCTGCTTCTGCATAATCTACTCCACTTTCAAGATTATCTTCAATATAAGTAATAGCTTGATTTAATTTATTTATCCATTCCATTTGATATTACCTCCAAGCAAATTATACAATCTAATAAAATAATATACCTCTCTATTCATGCACAAAATTGTAAGCATTTAAATTCATAGGTATTTTTTTATTCATAGCTGTAATGAATAAAAAAGTTGTATTACACAATAAAAAAGTTCAATAACATTATATTATAGAATGTTATTGAACTTTTTATAAAAATTAATTTAAGTGTAGTTAAATTAAGTATTAAATTATCTTATATATTACAGTATCCAACTATTTTATAATCTTCTGGTACTTTGTAATCTTTGTCTGGAGTACCTAAATTCCACTTCAATTCAAACATAGTTGCACTTATTATTGTTGCAAAGTAAAGCATAACAATACCCACATCTATTTTTTCTTCATATAGACTAGTATGCCCATCTTTTCTAACAGCTAAAACTACAACTCCTCCATCAACTATAAATCTCCATGGCTGTCTGTTTAGTGTAGATGGTGCTAATCTTGCATAGTGGAATGCCTCAAGAAGTGCTCTTTCTTCTAATACTTCTATACTTGCATCATTTCCCCATTCATCCATGTAAACTACATCTTCTACACCAAGTCTAGAAGAACCATTGTCTAATACAACTTGCATATCAGATTTTGAATAATTTTCGCCAGTCTTTGTAGCGTTTAGTACTTTAGTATTACTTACATTTTCGCCATATCCAATTGCTATAATTCCTGTTACTTCTTTATCTGAATCAATTCCAAGTTTCTCTCTTACTTTTTTGCCATCTTCAAAAGTAACCCAACAAGAGCCTATTCCAAGTTCTGTCACCTTAAAAATTATACTTTCTCCTATGTATCCTGAATTTTCAATATAGTTATCTTTTACATCAGATAATATGATAATATAACTTGGAGCATCTATCATATTTCCCTTATATCCTGCCACTTTATCTAAATTGTCAAAAACTTCATTTCTATTCATAATTCTTATGTCAACATCTATTTCTGGAACTAGTTTCTTGCAAGATTCTGAGTATTTCTTAATGTCACTAAGATATTCCTCTTTAATATCTGTGTTCTTGTACTCTCTAACAGACTTTCTATTTAATATGATTGTTTTATAATTCATAATTTTATCCTCCCCAAACTAGTATATTATTAATTATATACCCATTAATATGATATTTTACTCATTTACTTAACAAATAATAATTACAATTTTGTAATCATTATTTATTAATAATATTCCACTTTTACATTAATAATGACCAGTTGCGCAAAATCCATTGCCAACCTTCAAATAAACACATATTATAAAGGTAATATAAAATAAACAAACAAATCTTAACAAAAAATTAAACTTTTTTTACACGAAAGAAGGCTTCCCGTTGCCTTCTTTATTTTTGCAAAAAATAAGCTGTTCCTAAAATGATTTCACATTTTGAAACAGCCAAGTTATTTTATAATGACAACTATAATTTGAGGATGTGAGGGAGAGTTGTCATTATAAATTTAGGGTAATTATATTATGTTTTAAGCTAGTTCTTTCTATATTTATATAATACATTTTATATGTGAATTTTATATGAGATTTGTATAAATGATATATGAAATTACGTATATTTATTATATTAAATCTTATTATTGCATTTTCCACAACAATACTCATATGTCTCCACATTATTTGGAATATTTACAAATACAAATTCTTTACAGTTTTCACAATACTTCAATATAGATATAGTTCCACAAGTGTAACATTCAAATGTCACACAATCCTCATTTTCCTCTACTATCTCAAACTTTTTACTGTGTTCACCACACTCTGGGCACTTGTGATTATTTACATTCATAAATACTCCTCCTTATTAATATAGTTAAAAACATGTCAGAAACTTAATTATTGTATTCTATATTACTTAGTATATATTCTATAATAAATCATATTCTAATATAATAAAACAAATTAAATAAAAAAAAACCATAAATTTAAAATTTATGGATTAATTCTTGTAATGATAACTCTATTTGAGGATGTGAGGGAGGGTTATCATTACAATAGGGTATTATATTATGGTTTTTAAGCTAGTCTTTCTATACTCTATATAATACATATGCTATATGAATTTTATATGATTTTTACATAAATATTTTATGAAATTTAAATTTTTTAGTCATTTTAAAATTTGTAAAAAGTTCTCTAAAAATCCATAACATCATAAATAACCAGCATTTAAGTAAAAAATCATAAAAAAATTTATCCAATAATTTTAACAAGTTATATCACCTCATTATAATTATTGACATAAAATTAAATAAACAGTCTATAAAACTCTTATAAAATATACTTTTAGTATTTATTGATATACAATCTCTAATTTATCAATCTTATCTTGCATCTCTAAGAAAATCTCTTCAACCGAATTGTTAAATATATTACCTAAATAGATTCTTTTATCTTTTTGAAGTGAATAAGATTTTACACTACCATCAGAAGAAATGTACAAATGACTCCATTCTGCACCATATTTTGAAAATCTTTCTTTTGTATCTTTAAATCTCATATCTTCTATCTTTATTGCTTTTCCCCTATCTTCTCTTACTACTGTATGCCCTCTTTTTATCAGACTAGTTATTTTTATATCTTCTTTTAATCTAACATGTGCATTATCATTCTTTGAATATACTTTCCAGATTACTTTATGACGATAATCATCTAATTCTTTTATCAATCCTCTATCAATAGTAAAGCTCTCCTTAGTTACCACAATCAAATCAAAATAGTCTAGCATATATTGAAATATTTCTCTCATATTTTTATTTTTTAAAATATCTTCACCAATAACTTCTATAAATCTACAACCCTTTTCATGCATACACTTTAATAAACTTATGATTTCAGAAAAATATTTACTTGTACTATTGTCACCATCCATCTCTATCGTAAAATATAAAGGAGTAAGATATACTTTATTTCCTGTTATCTCAAAAACACTTGACAATGGTTGTACTTCATCTTCAAAAGTTAAATATACGTTCTCATAAAACCTAAAGAATTCTATAACATTTTCTTTCATATTAAGTATATTTCTATATCTGTTGGATAATATATTTATTACATCTTCAGTGGTGTTTTTCCCATCACATTCTGCCAATACGACAATTTGATTCCAAGTTAAGCTATCCACATTTCCTATGCTTTTTTCATATCCATTTGCTTCATCATAAATTGGTCCAATTATAAGGTTCTCCTTTGGCCACATATGAACCCTGGTTCCATCTTTTAGTTTTGGATATTTATTTCTTACAGATTCATAAAATCTACTTATATCACACATGATTCTTCTATCCCCCCATATTTTAAACATTCTATGCTAAAAATAGCACTTTATTTTTATTAATTCAACATTTATTCAAAATTGGTCATTGTACATGTTTAACTGGATTTAACATCAACTTTATCTATATGTTATTGATGCTTATATACAAATTATTATTCATTAGATTTCAATATAATTTTGACTATTTCTGGTTTACAATTAAGTCTAATTAGAACTTTTGAGCCTCCCAAGCCTTTATTTAAAATCATAGTACTATTATCTTTTTCATATTTGCCCCAGTCATACTTAGGAAAAAATTCTCTATTTGGAGATAATACACCTCCAATAAAAGGTATCCTTATTATACCACCATGAACATGTCCAGCTAAAATTAAATCTGCTCCCCATTTTGCATATTTTTCAAAGAAAAATGGTGTATGAGCTAAAAGTATATTATACTCATTTTCATTTATCTTCCCTAAATTATCCTCTATAAAATTGTCACTTAATTCTAACTTTTTATTATTGCCAAAAAAATATGGATAGCACTCTAATGGTATAATTAAACCATATAAATTAAGATGACTATCTCCTCTATCTATTCTTACAGACTCATTTTCCATGTTTATTATTTTTTTTGAATATAACTTTTTAAAATAGTCTTTATATAAATGCTTGTACTTTTTTATCAAAGATTTTTGTTCATGATTTCCAATTATATGATATACTTCATATTTTTCTACTAGATTGTCTATTAAATCTAGTGCAACTTGAAAATTTTTATTTTCTCCATCAACTAAATCTCCTGTTATAAATACAGCATCTGGATTTAAGGAATCAATTTTATCTATCAATACCTTATTATTTTTTTTATCAAACACCTTATTATGTAAATCACTTACTTGAACTATTTTAAAATCATCAAACTCTTTTGGAATTTTTTCATTAAAAATAGTATATTCTGTCGTTTCTATATGCTGAGTTTCATATTTATACAGAATATACAATACCACTAATACTAATACTGTCAATAAAACCTTTATAATCATATTATCTTCCTCTTTATTCTATTTTGTTAATATTATTATAATGCTTTTATGTTTTTTTTTAAACAGTAACATTAATACATATATATTTTTTCCAATATTATAAAAACAAGTTATCCTTTTCTAAAATTATAATTTATTTTAGAAAAGGATAACTATAAAATTATCTATAAACTTCTATATTATGAAATATAGTTTTTCCTTTATTTAAATTTTTATATATATGCTCTAAGGTTCCATCAAATCTAATAGAATGTCCAGACTCCAAAATATAAGTTTTTCCATCAACATTAAGGTCAAGTTTTCCTTCTATTACAAGTACATACTCTTCTAAAACATGACTGTGTGTAGATGAAACATGAGTACAATTCTCTTCAAGTTCAATTATGAAGAGTTCAAACCTCCTCTGAGGGCTGAAAGGATATATTGGATATAACTTCATATTCCCTTTCTGTTCAATAATAGGTTCTACCTCTTCTTTTTTTATGACTTCATAAGTATTTGTGTTTTCACTTAATAGTGTTGTAAAATTTATTTTAAATCCAGATGAAATTTTCCATAAGGTAGATACTGTTGGGCTAGATTCCCCTCTCTCAATTTGACCAAGCATTGCTTTACTGACACCTGTCATCTTTGAAGCTTTATCTAAACTTATGCCCATTTCTTGTCTTAATAACCTTAAATTTTCTCCCACATTAGGAAATTTATTATCCATGTTAAAATCCTCCTGATAGCTTATTTGTATTCTATGATTTTTACTCCTGTAAGTTCTACTATCTCTTTTAATTTTAACATATGATTATTACAAATTTCATCAAATTCATATATATAATCCTCAAGCCCTAATGCCTTATATTTATCAATTCCAAATTTATGATATGGAAGCAATTCCATCTTTCCCTCTGGAACATTTTGTTTTACAAATAATGCAGTATTTCTTATATTTTCTTCACTATCATTAACTCCACAAATAATTGGAACTCTTATAACCATAGATTTATTTAGCTTTGAAAGCTTACATATATTCTCCAATATAATTTTATTACTTACTCCTGTGTATTCCTTGTGAACATTGTCATCCATCGATTTTATATCTACAAAAATATGGTCTATTTTCTCAAATACATCATTCACTTTATTCCAATCAAAGTATCCACAAGTTTCAATTGCTATGTTTATACCTTTATTATAAAATACATCCACTAATTCTCTTAAAAAATCAATTTGAAGTGTTGGCTCTCCTCCAGAAAAAGTTACTCCTCCATTAGACTCAAAGAAAAATATAAAATCTTTTTCAACTTCCTTTATAATTTCTTCAACTGTCATTTCTTCAGTCATTATACAGATAGCATCTTTAAGGCATACCTTGACACATTCTCCACATAAATTACACTTACTATTTATTTGAGCTCTATCAAATAGTGAGCTTATATTTTGAGGACAAACATCTATACATCTATTACAAGATATACATTTATCTTTCATGACGCCTAACTTGACTATATTACTCCAAGAGTCTGGATTAGAACACCACTTACACTTTAATTTACATCCTTCTAAAAATATAGTGGTTCTTATACCATCTCCATCATTTACTGAAAAATGTTGCACTTTTACAACTCTGCCTTTTTTACTCATAATATACCTCGTAATTAAAATTTACTATGTGCATTTCTAGCTATTATAGCATCTTGCATTTCTCTTGATAAATTAACAAATTGAGTGCTATATCCAGCAACTCTCACTAGTAAATCTTTATATTCTTCTGGATTTTCTTGAGCCTTTAATAGAATATCGTTTGATATTGTATTAAATTGTACATGGAATCCTCCTAGAGCAAAGTATGATTTTACCATAGATGATAGATTTCTAAGTCCTCTTTCTGTTTCCACTAAATCTTGATTCAGTCTTAAGTTTAAAAGAGTTCCACCAGTATGAACATCATGATTTATTTTTGATGCAGATTTCATAGCTGCTAGTGGACTTGTTGTGTCAGTCCCAACGAATGGAGAAACACCTTCTGTCAAAGGTTTTGTTGCTTTTCTTCCACATGGAGTTGCACCTACAATTTTTCCAGTTGGCACATAGTTTGATATTCCCATAAATGCACTATTAAATTTTGAACCAAATATATCTTTATATTTTCTAGTTTCTGTATAATAAAAATCAGAAACTTCAATTGCTAATGAATCTACATAATCATTATCATTTCCATACTTAGGAACATCAAGTGCAAGTTTTCTTAAATCTTCATAACCTTCCCAATCATTGTTTAGTGCTTTTGTTAACTCTTCTAGTGTAGTAACTTTATCTTCAAATACTAATTTTTTTATGGCTGCTAGTGAGTTTGAAACCACTCCTAGCCCTATACCAGTTAATACAGGCCCTATATTATATTTTGCTCCACCTTTACTTAAATCAGTACCTTTATCTAAACATCCATCTACACAAGTAGACAAAAATGGTCTTGGTACCATTTCTTTATGAATTTGTTGTGCAACAGTAGTTCCTATAACAGAATTTTTGATAAGGTATGCTAATTGCTTTAAAAACTCATCTTTAAGTTCTTCAAAAGAAGTAAATTCTGTGATACTCTTTGCATCTAACCCCATTGTTTCTCCAGTTAATCTACTTTTACCTTCATTCATGGCATATTCTAAAGCTGCTGCAAAGTTTATATTTACTGCTGAAGTCCATTGCCCTGTTTTTCTAAAATGAGGAACTACACAACCACAATTACTCCAGTCTCTTGCATCTTCTGCATCATATCCATCTTGTAATAACATTTGTGCCCCTGCACTATCACTGTGTATAGCAGGGAAACCAGTACCTTGTTTTACTAGTTTTGCAACTGCCATAACGAAATCATCTGGTGCTCCTTGGCTTATTCTAACACTTAAACCTGGCTGATGAGTTTTTACACTTTCTGTAGCCTTTAAACACATATATGAAATAGCATTTGTTCCATCAGTACCATTTCTCTTTTTGCCACCAACAGTAAGATTTTGGAATTGATTATATCCTGCAAAATAATTGGCTGTATTTGCTGATATAGTCCATACCCATTCTGACAACTTAATCCAAAGAGCTTCTATTAGTTCCTGAGCTTCTGATTCAGTTATCTTACCTTCTTTAGCATCATTTTCATAATATGGATACATATATTGGTCAAATCTACCTAAATTTAATGCTAGAGGATTTTCTGATAAAACACCACCTAGTTGTACAAACCATACAAATTGTATTGCTTCATAAAAACTAGTTGGAGGATTTGCTGGTACATTCATACATATTTCTGCTATTTTTAAAAGTTCTGCTTTTCTTTTTTCATCTGTTTCAGATTCACTCATTTCTTTTGCAAGATTTGAATATCTATTTGCCAGTGTCATAATAGCCTCTGCTACTATAGAAACAGATTTGTAGAAATCTATTTTTTCAATATTTTCTGAAATTGATATATCTAATTCTGCTATTTTTTTATCTGCATCTTCTTTAATTCCTTTGTATCCTTTTACAAATAGTATATCTTGATAATCTGGTGTTACCTCACCAACTGCCTGTCTCCACTTAGAGTCATTGTCTATTATACCTGTATCTACCAATATCTTAGCTGTATCTTCTGGGATTCTTGCTAAAAAAACTTCTTCCAAAGATTTTCCCTTCCAATATGGGAATATTTCTTTTCTTATAAATTCTATTTGTTCTTTTGATATTACATATGGGTCTTGAGTTCTTTCGTCAAAGGTATCCATTTCTTTATCTACCCATTGCCAAGAAAATTCTGGTGTCAATATACCTGTTCTTCTAAACTTACCTGCTGTCCCAACAATTAATTCATTTTCAAATATTTTTATAGGAAGTCCTTTACATGTCTCTAAAAAAGCTTTAGCTCTTCTTATACATATAGCTTCTCCCTCAGTTTTTTTATGCGATTCTGTAAAAATTCTAGCCCTTTCACAACATATCATAGGCTTAGAATTAATGTATTCTTGTCTAAATTCTTCTATTCTATTAGTTTGACTCATTTAAAATCCCCCTTTAGATAAATATCTATTATCTTTTTGTATGTTATAACATACTTTAATTATATTATACTGTCCTTTTACATAAAATGGAAGCACAAATAATTTATATATAATCTATTTCTATCTTGTTATGAATTTTTATAGTAAACTAATATACTAATGATTTGAAATATAAAATTTGTATAGTCCAACTAGTAACTTAATCATCCCAACTGTCAGTATCTTGATTCAATGGTATGTATATATTCAGCATGAACTTATCCTTATTATTTTCAAATAATAGTTCTCCATTATATTTTTGCAAAGACGATTTAATACTCTGAATTCCTATTCCATGCATAAATTTATCCATTTTATCTGTCAATAATATACTTCTATTTATAGTAATAGAATTTATCTTACTATTTTCACATTTAAGTACAAAAAATGACTTCGTTATAGTTCCTTTAATTTTGATATATTTATTACTATTTTCATCCATGATTTTATCACATGCTTCTATAGCATTATCTAAAATATTAGAAAAAATGCTTGAGACATCTATAGGCTTCATAAAATTTATTTTTGAAAAATTTATGCAGCAATTAAATTTAATTCCCTTTTTTGCACATATTTCGCTCTTTTCGTTAATTATAATGTCTAGTATCATATTTCCTGTATTATAAATATATTTAAATGATTTAATTTCATCTTTTAAATTACTCACATATTCATCTATTTCTTCACTATTATTTTTGAGATTCTCTACACAATAAATATGATTATTTATATCATGGTAAAGCTTCCTAACCTTCATATGGGATTCTTGAATGGCTAAATAATGTGCATATTGCATCTCTAACTTATTTTTTATTAATTCATTTTGAGATTTTAATCTATTTTCTTTTATTATTTCTTTAAATACTAGTATAAGAAGTATACTACTAGCTCCTATTAACTTTGGATTCACAAAATTATCAAAATAATATCCTTCCGAATATAATGACCCAAACCGTTCTAATTTCTTTAATATATAATTTGTGAATACATTAGTTGTATTAGCTAATAAAGCAAATAATAAATATACATAATTTCTCTTATCCTGAGTAATTGATTTTATATACTTTCTAAAAAAATAAAATACCATGTATATAAGAATCATTATTAAGTTACTATATATATGAATTTTTATATAATCTAGTTGAGATGCTAATAAATATTCCTTAGACGATATGACATTACCTGTAATCACAAAAAATAGTACCCTATATACAACATCGTTTAAACATTCATAATATACACTGAATAAATAAAAGAAAACAGTATACTTAATAATACTTATCTTGTAAAAATAATTATAATATACTCCCCATACAATAAATGCTACAATAGGAAATAAATAGTTTATATTATTAGAATATTTTCCTTCATTCAATAATCTAGTTACTTGAAGCATAGTATAAATTAAGAACAACAGAATACAGAATATTATTTTTTCATTTTTTTTATGCTCTTCTTTGTAAGTTAATACATCTTTCATTATAGTAAATCTTATAAATATAGATAAAATTAATAATAGCTCAGTCATGAAATTTAACATATTGTATCACCAAGAAATCTCAAAAACTTCTCCTTAACCTCTTTATACCTATATCTACTAATAGGTACTTCCTCACCACTTTCCAATATTGCAATATTATACTTTATATTTTCAACATGGCTTAAATTTACTATAAAACTTTTATGGCATCTTATAAATCTAGATAGATTTAATTCTTTTTCTATTTTGTTTAAGCTATATCTTATATAAAAATTTTTATTTATAGTGTGTATTAGCATCTCTTTTTTTTGAACTTCTATATATTTAATTTCATTTAAATAAATCTTATATGTGTTTGACTTATCTTTTATTATGATATAACTATCCTTGTTTGTTTCTATATCCTTAATACAAGTCAGCATATGTTTTTTTAATTCTTCAAATTCTATCGGCTTTAGCAAATATCTATAAGCTCTTACCTCATATCCTTCTTGTACATAGTCTATCAAGGAGGTTATAAATATTATTTCCATTTCACTACCCATTTTTCTAATCTTTCTTGCAGTATCCATTCCATTTAGTTTTTCCATCTTTATATCAAGAAATAGTATATCTATGTCTTTTAAGTTGTTTTCAAGTAACTCTTCTCCAGATAAATATTTTTTTATTTCATATTCTATACTTATATTTTTTAATATATTCTCAATATAATCTACTATTAAAAGTTGAGTTTCTTTTTCATCTTCACAAACTGCTATATTAATCATAAAATTCCTCCTTGCACGATTTTTAATTAATACAGTTAAAATATTTGAATTAATTTACTCAGATGTGATTTTACACATCTGATACTTTAGAATAACATTTTCAAATTATTTATATCAATACTCAATTTTATGCAATTGTTATTTTGATATATCAATTTCACAATAAAAATCAACAGTATTAAAAAACAGTATTCATGAACAAAAGAAAGTACCTTAAAAGTTTTTTTAAAATCATTTCAAGGTACCCTCTTCTATTTATTTAAACTTTTTAAGCCTTAGATAATACATTAGTCTCTTATATAACTGTACTATATATAAAACTAATAACATAATCTGTAGTACAATAGCAGTTATTGATACACCATAACCACTAGATAGATTACTTACTTCAACATATAATAAATATATAAAGATTACCACTAACAAAAATAATGTAAATACGTTCATAAACAAAATTGATTTTACTTTATTTAGTTTATCAAAATCGCTATATAATTTAGGAGGTACATCTTCATATTCTTTAGACCATACATACCATGAAGATGTCCCCATAAAACTGCCAATACTCCTAAAAACAAGATTCCAACCTTTTGATTTATGTTCATTAAAATAATTATTCTCTGCATCATAGTAGTAATCAACAGTGTATTTTATTTTTCTTGGACTTCCTTTATAAAAGTAAAATATTCCACCAAGTCTATTTATCTTATATAAATTATATCCTTTAATTTCCATATCCTCTAACCATTTCTCTATCTTATCAGGTGAGCCATACCAGTCAAATTTAAACCTTGTTTTCTTTTTCATAATACTCACTCTCCAAAATGATATTTTTAAATATCTTAAAAAATCTATTTAAATAATTATATCATTTTGATATTAATTTTAGGTTACAATCAGATATCTATAAGCTTATTTAAATAGCAGTAAACTAATAGCCATAACACCCATGCCTGCAATTAGACCATAAATGGATAAATGATGTTCACCATACTCTCTAGCTGATGGCAATAGTTCATCAAGCGATATAAATACCATGATTCCCCCTACAATTGCAAATATAATTCCAAGAGTTATATCATTTAAGAAATTTCTAAGAAGTGCATATCCAATAATTGCTCCTAATGGTTCAGACATACCAGATAAAAAAGAATAATAAAAAGCTTTCTTCTTATCTCCTGTAGCATAATAAACTGGTACAGATACGGATATACCTTCTGGTATATTGTGTATAGCAATTGCAATAGCTATTGGTATAGCTATCGTAACATCGTCAAGAGCTGATATAAATGTAGCTAAACCTTCTGGAAAATTATGAATTGCTATAGCCATTGCTGTAAATATACCTGTTCTCAAAAGAGATTTATTTCTTTTGATATTTTGTTCCTCTATATTTTCCATCTTCTTTATCTCATGTGGATTTTCTTCTTGAGGGATTAACTTATCAATAATTGCAATGATAGCCATCCCTGCAAAAAAAGCTATTACAGTTGACCAGCTTCCCATTTTCTCTCCCATAGACTTTGTCAAAGCATCTTGTGCTTTAGGAAAAATTTCTATCATAGACACATAAATCATAACACCAGCAGAAAATCCTAAACTTATAGAAAGAAACTTCGTGTTAGTTTTTTTAGCAAAAAAGGCTATACAACTACCTATACCTGTAGACAAACCTGCCAATAATGTTATCAAAAATGCAAACACTACATTATTCAAATAAATCACCTTCTTTTTATTTGATATTGATTATCATTTTCTTTTATCCTATCATATATATTTTATATAGTCAATCCTTATAAAAATTATAGACAATAAAAAAGCAGAGATATAAACTTAGTCTCTGCTTTTTCCTTATAGTATATTAAATTTATTTATTTAAAAAATCCACTGCATATTGAACATATAAAGCAGTTCCAATCTCTAACGCATCCTCATCTATATTAAAACATCCATGATGGTGAGGGTAACAAGCACCTTTTGACTCATTTCTAGCTCCTACAAAGGCTAGCGCACCAGGTGCAATATTCATAAATTCAGCCAAATCTTCTGCTCCTGTTACTTTTTCAAACATTGTTATACATTCTTCTCCAAATAGCTTAATTGCTGCATCAGTTGCTATCTTTGAGCATTCTTTGTCATTTATAACTGCTGGAGTTAGATATCCATATTCTAATTCAGCTTCTGCTCTATATGCTCCTGCTGTAGATTTTGCTATACGTTCTAGAATTGAAGGAATTTGTTTTCTAAGTTCTGGATTAAATAGTCTTATTGTACCTTCTAAGATAGCTTCACTTGCTATTACATTAAATCTAGTTCCAGAATTTAAAACTCCAACACTTACAACTAATGGCTCTAAAGGACTTACTTCTCTACTAACCATAGATTGTAAATTCATAACTATTGCTGAACTTGCAAGTACTGCATCAACACCTTGATGAGGAAGTGAGCCATGACCACCCTTACCTTTTACAGTGATTTTAAAGAAGTCAGCAGAAGCCATTCTTGGTCCTTCTTCTACTGATATAGTTCCAGATTCCACATCAGTCCAAAGATGTATCCCAAATACGCTATCTACACCTTCCATCGCACCATCTTTAATCATAGCTCTTGCACCTTTACCAACTTCTTCTCCTGGTTGAAAAAATAATTTTACAGTTCCATTAATACTATCTTTAATATCATTTAGTACTTTCGCTGCTCCTAAAAGCATTGATGTATGACCATCATGACCACAAGCATGCATAAGCCCTTCATTTTTCGATTTATATTCTACATCAGTACATTCGACAACTTGTAGAGCATCCATATCACCTCTAAGTGCTACAGTCTTTCCTGGCTTAGCTCCTTTTATAGTTGCAATTACACCTGTGCCTCCAGCTGATACATATGGCACTCCAATTTTATCAAGTTCTTCTTTGATTCTCTTTGATGTTCTAACTTCTTCCATACTCTTCTCAGGATTTTCATGAAATTCCCTTCTAAGCTTAATCACATAGTCTTTATAACTCTTTGTTATTTCTTTAATATCCATTCCAGACCTCCAGGTAGTACATATTCTTCTTCTTTAAAATATTTTTTATCATTATCAGTTAAATATTAGATTAGATTTACAAATATACCTGCTATTACTACAGAAGCTATTGTAACTGTAGTGAATCCTCCAACAAGCATCTTTGGAAGCATCTTATCCATTAAAAATTCTTTTTCTTCTGGTGTTTCAGCTAAAGCTTTTACTGCTTCTTCAGTTAATATATAGTTAGGTGGGAAACCATAAAGTGCTGTAAGTGAAACTGAAAAAGCCATTTCTTTACTTTCGCCTAAAAGCTTACCTGCTATAATAGAGAATATCCCCATACCTATTACACCAAATATTATAATTCCTACAAGAGGAACTGCCATTTCAGCAAGCATTGCTGGTGTAGCCTTTGCTAAACCTGCAAATATAAAAGCCATCAATGATGTCATTAACCATCCAAATGAACCAGATTTGTTAAGAGGTTTTCTATCAACTATTCCAAGTTCTGATGCTATTACACCAAATATTAAACATATAACATATCTAGATACAACTTCATGTGTAAGATTTGTAAATTGTACTGCTAACCATGCTACCAATCCTAATCTAAGTATTATCATATATGTTGTATCATACTTTTCAGGTAAATCTGGAATTATCTTAAATCTACTTTTTTGTTCAGGTACATTCTCAGTTTTTTCTTCAACTTTACTTGCAGTTACTTTTCCACTTCTAAAATCTGATAAAAGTCTTTTTCCTTCTTTTTTAAGCATCAATGCTGTAATCGGATAACCTGCAAATCCTTGTGCAACATACATTAAAATTGCAAGTACTGCCAAACTTGCAAGACCTTTTGCTGTAGCAGCATCTGCCATCATTATAGATGCAACTAGTCCTCCAGTAAGAGGAGGTGTAGCTATTACTGCTGTATCCCATCCAAATACTACTGTACCTAATGCTAAAGCACCTACACATATACCTACTATTCCTGCTAAAGCTATTACGATTGTTTTCCATTGACCTGCTAATTCCTTAATACTCATCATAGTTCCCATATGTGTTATTAATAAAAGCATTCCCAATTGGGCTAATGGTGTTCCTAAAGCGGCTAAATCTACTATATTTTCTGGGAAAAAAGTCCAAAATCCTACTATAAATATAATTGCTGATACAAAAACTGATGGAACAAAAGCTTTAGTTTTTGCTGAAACTACATCTCCTATCGTCAGTGACACTAAAACCAGACAAAAAGCTGTTATTGCCTCCATACAAAATCCCCCCTCATAATAAATATATTTGTATACAATGTATGTATAGTTATCCATTATTTTACTACTTTTGAAAAACATTTCAAGTCAAAATCCGATTTTTTTCATAAAATTCTATAAATTCTATAAATTAAAGTTAGCTTTCTAAATTATTCTTTTTAGAAAAACGTTATCCTAACTAATGGCTATTTATCACCATTCTTATAAATAGAATTAATTGTAATTTGCAAAAAATAAAACATAGAATACATTTTTTCATAAAACAAGTCATTAATATAAGATGAATTTGATTTATGAACCTTAATATATTCTATGTTTATAAATTTAGTGTATATGTTAGTTATGGTATAAAATTTATACACTAGTTATTGTGTAATCTACTATATACTCCATTTTTGTTTACTAACTCTTCATGAGTACCTCTTTCTTCAATTCCTTTATCTGTCAATACTATGATTTCATCAGCATTTTTTATAGTAGTTAATCTATGTGCGACAACTAAATTTGTTCTATCTTTGCTTAATTCTTCTAAAGACTCTTGAATTTCCCTTTCTGTCACATTATCTAACGCAGATGTAGCCTCATCCAATATTATTATTGGAGGATTCTTTAAAAAGATTCTCGAGATTGATATTCTTTGTTTTTGTCCACCTGATAATTTTACTCCTCTTTCACCTATATAAGTATCATATCCATCTGGTAAAGTCTCTACAAAGTCATGTATTCTCGCCTTTTTAGCTGCTGCTATCATTTCTTCATCTGTAGCATTAGGATTCCCGCAAAGAATATTATCTCTTATAGTTCCTGTAAATAAAAATACATCTTGTTGAACTATGCCTATATTTTTTCTCAATGATTTTAAACTAACATCTTTTATACTCTTTCCATCAATTTTTATATCACCCTCATCAAATTCATAAAATCTTGGTAATAGATTGCATAATGTAGTCTTTCCTCCTCCAGAAGGTCCAACTAATGCTATCGTCTTGCCAGCTTTTATAGATAAACTCAAATTATTTAATACTTGAGTCTTATCTTCGTATGTGAAAGATATATTTTCTATCTCAATATTACCTTTTACATTTTCAAGCTCAACAGGATTTTTAGCTTCTTTTTGATGGTCTTGTTCCATTATTTCTATGAATCGTTTAAAACCTGTCATACCATTTTGATATTGCTCTGTAAAGTTTATCAATTTTTTCATAGGTTGTATAAACATTTTTACATATAGTATATAAGCAGCAAAATCACCCAATGTAATTTTTCCAAGATAAGTAAAGTAACCACCAGCTATGACAACTACCCACTCTAAAATATCCATGTATAAGTTCATCCCAGAATAATATTCTGCCATTACTTTATAAGAATCTTGTCTTGCTCTTCTAAATAACTTATTACTTCTTACAAACTTATTTAATTCTTCTTTTTCAGTACAAAAAGACTTAGTTACTTTCATACCTGCTATACTATTTTCTAAGGTAGCATTCACATCACCTATAGTAACTCTACTCTTCATAAAAGCAACATTCATCTTATCTTTTTTAGCTATTGCAAACCAAATTATAAATGGTAATATAGCAAATATTATGAGAGTAAGAGGAATATTTATATCTATAAGTATAAAGAATGAACCCACTAACATTACTATAGAAATGAATAAATCTTCAGGCCCATGATGCGCAAGTTCTGTTATATCCATTAGGTCATTTACTATTCTAGACATAGTTACCCCAGATTTGTTATTATCAAAATACGTATTTGGAAGTCTCTGCAAATGTGTAAATACTTCATTTCTCATATCAGCTTGCATATCTACACCTATAACATGCCCCCAATACTGCATAAAATAGTTAAGCCCTGCTTTTGCTATAAATATAAGTATAAGTACTACTGCAAAAACTACTAACATTCTTAAATTTTTATTTGGAACAATATCATCCATTATATTTCTAGTTATCATAGGATAAACTAAATCACATAAGGAAAATAAAAAAGCTGCTATAAGGTCTAGTGTGAAAATTTTCTTATACGGCTTATAATATTTTATAAATTGTTTTATCATAAGTATTAAATCCCTCCTCCATTGATACTTCTAAAAAATACCCATAAATTAGTATAACATAACAACAATTTTAAATCTTTTATAAATTTACAATATAAATCAATATTTTTCATAAAATTGAATACTTATATTATTAACTCTACCTTTAAAACAATATAAAAGAGCTATATCTCTATAAATAAATTCTTACAAAGACACAACTCTATATTTAATACTAAATATTTTTTTATAAATACAAAACTATTTCAGAGCATCCAATATTTTCTTATCTAAGGCAGCTGTATTTATACCTGTTATGTATGCTGTTGCTTTTATCGCAGGTATATCATAAGTTGTTGGCAATATAGTAGTAGATACTATTAAGTCAGCTCCTTCTTGTTTTGTTGCACATTCAGCAATTTTACATTGTATAACTTCTGCTTGTATGTTATTTTCTTTAATTAATCTTTCTACCCTATCACAAACTACTGTTGATGTCGCAATTCCTGCCCCACATGCTACTAATATCTTTTTCATATTTTTTCCTCCTACGATTTCTTTGATATTTTATAATTCAAAATACGATTGATAAATTTCTCATATCTTTATTTATATAAATAATTATACCATTTTATATCAAAAGAGTATCTTAAAATTATTCTTTTAATATGTTTTTTATTTCAGTATCATTTATACTTAAAATCTCATTTTTTATACAATACTCTATGTAATTTGATATATTTTTATAGTCATTTAAATCAAATTGTTTAATATTTAAATCATATTCTATATCACTAACAATTCCTATTAAATCAGACCTATTTGATAAAATATCCTTATATTTATTCTCTCTAGTTATCTCCAATCTTCTAAACCTATAATTTTTATATCCTTCTATAATAATTAAGTCCATATCTCTATACAACTGAATCATTTCATATAATGGATTATTATCTTTTAGTTCTTCAATATATGCCACTCGTTTATCTGATATTATACATACCTTTTTAGCACCAGATTTTCTATGTTTGTAAGTATCTTTACCCTCTTCATCAATATCAAAATCATGACATGTATGCTTAATAACCCCAACATTATACCCTTCTTTATTTAATTCTTTTATTATACCTTCAATTAATGTAGTTTTGCCTACTCCAGAATAGGATACAACTGACAATATATTATACATAAAATTTACTTCCTTTCATAAAACTATCTAATAACAACATCTACTAACTGATTTTCTTTTATAGTTTCTTCCTTTTTTATTTTTATCATACAATTACTTCTCAATGTTGCTGACAATCTAGCTTTAGCATCCTTCTTATCATTTAACCTTACATATAATTTACCTTCACTTGTATATAATTTACCACTTACAAATCTATCCTTATTTGAAAGTTTATTAAATTCCCCCTTAAATATAGCTTTTATATAATGCTCCCTTTTCTTATATGTCAAATACTCAATCACAGGAACTACCACATTATCAAATACCACAATTGCTGCATGTGGATTTCCAGAAAGTCCAAATAGTAGTTTTTCTCCCAATGTAGCTACATAACAAGCTCCTCCAGGTTTAATGTTTATTTTCCAAAATAACTCTTGTGCACCTATTTTTCTAAATACATCTGGAATTAAATCCTTATCTCCAACAGACACACCACCTGTTGTAATTAAAAAATCTACCTTTTTCAACATATTCTTTACTATTTTTTCTAACTCTAATATATCATCAGAACAATTACATATTGTATCTGCCTGTATACCAAGCTTTATGAGTTTCGAATATAATGTATATCTATTACTATCGTATATCTTACCATCCTCTAAAGGCTCGTTTATATCTTGTAATTCTGTTCCTGTATTCAAGATTCCGACTTTTAAATCATCATACACTGTTACTGTAGATATTCCAAGACTTGCTAGCACTCCTAAGCCATCATACCCTATATTCTGATTTTTATTAATAATCAATTGCCCCTTTTTTATATCCTCACCCTTGAATATGTAATTATCATATTCCTTTAACTTTACATTTAAAATTATCATATCATCTACAACAGTTACATCTTCTTTTTTTACTACACAGTTTGCACCCCTTGGTATTTTACCACCAGTCATTATCTTCACTGCTTCATTTTTATTTAATACACTATCAAATACTTCTCCTGCATATAAAGTCCCTATAACCTTTAAGTTTCTATTTTCAGAATTTGCATTATATGCATAACCATCGTATGGTGACCTATCAAATGGAGGGCTATCAATTGTTGAATATATATCTTCTGCAACTACCTTATTTACTGCATCTATAAGATTTACTCTCTTCACCCTACTTATTGGTACAACATTTTCTTCAATAATTTTTATGGCATCTGCTAATTCTATCATTTTAAATACTCCCCAATATATTTTTTATTTAAAACATTTCAATGTAGTATGTTATAGATTGAAAAATTTAGAAATAATTTTATCTTATATTTAATTATAACCAATTGTTATCTATAAGTGCAGTTCAAATTTAATAAAGCTTATAAAATAATTTCTAACTAATATTCAATAAATTTTATAAATCTTATAAAAAAACTGTTTCCAGCTAGAAATTTACTTCTATCTTGAAACAGCCTTGTATGCTTTAGAATCCATTATTCTATTAAAGCTCCTTTTATTATTTTTACAATTTTATCACTTTCAATAGTTTTTATAGATTTTATTTTGTTATCCACAATACTTATTGTAAGCACTTCATTTTTTAATAATTTATTGTCTTCTTTTAATCTATAACTTTTAACTACTTTGTTACCTTCATGATTATATGCTGTTAGCTCATAATTTGCCTCTCCAACAACTTCATTTATTCTAGACTCATCAACTCCAATATACTCTCCTAAGTCAATCTTTCTAAAATTTTCTAATGACACAGCTGATTTTTCATGGTCGCTTTTTTCAATCATAATACTGGCATTAGCATCAATATCAATAGTACTTTGTGATGAAAACGAGTTTGTTTCAACATTGACAACTTTATTTTTATTAATATCAATGTATAAAGCACTTCCATCTAATTCATTATTTCCAGTATATTTAGGGTAAACTAATGTCATATAACTTGATGTATTTATATCTTGCATTGTATCTGATTCTTTTAAATCTTTAGGTTTTATATAATAAATTGTGTTATAAGGTATTCCCATATTTTTTATAACAAACTTATAATCCTTACTCATAATTTCATTAACATCATTTTGAACTTTTGTCATAGTTTTTTGTTGTGTTGCTTTATTTGCTACTTGGTTTTTCTCTTTAGTGGTTTCTTTATGACATCCAACAAGTACAATACCTAAAATAGTTACACAAACTAATGACTTTTTTAACTTCATAAATCAATCCTCCTTTCTCAAATTTTATAATATTTATCTATATCTCGATGTACGATTATCTCTTTTTTCAATAATTATATTTATTGTATTATAAAATAATTATATAATATTTATTTGAATTTAATAAGATTAAGAAGCTCTTTGTAATTTTTCTGTAATAAAATATATTTTAAAGTTGAATTTTGAAAATTCAATTTACGATATTTTAAAGGTAAATATCCTTATAACATTATACCAAATTATTCCTAAACAATCAAAAACTCCATGAATATTTTAAGGTTTTCTATTTTAAAAATCACCTTTGACTATTAATTTATCAAATATGTTATAATAGTTTTAGATAATTTAAGGAGGATTAAATAATGGATTTTAAACAACTTGAAGTATTTGTTGCTGTTGCAAAACATCAAAGTTTTTCAAAAGCTGCAAGAGAACTTTTTTTAACTCAACCTACTGTAAGTGCACATATACAAAATTTAGAGAGAGAGTTAGAAACTGTACTTATAAATAGAAGTAACAAAGTGATTACACTCACAAAATCTGGTGAAATTCTTTATGAACATGCTATATATATATTAAACAACTGTAAACGTGCAATTTATGATATAAAAGAATATTCAGGAAAAATAGAAGGTATTATAGATATTGCATGTAGTTCTATACCTGAAACCTATATTTTACCTGATTTTATGAAGAGTTTTTCCATGAGTTACCCAGACGTAAAATTTTCCATAAGCCATTATGATTCTCAATATGCTATATCAGAAATTTTAAATGAAAGAATAAGCTTTGGATTGGTTGGTTCTAAAGTTAACAATCCTCAAATAGAATACCTAGACTTATTAGATGATGAGCTTGTTCTTATCACTCCTTCAGATTTTAAAATTGATAATAAAGATAATAAAATTGATATAGAAGAATTGGCTTACTTAAATTTTATTATGAGAAAGGAAGGCTCTGGTACTAGAAATTTAATACTAAACACACTTAGCAAAAATAACTTTCCTGTAAATAAATTAAATATAATAGCACATGTGGAATCAAATGAAGCTATTAAAGAAATGGTTAGACTGGGTCTTGGTGTCTCTTTTATATCTTATATATCAGCTATTGATTATCTAAATGCAGGTAAAATTAAATGTTATAAAATAAAAAATGTTGATTTTACTAGAAAATTTTTCTTTATTTATTCTAAAAAGAAAACTTTTTCTCCATTGGAAGATAAATTCTTAAACAGATTATGTGAGTACTTTGAAATCATAATATAATAATTATAATATAAGATACTTAATTCTATACTATATAACTAATGAATAAAATAACCGTAATTGTCACATGAATAGTCATAAATTACTATATAAAAATTTTCTTTCTAGTTAATTTAGTAAAAAAAAGCCCTCGTTCAAATGAACTTGGGATTTTTTTAATACTTTAGAAATCATATCCTTAATTCTGCTTATACTATTCCAATAGCAGCTAGCACTATACAAATAATTATAACAGAAATTAATATTGTAGTTGTCTTGACTTTTTTTCCTAATAACCAATACATAATACCAAATATCATAGCTGGAAGCATACATGGCATTATTTGGTCTAAATAAGTTTGAATGGGCTCTGCCCACTCTCCACTACCTACATTAACACTGAGCTTTAACATTACATTAGAGGCAGTCATTCCTCCAATTACCATAAGCCCTAACATTGAAGCTGCTTCCATAACTTTTGAAACTATATTTGAACCACTTACATCTTTAAAAAATTGAGTTCCATACTTAAATCCTTTATCTAAACATATATAACGAATGATAAAATGAGGAATGTTTATTATTAAAAGAAATAGAATTGGTCCCATTATATTTCCCTGTGAAGCTAAAGCTATACCAACTCCAGCTGCTATAAGCTTCAATGTCCCCCAGAAAAATGAATCTCCTATTCCAGAAATTGGTCCCATTAAACTTGACTTAACAGCATTTATACTATTTGCATCAAACTCTTCATTTTTTGCATTTTCTTCTTCCATAGCTCCAGATATACCTACCAAAAGAGTACTTATATGAGGAGTAACTGACATGAATTCAAGGTGTCTTTTTAAAGCCTTCGATTTTTTTTCTTTATCATCTTTATATACTCTACGAATTATTGGTGCCATCATATATGCATATGCTATATTTTGCATACGTTCATAGTTCCAAGATGAATCTAATGTTAAAGACCTTCTAAAACATTTCCAAAAGTCTTTCTTCGTTATTTTACTGTCTGGTGAAATTGTCTCCAATTTCTTAGAATTCGTTGTCATCTACTACTACCTCCTTCTCTCCTACAAAGTTAACATATATTAAAGCTATTGCTAATCCAAATAATGCAACTCCTGTTACTGTTATATTTAGATAAGCAACCAATATAAATCCTAATAATAAAAATGCTACTGTTTTCTTATTAAGCATCATTCTAGCTAACATAGCAAAACCTATTGCTGGTATAACACCTGCTGCAACATCCATTCCATGAGTTACATATGATGGTATAAATGAAAGTATTTTTTCTATTACTGGAACACCTAATGAGAATCCTATACCTACTATTATTGCTAATATTAATTTATTTCCTATACCAAATAATAATTGCACACGCTCTACACCTTCAATATTACCCTCTTCTGCATAACGGTCAGCAATATGAGCTCCCCATGTAAGTACTACTGTCATTAAGAAGTTGTCTATAAGCAATACTAAAGTCGCTATAGGAACTGCAAGTACAACTGCTGCTGACACATCCTGACCAGTTAATATTACAAATGCTGTGGCAATAATAGAACCAGATACAAAGTCAGGAGGGTTACTTGCTCCAACTGGAAATGCACCCATAAATACTAGCTCTAATGTTGAACCTATTACTATACCTGTATGTAGATTACCTAGTGCTAAACCAACAAGTGGCGCAACAACTATCGGTCTATTATGCATTGTAGAACCTACAAAACAATGCATATATGCAAAGAATGCAATTAGAGTTATCAGAATAACTTGTGTAAATTCCATTTTCATCCCCCTAAAATTATATTAATTTCATTACATTTGTAGCATCATCATCAGGAACCAATTGTACAAATACATTTACGCCTTCTGAATCTAATTCTTTAATCATATTTATATCCTCTTTTGACACATGCACTGCTTTAGATATATTTTCACGATTATCATCTGATTTTGTTCCACCAAGGTTTATAGATTTAATGGCTTTTACTTCTTTGGCTAGCTTATAAACATCTTCTACAGATTCACAAAGTATCAATAAATTGTATTTATCAGTAACTCCTGAATTGAGTGCTTTTATAGAATCTTCTATATTCTTCATTACAAGTTTAACATTAGATGGTTTTGCCATTCTAAGTCCTGCCATTCTTAATTCATCCTTTAATAGCTCATCACTTGCTATCAATATGCAATCTGTACTTAAAAATTTTGTCCATGTAAATGCTACTTGCCCATGTATAAGTCTGTGGTCTACTCTTACTAATTTAATCATTATATTTCCTCCCTAATTTTTTTTATTTCATCCATGAATGTTTTCACGTGTTCTACACTAACATCTCCAAAATCCTTGTAATTATCTTTAAAGTAACTTCCTATTATTGCCATATCTCCTAATTCAAGTTGTTTTTTTGCATTTTCTAAAGTAACTCCAGCAGCTATAACTAATGGGAAATCCCCTAAGTTTTTACGGAATAACTCTATCTTTTCCATTGATGTTTCTTGTCCTGTAGCATTCTCTGTAACTGCTATGGCATCACATCTTGTCATACCTATTTTTAAATCTTCTTCAACTGTTTTTTCCGATAATACTGGTTGATATTTAAATCGAACTCCCCCAATTAAATAAGCTGGACACTTTGAACGTTGTAATTTAAAAAATTCTTCTAATGTTGCCTCGTCTCTAGGTTTAACATGGCCTACTACAGAATCAACTTGTATATAATTTGCATTGTATTTTGTTGCCAGTTCAAATCCCATAGTATCAACATTTAAACAGTTTACTCCATATGGGATTGACAAATCAGCGTTTGATACATACTCAAGTATTCTTTCTAAATCATAGTAATTGCCATAGTAGTTTTCTAACATTATTCCATCTACACCATTTTCCTCTAAGATTGTGATTTCTTTTTTAGCTCTTTCAAAGATATCTTCTGGAGTATCTCCTTTTAAATGTATCATTGCTATAATCGGCTTCTTATTTTTAAATACTGATAATATTCCTTTTTTTTCCATAAATTAAAATACCTCTTCTTCTTCTTTAATTTGTAATGTCACACTTTGTATTCCCATTCTAGATTCTTTCACTAATTCTTCTACATCTTTAGTTGTCAATTTATCAGAAAATCTTGTAAGAAGTTCTAATACCATATTCAAGTTCATTCCAGAGAATAAATTAACATTATGTAAGTTAGTTAATCTCAACATTGCAGTGCATACACTCGCACCATATAAATCAGATAAAATTATGTATTCACATTCTTTATCTTCTAATATTATTTTTTCTAATTCTAAGGCAAAATCTGAAGCACTTTGCCCAGGATACAAACTATATGAACTAACACAATTTGCTAAATCTCCTACTATCATTTTTACTGAATCTAAAAGACCCTTTGAAAATTCTCCATGAGATGCTAATATTATTTTTCTCATATCTGTCCTCCTACTAAATATAGACTATATTTCTGCTGATACTGCATATTTATACTTGTCACTTCTTATAAATTGTTCATTATAATATAAAACATCATTATTCTCTGTATACACTGATTGTCTTACTTTCAATAATGGCATATTACTTGCACACTTAAGATGGTTGGAATATTCTTTGTTTGAATGTTTTACTTCAAATATATTTTCCACACGCTTAGGTAATGTACTTATATTATTAGATATAACTTCCATTAAAGATTTATCTTCTAATTCTTCTTTTAATAAAAACATATAATCTATCCTAAAATAATCAACTTCAAAGATAACAGGTACTTCATCTATTAATCGAAGTCTTTTAATACATATTACCTTCTCTTCTAACTCAATACTTAAAGCCTCAGCAACTTGTTTATCAGCTTTTTTTATTAAAACAGATATTATTTGTGTACTTGGTTTTGCATTAATACGATGACAAGAATTAGTAAAACTATTTCCTGCACATGTAGCTTCTATTCTCTCTGGTATCGTTACATACGTTCCTTTACCACGTTTTTTACACAGTATATCTTCTTTCACAAGTTCATTCAGTGCATTTCTCACAGTTATACGACTTATATTAAATTCTTTGCATAAGTCTCCTTCAGATGGAAGTTTATCTCCTGGCTTATATATACCAGATGCTATTTGTTTTTTTATGTTGTCATACAGCTGTTGATATAAAGGAACAAATGAATTTACTTCTAAATCCATCTCTTTTCTTTGTTTCTTTTCATCCATTTTGTTCACCTCCCTATGTAACATTTTTATAACATTATATAACAAGTTCTTTATTACATATTATAACAAGATGAAATCGTTGTCAATTTATTTTATTATTTTACAAAAAAATAAGACCATTGTATAACAATTTAAAATTGTTTATACAACAGCCTTTATTCACTTATTATTCTTATATTTATTTACAAATTGATATTAAAAAATGCTTTATATCCCTTGTACATCTCATATATATCTACCTTAGAAACAATCTCATATGGTGCATGCATATTTAGAACTCCAACACCACAATCTATAACCTCTGCACCTTGATTTGCCAATATATAGGCTATAGTTCCACCGCCTCCCTGGTCAACTTTTCCAAGTTCAGCAGTTTGCCATACTACATTTCCTTCATTAAAAATTCTTCTTACTTCTGACATAAATTCTGCATTTGCATCATTGCATCCGCCTTTACCTCTTGAACCAGTATACTTATTTAAAACTATCCCATTTCCCATATATGCGGAATTTCTCTTTTCATATGCATCTCTAAAATTTGGATCATATCCAGCAGAGACATCAGCTGATAAAACCTTACTGTTTGCTAGAGCTCTTCTTACTTTAATATCACAGTAATCACCTTCCAAAGAAATTAATTCAGCCACAGTATTTTCAAAAAACTTTGAGTGCATACCTGTATTTCCTTGAGAACCAACTTCTTCTTTATCCACACATAATGTAACTGATGTAAATTCTGGTTGTTCAGTTTCTAATATGGCCTTCACAGCAGCATATGAACATACCCTATCATCATGACCATACCCTAATACCATTGACCTATCAAAACCTAAATCTCTAGCTTTCCCAGCTGGAACTACTTCAATTTCAGCACTTAATAAGTCTTCTTCAACTATACTATACTTCTCATTTAAAAGCTTTAGTATATTTGCTGTTATAGGCTCTTTTTCTTCATCATTTAAAGGCATATTACCAATTAATATATTTAAAGCTTCACCACTAATTCCTTCTGATAGTTTCTTTTGCATTTGGTCTCCAGCTAAATGAACTAATAAATCAGTTACACAAAATACTGGGTCACTTTCTTCTTCTCCAACAGATATGTCAACTTTCGTTCCATCATTTAATATAACTATACCATGTAAAGCAAGAGGAATAGCTGTCCATTGATATTTTTTTATTCCTCCATAATAATGAGTTTTAAAAAAACCTAGATTTCCTTCTTGATATAGTGGATTTGGTTTTAAATCCAATCTTGGAGCATCTATATGACTTCCTATAATTTTCATACCTTTTTCTATATAATTTTTGCCTATTACAAAAAGTGCTACTGCCTTGTCTTTATTTATAACATAAATTTTGTCACCACTACCTATACTTCCTTTTTCCATAGCTTCATCTATTGAAATGTAATTATTTTCTTTAGCTAATTTTATAATTTCTTTTACTGAAATTCTTTCAGTTTTTGATTTACTTAAAAAATCCATATAATTGCGAGAATATTGCATAACTTGTTCAATAGCATTTTCTTTTCTTTCAACATCCCATGCATTCTTAAATTCATGCTTTAAGTTCATGTTTTCCTCCTATTAAGTTTTAATTTTTATTATTTTTCATATATTGTTCATATTCCTCTGGTGAAACCACCTTGACACTGTCAAGTCTTGATTTAAAGTGTGCCCTAAAATTTTCTAAGTATTCCTTTCTTAAAAGTTCTCTTTCTTTGATTTCATCATCTGAAAGAACTCCCTCTTTATTTTTTTTTGCTAATTCATTAATCCTATCTAATTTCTTTTTGTCAAACATGTTTTCCTCCTAAAGACTTCTATTTATTTAATAAAATAATTTATTGCTTTTTATCTCTAACTTGTTTTTATATTCACAAAAAAATTCATCTATATTATCACTGATTATGGTTATTCCTTTTTCTAACTCTTCCATGCTTGGACGAGCTATGTTTATCCTAAAAAATCTATCATCTACTAAATTGTCAAAAAAATAAGTTCCTGGAAGCATAGACACTCCCTTATTCAACATAAAGCTTGTAAATGCTTGGGATGTATATCCTCTTGGTAATTCTAAAAAAAAGTTTATTCCTCCACAAGATTTTCTAACTTTTAATTTACCACTCAATTTATTATTAATCAAGCTTTTTGCCAATTTGTACTTATCAGTATATATCTTCTCTATATGGCTTAAATAAATTTTCCAATCAAAATTCTCCATATAGTAATACATTGATTTTTGAATAAGACCTGGTGTTGATATATCTGAAGAGTATTTAGCCCATAAAACTTTTTTTAGCAGTTCATTTGGCATTTCTACAATTCCTATCCTAAGACCTGGCATAAGTATTTTTGAAAAACTCTTTATATACACCACTCTATTTTTATCATCATAACTTCTAACTGTCCTATTGTCTTTTGATTCAAATGTAAAATCACTTATAAAATCATCTTCAATTATATAAAAATCATGTTCTTCTGCCAGTTCTATTAACTTCTTTTTTTTATATGTTGAATAAGATATTCCTGTTGGATTTTGGAAATTAGGCATAATATATATAAGTCTTGGTTTTATTTTTTCCAATTTTAATTTTAAAATACCTATATCAATTCCATCATCTAACATAGGTATAGATATTATTTTTGCACCTCTACTTTTGAACACTTCAATCGCTCCATTATAAGAAGGTTCTTCCATAAAGACAACATCTGAATAACTTATAAGCCCTTTACAAACTATGTCTATACCCTGTTGAGCACCTGATATTATTTGAATATTTTCTTTAGTCGTTTTTATACTTCCATCACTTAGATACTCTACCATCTTTTCTCTTAATTCTTCAGAGCCAAGACCTTCATCATAATCAAATATCGAACTGCCATCTTTAGATAATGCCATATTTATAGCATTTTTAAATGAATCAATAGGAAACATATCATTAGATGGATTTCCATTGTCAAAATGAATTAAATCCTCTCTTTGTACAATATTTTTATTTTTTCTGTTGTCTACACCACTTTTATAAGAATTTGAACTTGACACGAATGTTCCACTACCTACAATTTTATATACATACCCTTCATTCTCTAAAAGCTCATATACTTTAACTATAGTAGTATTATTTACTTGTAGAAATTCTGATAGTTTTCTTATTGGAGGCAATTTTTCATGTTCAACTAGCTCTTTATCTATTATCAATTCTTTTATATGATTAAATATCTGTATATATTTAGTTAACTTCTTTTCACTTAAATCTATTCTGTATTTTTCCACATTTATCACCGCTCATTGTATTTATATTTTATTGATGCTTTCCCATATATTTGATATTATTTAGTATGTATATATAATACCAAAATTTTTATAAAAAGGGGAAATATTTATGTTTTACGACTATCACATGCACTCAAGTTTCTCTACTGATGGAAAATCTACAATGGAAGAAATGATAAAAAAATCTATTGAACTTGGTTTAAATGAAATTTGTTTCACAGACCATGTTGATTATGATGTTTATGCTGATGATTCTTTCTCAATTGTCTATGAAGATTATTTTAAAAGTCTAGAAACTCTTCAAAATAAATATAAGGATAAAATATCAATAAAAAAGGGAATTGAGTTTGGAGTTCAGACTCAATTAATAGATACCTATAGAAAAGAAGCTAATCAATATCCATTAGACTTTATAATATGTTCTATCCATGCTATAGATACAATGGACTTATATCTTGGTAACTATTTTAAAGATAAAACTCAGCATGAAGTTTATGAAAATTACTACCTTTACTTATATAATATTGTTAAAAATTACAAGGATTACTCTATTTTAGGTCACTTAGATTTAATTAAAAGATATGCTCCTTATGATACTATTTTAGATGATAGATTGTTTTCTGATATAATTGAGGAAATTCTTAAACAAGCTATTTATGATGGTAAAGGTATTGAGATAAATACATCTTGCTACAGATATAACCTTCCAGATTTGACTCCATCTAGATATATCCTTCAAATGTATAAAGACTTAGGAGGAGAAATCATAACTACAGGTTCAGATTCACATCATGTAAGTCAAATTGCCTATGAATTCGATTACATATATACACTGCTAAAAAACATGGGCTTTAAATATGTATCTAAATTTAATAAATTGAAACCAGAATTTATAAAATTATAAATTTTTACGCCTCCTTGTGAATATATTTAAAAGATAAGGAGGTGATTTTTTTGAAAGTACCTTATTTAGTACTATCAACAGTTATTCTATTTATATCTAATTTTATTGTAAGGATATTTGGCTTTTTATATAAAATATTCTTATCAAGGGCTTTAGGCGAAACAGGTCTAGGTATTTACCATATGATTTTTAACTTTTTAATGATTTGCTTAGCTGTTACAACAACAGGCATACCTACTGCACTTAGTTGTTTAGTCGCAAAGAGAAAAGCTTTAAACGATAGACACAACACTAATGCTTTATTTATATCAACTTTATATATATCATTTTTCGTAGCGCTAGTTATATCTATAGTTGCATCCTTTAATAGTTCTTTTTTATCACTTAAGTTTTTAAAAGATGCCAAATTAAATCTATTTATACTAGCAGTTTGTCCTGCGATAGTTATAATAACTCTTTCAAATGTACTAAGAGGATATTATTATGGTATAAAGAATGTAAAAATCCCTGCTATTGGACAAATTATTGAACAAATTGGTAAAATTCTATTCGTTTTTTTACTGGTTATGTACATAAATAATAAATCTATGAATTGTTATATTGCCCTATTAGGTATATCGATTGGTGAATTGAGTAATATTATATTCATGCTTATTTGCTTATGGAGAGATTCATCATTTGACAATAGGTATATTATAAGTATTAAAGATTTTTATAATTCTTCAATGGAAACATTAAAAATGTCCATTCCCATAACTTGCAATAGAATGTCAAACATACTTTTACAGTCTATCAGCTCTATGATGATACCATCAAGATTAGCATTATCAGGAATGACTTATCAGCAGTCATTAAGTATGTATGGTGTTGTCAGTGGAATGGTAATGCCTTTTATATTTTTGCCTTTTACTGTTGGTTCAGCACTTATTGTAAACTTGATACCTACTATATCTCAAGAAATGGCTTTAAGAAAACGTAAGAGTGTATTGAAAAAAATCAAATACTCTGTACTTCTAACTTTGTTTGTAGGTATACTATCATCAATATTTTTTTATTTCTTTGGAAAAGATTTGTGTGTACTAGTATTTAAAAATAAACTTGCTGGAGAATATTTAAAAGCTATGTTTTTAGTTCCACTATTTATGTCATTAAACCAAACTCTGTCTGGCATTTTACATTCAATAAGAAAAGAGTTGGCTTCAAGTATAAATACTATAACTGGTATGTTAATTCAACTTGTGGCTCTATACGTATTTCTTCCTATACCTGGACTTAATATCTATGCATACATATACACAATGACAATAGTATCAATATTCACTTGTCTATTACATACTATAGTACTTTTTAAATCACTAAAATCTATACACTAGTTATAAAAACGTGAAGGCTACCAAAGTAAATAATTTACATTGGTAGCCTTCCTTAAGATGATTTTTATTTATAATTTAAACTGTCTATATATCTACCTATCTATCTGTGGCAACTAGGCTTTCCACTTCCATGATGAGGTCCACATTGCGAAAAATCACATACTTTAGAGAAAGTATCAACAAGTCTTGGTTGGATTGGATTTGGTGATGCTAAAACTACTATTTGTTCACTTATTAATGTGCTAACTGTTTCTTGTAAGCAAAGTACTAAATCTATATCATTTGGTATTATTAATTCATAGAAAGGTTCACAACATTCGTTACATTCTAATTTTAATATAGATTTTCCTATACAATCTACAGTTAAGTTAGTTTGATATTCTTGTCTTAGAGTAACAGCTCTTCCGTCAGCTGGTAAGCATATTGGTGCTGAAAGTGTGTTAAAAGTAAATTCTACATAATCAACTCTTCTCTTACATCCACCTCCTGCTCTGACTGCTGGGAAAGCTAATGCAACGAATTCTGTACATCCACATCTACCTCTTAGCTCTAATACTAAATTACGAACTGCTACAGTTAATCCTCTTTGTTTATAAGCTACTGATTTGCCTTTTCCTTGTCTACAACATTCAGCGTTTCTTTCACCACATACTGCAAATTCAAAAGTTGTTTCACAATTTCTTCCTACTATATCTCCTAATGGGTCTAAATCGAAATCTTCTAAAGTTGTCATTCCTGTGTCTATAACTATTCCATCATTACTTAAGCATATTTTTTCTATAGTTACACTTGCTTGACCTGCACTTGGAACTGAACCAAATACTTCTACTACTTCTGTTTCAAAAGTTAATGGCTCTCCATTTGGTCCAGTTGCATCTGTAAATGTTTGGAATTGCATAGTATCAAATATTCTACTAGCCTCTATTGCAAATGGCACTGCATTTGATACAGAGAAGTTTTTTGGTGATATAGGATTACAGCAATCTGGTCCACATTTGTTTTCAAAACATTCATCAGAATCCATTTGGCATGGTTCACAATCACATTTACAATGGTCATGGCATTCACAATGGTCATCACATGGATTAGGTTTGCATGGATTGCATGGGTTAGGTTTGCATGGATTGCATGGATTAGGTTTGCAATCATCATGACATTCACACTTATTATCATTATTACATCCATTATTGTGATGATGAGATTTTTTAAATCCTCTCATATCTTCTGAACTCATTTCCTCTGTATACACTTCTTCCTCACTAATTGTAGGCATTGGCTGATTTATCATTCTTCTTTTATTTTTTTTATAATCTTGCATTTTTCATTGCCCTCCCTGTAAGCTATTGTAATTAAGTCTTCGGCTTTTTGAAGCCTAATTAATACTATGCTCTTATAAACTTAATTGTTACTTTGCTTTTTAAATTTATCAATAATTAGATATATTTAGTAGAAAAATGCATTTTAATAAAAAAAGTACTACTATTTGAAATAGTAGCACTTTTTTTGTCCCGAAACACCGGTGGCTAAGTAAATTCACACCCTAGGCACTCCCAGGTGGGTGACTTGCCAGTAACTTTTAACGTCCAAACTAAACAGGCATGTTATAATTTACTAGACACGGTCTCCCGTATTTCATTTGTAGGTTGAATTTAAAAAAGCCTTATCGTATGTTTCAGGATTTCATACTATTATTATATAATAAATTTCGAATTTTTTAAAGTGGTTTTATATAGTAATTAAGATAAACTTATTCTAGTCTTACTTTTTCTTCCTTTTCTCTTTATGTAGTTAGTTAAATTATCTCTTTCTCTTAGTTCTATTCTTAGTATTTTTTTCATTATAATTACGCTCAGATTTTTGCTCATTTACATTATATAATTCTTCATCATGCACTATATCTTCATCATTTTCGACACCTTCAGAGTATGTTTCCTCACCTTCAATTAATTCTTCATCATATATTTCATTTTCGTCTATTAGCTCTTCATCATAGTTTGATTCATCGTCCTCACAATCTTCTTCATCTTCATAATCTGATTCCTCATCCTCATAATCTAATTCTTCATTGTTATCTTCATCTTCATTATTATCATCACCTCTTAAAAGGCTACCAAGCAATTTAAGATTACTCATGCTTCCTAGATTATTTATATTTGCCAAAGAACTTAGACTGAATCCACCTTCTCCAAAGTCATCTGGCAAAAATAATTCTGCAAATAAGTCTATTTTCTTTTTCATTCCTATAGCTTTTTCAACTGAATTTTTTCTCTTTTCTGGGAATACATCTATAATTTCTTTTATCATCATATTCTTTTTATCATCACTATCCATTTTTCTGAAAAAATCTGTCTCATCTTCTGTATCTACTAAATCTATATTATTTAATTTTTTTATGCCTCTAACTAAGTCTAAAACACTTTCTATTTTTATTAGTATTTTTCTTTCATCTCTTGACATGTATTTTTTAGTTCTAGTTATTATTTCCATTCCCATTTCTAAATCTTCTTCACTCAAATCCATAAGCCTTAAACCTCTTTTTATATCATTTGCATCAAACCTTAAATTTCCATGTGTAGATTGTGATAGTTTATCATTTGCATTTTTTTTGTTTTTTCTAACTCTATTATTTCCTTTTGATTTATTTTTATCATCAAATATAGAGATATTACCATTACTCAATGCAATCACTCCAATCAAAAATAGTAAATTATTCAAGACAATTCCCCCTTATATTATATAATTGCCCTATATTAAAGTATGTTTTTCATATTTTAATGTTCCATTTTTAAAGCTCAGTGCATATATATTATCTATAAGAATTTTTATTTATATTATATATCACTCACAATTCACCACTTCAATATTATTTCTATATATAAATAGTATGAATATAATTCAATATATATTTATAGAAAGGGGTTTTTTTATGAAAAAATTAGATACAGAGTCATTAGAAAAAATGGCTAAGCAAAAAAATATTGACAAGGATAAGATAGAAAAGATTGCTGATAATTACAAAGGAAAGTCAGAAAACGAACTTATGGAGGAACTTATAAAGATAGGTAAAAACTTGGATGGAAGAGATGAAGTAGTATCAAAATTCAAAGCATTTTTAGATGAAAATCAACGTAAAAAATTAGACAATATAATGGAAAAAATCTCAGATGCAGAAACTCAAAGAGATACTAAGGCAACTAAGACTAAGAAAACTAAACCTACTAAAGGTAAACCAAGTTCACCTGCACCAAAAAATACACCAAATGGTCAACAAAAAAAATCTAAAGGTTTATTTAAGAAAACTAAGAAATCCAATCCTCATGAATAAATAAAAAGTAAACCATTTAGATATTAAAACAATTATTTTTTTAAACTATTCTTAAATTTAATATTATTGACATAAAAAATCAGGTAGTGCTTTAAGCGCTACCTGATTTACTTTAATAGTTTTATTTTTTTCTTTCTATAACACTTTCTCTATCAACAATTCTATAAGGTAATTCTATTTTTTTATTTTCAATTATTTCTTTATTTATTAATTTTATAACCATTCTTATTGCTACTGCTCCCATATCATATAAAGGTTGATATACTGTAGTAAGTTTAGGTCTATACATTTTAGCTATCTTAACATCATTAAATCCTGCAACTGATATATCTTCTGGAACTTTATATCCAGCATCACAGATAGCATTTATAGCACCTATAGCGGCCTCATCACCTGTTACAAAAGCTGCGTGAGGTATTATTCCATCATCTAATAATTCTTTCATACTGTTGTATCCACTTTCATAATCAGTTCCACCATATTTAATTAAACTCTGGTCTAATTCTATGTTGTTATTTGAAAGTGCTTTCTCATAACCTGAGAGTCTCTCCATCTCTAAAACAGTATCATCTTTACTTGTCATTATAAAAGCTATCTTTTCATGACCTTTCTTTATAAGATGTTCTGTCATATCAAAAGTAGCCTCTTTATTACTAGTACTTACTGTATATATATCATAATCTCTAGCAGTTTTACTTATATATGTTGCTGGTATACCACAATTTTGTATATAGTTGATGTGTTCTTGTTCAACCACCCATGAAATCATAACTATACCTTCCACTTGTTTTGCTCTCAATAGATTTATACTCTTAAGTTCTTGTTCTTTATCAGAGTATGTATTAGCTAAAAGGATGTCATAATCATACATTTTAGCAACTTCCTCTATCCCATTTAATACCTCATTAACAAAAGAATCTGAAACTTCTGGAACTATTACCCCTATTAATTGACTCTTCTTAGTTACTAAACTTCTCGCAAGCGGATTTGGTATATATCCAGTTTCTTTTATAACCTCTAAAACTTTTTGTTTGACTTCATCAGTCACAGGTTTTGAATCATTTATAACTCTAGATACTGTAGATATTGACACGCCTGCTTGTTTAGCAACATCTTTTATCGTTATATTGCCTTTCATCTTCATCCTCCTTATTTTACTAAATTTATCTAAAACTGAACCAAATTTATGAAGGTTCCTATTTTAACTATATTTATATAAGTTTTTATTTTACCATAAAAGCAAGTACATTTAAATACATTATATTTTATATTATACCCTATATTCAACAAATTTAATAATATTCATTATTAATTTAAATCATATTAAAAAACAAAATAAAAAAATGCTGGTATTTTATACCAGCATTTTTCCACTTTAATGATATTAGTATTAGCAACCGCAGCCACAGCCTCCATCACCATCAAAGAATCCACCACATGAACAAGTTATTAATAATAGTATTAAGAAAGGTATCCATGACATTATGTCAATATCTCTCCAGCAATCTTCAAAAGCTAAGAATAGGAAGAATAGTACTATTATCCACCATCCTCCTCCACCAAAGCATCCTTCTTCTCCAAAAAATCTATCTAACATAACAAAGCCCTCCTTTTTTTAGTAACTACTATCTTTACTCTAAGCATCCACCACAGCAGCAAAGTATTAATAAAACTATTAGGAATGGTATCCATGCCATTATGTCAAATTCTGCCCAGCTTTCTCCAAAAGCTAAGAATAGGAAGAATAGTACTATTATCCACCATCCTCCTCCACCAAAACATCCTTCTTCTCCAAAGAATCTATCTAACATTCCACGTTACCTCCTGTTGATATTTTGTTGAGCTTTTCGCTCCTAACATATACTATGCATTTGGTTTCCATTTTGCTAATGTATTTTCATTATTTTTTTAATTTTTTCTCATCCTAAAAAAGTAAGGTTTGTACATTCATCTTATAATCTAAACTAAAAAAGGCAAAACCACAACTTGTATAAGTTACTGGCTTTGCCTATTTAATAATCAATATTTTTTAGCAACAACAACCATCATCGAAGTTAAATAACAACAATACTATTAGTATAACCCATATCCATATATTGTCATCGCATAATAAGTCTTCTAAAATGTCTGTACATAATAATAAGAATACTACAACTATTATTATCAACATTTTATTACTAAAAAAACCTTCGCATCCTCCAAAGAAACGTTCCATATTGTCTTCTAATTTTGTCATAACTAATCCTCCTTGAATCATTAAGAGACTAAGTTCTGTCTCTTTAATTAAATATATGTAGTAATAGACAGATAAGTTACTTCTAAAAAGTTTTTATTGATTAGTTTATTTATTTCTTTTTCGCCCAGTTTATTGTATCTATCAACTTCATCTAGATAGTCTTTTTTTTCTTCTGATATAGTATAAATTAAACTTTCTATTGATTTTACTTTGTACTCTTTATATCTTTCTATCAAGAAGGATGTTTTTGAACTTTCTATCCCTTTCTTCACATGCATTAATCTTGATATGTAATCTTCTTTTTCATTAGATACATAGCTTTCTTTTTCAGCTACATCTTCAAGGATTAAATTGGTTTCCATTACATAATCCTCTATACGTTGCATATCTAAAGTTATTGAATTATAATAAAAATTTACTGCTATAAGTAAAAACATTCCTACTGATGCTAGTAATAGTCCTACATATTTCATAGCATTTCCTCCTAAGTTATATTTGTTATCAATAAAGTTTATTCATCAAATAATACTTTATTACTACCTTTATAAAATTTTATTATTTTTTATGGATTCCATATTGAAAAATTCTCGATATTATATTAAACTAACATTAAAATTAATTAAAACTGCTTTAGGAGGCTTAAAATGTTTGAAAAAATAAAAGAAATAATAGCAGAACAATTAGGGGTAGACAATTTAGATGAGATAACTATGGAAGCGTCTTTAATGGATGACTTAGAAGCTGATTCACTAGATGCTGTTGAAATTATAATGGCCCTTGAAGACGAATTTGGAATAGAAATACCAGACGAAGAAGCTGAGAATTTTAAATGTATCGGTGATATATGTAAATATATCGAAGAAAACAAATAATATTGTTTTGTCTACAAATATAAATAGTCTGTGTAAACTTCTATATAATAATTTATATCGAAGTTTACACAGACTATATTACGTTTATTTACAATTATAGAAAATATTCAATTTTCATATATAAATTACTCAAATTAAAGTTACTTTTCTTCATAAAATGTTACATTCTTTATTACTATATCTATGGTTCCATCTTGATTTTGTTTTACAGTATATTTCATTGGGTCTTCAAAATCAGTTAAATTTCCTTTTATATCAAACCCATTATCTGTTTTTATACTTCTTTTTTTAAGCTTTTTCTCAACCCATTTCTTATCTATACTAAAACCTTCATCAAGACCTTTTTCCTCCATATGTTCTTTGAAGCTATCCTTTAGCTCCTCATCTTTAATTGAATTATCAACAAAGTCATTTATATCAACCTCATGTTTTTCCTTTAATGTATAGTTTAATATACTTCTTACATCCTCTGCTTGTTTTATATCATTACTAAGGGCATTCGTTATCCAATTTTCAGCTGTGTTTTTAAACACTTTTGTCTTATACTTATCGTCATCAATTTTTTTAGCATTTAAAAATTCTGTAACAAACTTTGATTCTGACCCTTCTTTTTCTGCATCTTTATCTAAAAGTCTTAGGTGAAACTCATCATTCATTCCACTTAAACTAATTAAAGCTCCTTGTTTTTGTCTTAGAGTCTCTGGAATACCAATTTCATTTGAAACCATTTGAATATTGAATTTATCATCTACAAATTCAATTGAATGAGTATACAATTTTTTATAATCCAACTTTAATATAGCTACACTCTTTTCATCTTTAATAGTATATAAACAAATTGCCAAATCACAAGATTCTAATGCAGCATTGATTTTCATAACATCAAACAAGTAAGATGCAATTTCTTTAGAGTTTTTTAAAAAAGAACTTTCATCATATATTATTTGCTCACAACAATTCTTAATTAAATTATCATTATAATCTTTAAAAATACCTTTTCTTAAATCCTCATCTTTCGCAATTCTCTTTATAGCTTTTTGAAAAAATCCATCCACTTCTTGATTAACCTTGCCTTCAAAATCATTTAATATTGGAACATCACTATTTTTATCCAAAACATGTATTATAAATTTATGTATTATCATATATATCACCCCATTATCTTAATTTCGATATTAACTCTTTCATATCCTTTGGTATATCTGCTTTAAATTTCAATTTTTCTTTTGTTCTTGGTTGCTCAAACTCCAACTCATAAGCATGAAGTGCTTGCCTATCTATAAGATTTTCATCTACACAACCATATAACTCATCACCTATTATTCCATGCCCTATATGAGCCATATGAACCCTTATTTGATGTGTTCTACCAGTTTCTAAACTTACTTCTAGTACAGTTGCATTTTTTAATCTCTCTATCACCTTATAATGAGTAATAGATACCTGTCCTCTTTCATCTATTATTCTCTTTATGGAGTCCTCTGTTTGTCTATAAATCGGTTCATTTATAGTTCCTTCATCTTCTTCTATAATTCCATCAACTACTGTTATATAAGTTTTTTTAACCTTATTTTCACTCATTGCTATAGACAAAGTGTGATGTGCATAAGCATTTTTAGCTACTATGACAAGTCCTGATGTATTCATATCTAACCTATTTACAAATCGTATTTTTACATTTTCCTTTTGATTATCTATATAGTAACTGACACCATTTGCTATTGTTTTATCATAGTGGCTTTTGGTTGGATGAACTACCATAAATGGAGGTTTATTTACCATGATTATATCAAAGTCATCATATATTATTTGCAAATTTAAATCTTGAGGTTCAAATTTTGCTTTTTCTTCTTCTATTTTTACCTCTATCAAATCACCACAATATACTTTTATGCTTGGTTTTTTATATACTCCATTTACTAGAACACTCTTTTCTCTCTTCATTTTTGATAATGACCTAACTGAGAAATTCAGTTTGTCCAATAAAACTTCTTTTAAAGTCATTTCTTCTTCATTTGTATATGATATTATATTATATCTTTGATTTTCTTTTTTAAACAATCCTTTACCTACTTTCTTTTATATCTTCAAAATCATGATATTATATATTTTACACTATTTTTGTTTAATAGATAATAATTATTTTTAACTATAAAAACCTGTAAGAATAACGAATAGTTACTCTTACAGGTTACATTCATGTTTAAATATTTAATTTTAAAAGATTATAATTTAGAACTATCTTTTAACTATTAGTGTAGTTCCCATTCCACCACCTATACAAAGTGTAGCTAAACCAGTTTTAGCATCTCTTCTCTTCATTTCATATAGAAGTGTAGTAAGTATTCTTGCTCCTGAACAACCTATTGGATGCCCTATAGCTATTGCTCCACCATTAACATTAACTTTAGCCATGTCTATATTCAAGTCTTTTACTACAGCTATAGATTGAGCAGCAAATGCTTCATTAGCTTCAACTAAATCTATATCTTCTATAGTCATATTAGCAGCTTCTAAAGCTTTTTTAGTTGCTGGAACTGGTCCATATCCCATTATCTTAGGGTCAACACCAGCTGTTCCATAAGAAACTATAGTAGCAAGAGGCTCTATTCCTAATTCTTCAGCTTTTTCCTTAGCCATTACTACTAACATAGCAGCACCATCATTGATTCCTGATGCGTTACCAGCAGTAACTGTTCCATCTTTCTTAAATGCTGGTCTTAATTTAGCAAGTTTCTCCATTGTAGTACCAGCTTTTATATATTCATCTTTATCTACTATAGTGTCGCCTTTTCTACCTTTTATAACAACTGGAACTATTTCTTCGTCAAATTTTCCTTCAGCTTGAGCTTTTTCAGCTTTGTTTTGGCTTGCAAGAGCTAGCTCATCTTGTTCTTCTCTAGTTATATTCCATTGTTCTGCTATATTTTCAGCAGTAATACCCATGTGGTAGTTATTGAATATGTCTGATAATCCATCTTTTATCATTGAATCAACAAAAGCAGCATCACCCATTCTTGCACCGTATCTAGCACTTGGTACTAAATAAGGAGACATACTCATGTTTTCAGCTCCACCAACTAGCATTATATCAGCATCACCTAATGCTATAAGTTGAGATGCCATTGAAACAGATCTTAATCCAGAACCACAAACTATATTTATAGTCATAGCTGGTTTTTCTACTGGTATTCCTGCACCTAATGCTATTTGTCTTGCTACATTTTGTCCAAGACCAGCTGTAAGTACTCCTCCTAAAAGTGATTCATCTATCATATCTGGAGTTATATTCGCTCTTTTTATAGCTTCTTTAGCAGCTGTTATTCCTAAGTCTACTGCTGAAACTGATTTAAATGCTCCTCCAAAACTTCCTACTGCTGTTCTAGCTGCACTGGCAATTACTACTTCTCTCATATTCATTACCCCCATTAAATTAGATTTTTATCAGATTTCCGAAATTATTTCTTAAACAATACTATTTAAATTTCTAAACTCTTATTTATTGTAATCATAGAATCCTATCTTAGTTTTTCTTCCTAACTGATTAGCTCTAACCATTTTAGCTAAAAGTGGATGTGGTCTATACTTAGTATCTCCAAATTCAGTATATAGAACGTTCATTATAGCTAAAACAACGTCTAATCCTATTAAGTCACCTAATGCTAGTGGTCCCATTGGATGGTTTGCTCCTAATTTCATAGCTTCATCTATTTCTTCTTTACTTGCAACGCCATCTGCATATATACCAACAGCTTCATTTATCATAGGTATAAGTATTCTGTTTACTACAAATCCAGGAGATTCAGATACATCTACTGGCACTTTATTGATACTCTTAGATAGTTCAAATACTGTATCAAAAGTAACTTTTGATGTTAACTGACCGCTTATAACCTCAACTAATTTCATCATAGGAACTGGATTGAAGAAATGCATTCCTATAACTTTATCTGGTCTAGTAGTAGAAGAAGCTATTTCTGTTATAGATAAAGATGAAGTATTTGTTGCTAAAATAGTATCTTCTTTGCATAACTCATCTAATAATTTGAAAACATCTTTCTTTATGTTCATATCTTCCACAGATGCTTCTATTATTAAATCCATATCTTTTAAGTCTTCATAGTTAGTAGTTGAACTAACATGACTTAATATTTCTGCTTTTGTAGCTTCATCCATTTTTCCTTTAGTAACTAACTTAGTTAAATTTTTATCTAATAAGCCTAAACATTTATCTATAGCACCTTGAGTTCTACTCTTTAAACATACATCATGACCACAACTTGCAAAAGTTTGTACAATACCACTTCCCATAGTTCCACTACCTATTACAGCTAATTTCATAGTTATAACCTCCTGTTATTTTAGTATTTATATTCTGCTAACTAGATTAAAATATTTATTTAATCTAGTTAACAGCAAATATATTTTTAATTAGATTTTTTACCCTTTTATAAAGTTCGCTTCTCTTTTTTCAATAAAAGCTGACATTCCTTCTTTTTGGTCCTTAGTTGAGAAACAAAGACCAAATAAATTAGATTCTATATCTATTCCAGTATTTATATCAGTTTGAGCACCAAGTTGTATTGCTTCTTTAGAGTATCTAACTGCAAGTTGAGCATTTTTAGCTATTACCTTAGCTAATTTTTCAACTTCTTCCATTAAAACTTCTGGCTCAACTACTCTATTTACTAGCCCTATTTTTTCAGCTTCATCAGCTTTTATAACTTGACCTGTAAAGATTAGTTCCTTTGCTTTTGCCATCCCAACCAATCTTGTAAGTCTTTGAGTTCCTCCATATCCTGGAGTTATTCCAAGAGTTACTTCTGGTTGACCAAATTTAGCTTTAGCAGATGCAATTCTTATATCACATGCCATTGCAAGTTCGCATCCTCCACCTAAAGCAAATCCATTTACAGCAGCTATTACTACTTTTTTGCTATTTTCTATTTCTCCACAAGCTTTTGCTCCTAGGCCACTAAAATCTTTAGCAGCTACAGCATCTAAATCTTTCATATATGCAATATCTGCTCCAGCTACAAATGCTTTTCCTTCCCCTGTCAATATTACAACATCAATAGTTTCATCATTATTAATATCTACAAATATTTCATAAAGTTCTTCTAAAGTTTTAGAATTTATTGCATTAAGGGCTTTAGGTCTATTCATTTTCACTGTGCATATATTTCCATTTACTTCAACAGCTACATTCTCATAAACTTTAACATCACTTGTACTCATAATATCCTCCCCAAGAAATTAGTTAGCTAAAACTTCACCTTTTTCTTTTGCAACACTTAATTGACTGATAAGTTCTGGAAGTACTTTATGAACATCTCCAACTATACCAACATCAGCATATTTAAATATTGGAGCTTCTGGATTTTTGTTTATAGCAACTATAAACTCAGCATCTTCCATACCAGCTATATGCTGTATTGCTCCAGATATACCACATGCTATATAAAGGTCTGGTCTTACAGTTTTACCAGTTTGACCAACTTGTCTTGCTTTGTCTAACCATCCTGCATCTATAGTGGCACGAGAACCAGAAACTTCTCCACCTATGATTTCAGCTAATTCATAAAGTACGTCTAAGTTTTCTTTTCCACCCATTCCACGTCCTGCAGAAACTAGTATCTTAGCATCTTCTATCTTAACTTGTTTTTTAGCTTCTTTTATTACTTCTACAACTTGAACTAATTTGTCAGCTTCAGTAAATTCTACTTTAAAACGATTGATTACAGCTTCTTTAGTTTCATCGATTTCATTTTTCTTCATAACTCCTGGTCTAACTGTAGACATTTGAGGTCTGAAATCTTTACAAACTATTGTTGCCATTATATTTCCACCAAAAGCAGGTCTTGTCATTAATAATAATTTTGTATCCTCAGCTACTGCAAGACCTGTACAGTCAGCAGTAAGTCCTGTATGTATTCTAGCAGATACTCTAGGAGCTAAATCTCTACCTATTGAAGTTGCTCCAAATAGTACAACGATTGGGTCAGCTGCTTTTATTGCTTCATAAGCTGCTTTTGTATATGGTTCAGTTGTATACACTGCTAAAGCTTCATCATCAACTACAATTACTTCATCTGCTCCATAGTGTGCTAATGTATCTATTAAACCTTCTACTTTACTTCCTAAAAGTAATGCAGAAACTTTTGTATCATAATCTTTTGCTATTTCTGTAGCCTTTCCTAGCAATTCTAAAGAAACGGTTTGAATTACATTTTCTCTTTGTTCTATTACTACTAAAACGTTACCCATTCTTTATCCCCCCTTAAATTATATGATAAACTTCTCTTTTAATTTATCTATTACAATTCCAGCTGATGTTTTTGCATCTTCATTGTATATTGTGCCAGCTGGTTTAACTGATTTTGTAAATGATTTAAATACACTAGTTGGAGAACCTTTAAGACCTAAATTAGTAGGGTCAACTTCTATATCTTTTACAGTCCAAGTTTCTACTACATCATTTTCAAATGCATCGTATATTCTTCCAACCTTCATGTATCTTGGTGTGTTCATATCTTTAAGAGTTGTTATAAGGCATGGCATTTTAACTTTTAAGTCATGACAACAATCTTCAAATTGTCTTTTTACTAATACATATTCACCTTCAGTTTTTATTTCTTCAGCATATGTTATTGATGGAAGTTTTAAATGTTCAGCTATTTGAGGACCAACTTGTGCAGTATCTCCATCTATAGCCTGTCTTCCAGCTATTATAATATCAAAGTCTATATTTTTTAATGCTCCTGCTAATGCTGATGAAGTCGCCCAAGTATCAGCACCTGCAAATGCTCTATCTGTTAATAATATTCCTCTATCTGCACCCATTGCTAAAGCTTCTTTTAAAGCCATATCTGCTTGAGGAGGTCCCATTGTTATAACAGTTACATGAGCACCCATTTCTTCTTTTAATCTTATAGCTTCCTCTAGACCTGCTTTATCATCAGGGTTTATTATACTTGGTACTCCATCTCTAATTAAAGTACCTGTATTAGGATCTAGTTTAACTTCTGTTGTATCTGGAACTTGTTTTATACAAACGACTATATTCATAAATCCTTCCTCCATATCTATTTTAATATCGACCTATTGTGTATATTGTATTTATCTATTTTAATAATTTTCCTGAAATAACCATTCTTTGAACTTCACTAGTTCCTTCATATATTTCAGTTATCTTAGCATCTCTCATCATTCTTTCTACTGGATAGTCACGAGTGTATCCATATCCACCATGAAGTTGTACAGCCTTTGTAGTAACTTCCATAGCTGTTTCAGCTGCAAATAGTTTTGCCATCGCTGCTTCTACTCCATAAGGTTTTCCTTCATCTTTGTTTATAGCTGCTTGATATACAAGATGTCTAGCCGCTTGTATTTTAACTTCCATATCAGCTAATTGGAATTGTGTATTTTGGAATTTTGATAGTGGTCTACCAAATTGTACTCTTTCTTTTACATATTTAACTGTTTCATCAAGAGCTCCTTGTGCTAAACCTAAAGCTTGTGCTGCTATACCAATTCTACCACCATCAAGAGTAGACATTGCTATCTTAAATCCTTGTCCTTCTTTTCCAAGTAAATTTTCTTTAGGTATTCTACAATCTTCAAATATTAATTCGCTAGTAGCAGAACCTCTTATACCCATTTTCTTTTCTTTAACCCCAAAGCTAAATCCAGGAGTTCCTTTTTCAACTATAAATGCTGATATTCCTCTGTTCCCTTTAGACTTATCAGTCATTGCCATCACTACATATATATCACCAGCTATTGCATTTGTTATAAATATTTTTGAGCCATTAAGTATGTATTCATCTCCATCTAAAACAGCAGTTGTTTGTTGTCCAGACGCATCTGTTCCAGCATTAGGTTCAGTAAGACCAAATGCTCCTAATTTTTCCCCACTTGCTAATGGCTTTAAGAATTTTTGTTTTTGTTCTTCGTTACCATATTGATATATAGGCCAAGAACCAAGAGATGTATGAGCTGATAAGATAACTCCTGTAGTACCACAAACTCTAGACAATTCCTCAACTGCCATTATGTATCCTACAGTATCTCCACCTTCTCCACCATACTCTTTTGGATATGGTATACCCATCATTCCTGCTTTTGCCATTTTTTCCACTGTTTCGTATGGAAATCTTTCTTCTTCATCAAGTTCTGTTGCTAAAGGTTTAACTTCATTTTCAGCGAAGCTTGCATATAACTCTTTAAGCATCTGATATTTTTTAGAATTTAAATCCATAATAGCCTCCTCAGTATTTTATAAATATTTTATTTTCATTTATTAATTAAAATCTCGGCAGCATCTATAATAAAGTATTTGAACATACGTCGAGAAATTTATAACCTTAATTAAAGTCAGCTCTATATTTATATGCAATTATACTAACCAATTATGACATTAATTTAATTATAAATTGTTAATTTAAAATCAACTATACTTAAAAAAAATCTCGCTTTTTGGAATTTTGTGAAATTTCAAGCTAAAATAAAACTTCTCTCACAATGGTCATAGATAAAATAATTTGTTTATGATATTTACTTTTAGGGTATTTCAATAGTAAAGAGTATATAAATTGCTACTTTCACTACTATTTTTAACCCATATAAAATCTTTTTATCATATCAAAATTATTTTAATAGAGCTAAATAATCTTGTTTTTCTATGATTATTTTGTTTTTTAAATATCTTACATTTATAATAGTATCACTCAAAGGATAATTTTTCAATAATTTCTAATTATTTTTTTAACAATATTTACTACATTTTTTCCATTTTTTTGTCATTTTTTTTTAATTTAGAAGAAAAATCAGAATTTTTTAACTATATTTTGGATTATTAGTTTAAATTAGATTTTCCCATTAGATTTATAAATATTTCATCAAAAAAACTATCCCTGTATACGATTTATACAGGGATAGTTTTTTACAAACTTCTACTATAATTTACTATATTTTTTACCAATTCTTACAAACATCCACCCATTTTTCACAATTAGAGAACTTCTCCATTTCATCACAAGTAAGTTCTATTGCAGAATTACTACTTCCACATGCAGGAAACACTGTATCAAATCTTTTCATTGAGTCATCTAAATAAACTTTTAAAGGATTCTTTAAACCAAATGGGCAAACACCTCCAATAGCATGTCCAGTAAACTCTAACACTTCTTCTGGTGTCAACATCTTTGCTTTACAACTAAATTCAGCCTTATATTTCTTATTATCAATCTTAGCATCTCCAGCTGTTACAACTAATATTGCATCATCACCTATCTTAAATGAAAGTGTCTTAGCTATCCTTGCTGGAATAACACCTGCTGCTTCAGCTGCAAGCTCTACAGTAGCACTAGATTGTTCAAACTCCAATATACTTTCTTCTCTTCCAAATCCTTTAAAATACTCTCTTACATTACTTATTGACATCAAATACCCCTCCTAATCTGAATGTTTATAAACCTCATATTATTCTTAATTATATATATGATTGGTTGATTTTTCAATTTTTAAAAATTATTCCATAATAGTAGAGTTCCATATATCATTATTTTTGCCAACTACTAAATATAAACCTTCTGCCATTGGAATATCGACAATGTATTCTCCCTTATATTCGACACTCATGCTAGACTGATTAAAGTATCTATAATCAAAACTTAACCCTTTTGGAATTATAAAGTCAACATAACCTTGATTATTTGGCTTTATTCCATATTTTAGAGTTTTTTCAGTTACAGAATTTTTTTCATTAGATAAATCTATATTTACATATGAAGAACATTTATTTATTCCTTTTTTATTTTCTACACAGTTTTCAAACTTCATTTTAGCACTTCTTAGCCTATAACTATATCTACTATTATTACTTATTTTAAATCTTACAATAGTACCAACATCTCTACTTCTCCTGCTATCAAAATCAAAACCAATTTCCTCTAAATGATTTATTTCATAATCTTTGACACTTACCATATCTCTATATACTAATTTATTTATAGCTATGAATATTGTAAAAATCCCAAAAATAAAAAATGAAACCTTTATAAACTTATTCATTTCTAGTCTCCTTATATTTTGTGCTATTGTGCTATAATATTAATTTAAATTTTAATAATTAAACTTATTCTTTTTTGAAATCTTAATAGAAAAATACATCGATATTATAAAAATTATTATTGTTAAAAACGTAATGCTATACAGGTTTATGTATTTAGTATTAACCATATCAGTTACATAATTTGAAAGATATACTCCTCCAATTTTACTATAATTAAAATGCTTTACTTGATATACAACCATGCTAATCGTCTTTAAAAGACCCCCATATGCAAAGTAGATTAAAATACTTATTATTAGACTACAAACTTTCATTTTGCCATATCCAAATTTAAAAATTAAAGGAAGTAAAATCGCTAAAATTGCTAAGAATATATTTATAGAGAAAAATACATCATTTAAAACCATATTTCTGAAAAATACTAGTGATGTCAATTTGCTTATTAAAGACACAACTATTGTTACAGAAATTATTAAACCCACACCTAATAAATATTTTGAGTATACTATATCTTCTATACTAACTGGCATACTTCTTATAAAAATCCTTGAATCATTTTCATAATCACACTCAAATGTATTTATAAACATTAGATAACTCACAACAATACTTACTGTATAATATGAAATTGAATTAAGGAAAAAATAAAAAACAAAAAATAATACTATGTACTTTAAATTCCGTATACCATCTGAACTAATTCCTATTATTAAATCTTTCCTTATTAAATTAAACATTATTTCACCTCATTTACATAATAATACATTAGTTCTTCTATAGTAGGATTTTTGACCTTATGCTTATCAATTTCTACCAACAAACTTTTTATTTTCAAACTGTCTCCAACTTTAACAAGTGCCTCATTATAATATTTATACTCTTTTACCCCAACTATATTTTCTTTAATTTCTTCTAATTCTGCTTTATTTGCTCTAATTATTTTATATTCCTGTTCTATTAAATCTTTCTTAACTGTAAAAATCTGATTTCCTTTGTTTATGAAAACGAGATAATCAGCAACTTTAATTAAATTATCAGTGTTATGAGTAGAAATTATTACACTGCTGTTTCCATTTTTTACGAAATCTTTTAAGTACTGCATTATTTCAGACCTTACAATTGGGTCTATTCCGGCAGTTGGCTCATCCAAAATCAATAATTTAGCATTATGACTAAGTGCATTTGACAACATAAGTTTCTCAGATTGACCTTTAGATAAATTCTTAATATGCATATTTTCTTCTATGTCAAATTTTTTAAGATATTCATCAAATCTTTCTCTATCAAAATCACTATAAAACAATGATACTATTCTTCTAAATTCTTTAACCTTTAAGTGTGGATAAAATTGTAAAGAATCATATACAAAACCAATATTGTTTTTAAAACTTATTGGAGAATCGTCAATAGTCTCATCACAAAGTTTAATTTCTCCTTCATCTGCATCAATAATTCCCATTATAATTTTTATTAAAGTCGTCTTCCCTGAGCCATTTGGACCTATAATGCCGACAATATCCCCTTCATTTAGCTTCAAGTTTATATCATTCAACTTGAATTTGCCTAATTTTTTTGTGATATTCTTTACTTCAAACACATCTTCACCTCTTATGTATGTTTTTATACCCGCCTATACATATTTTAACACATTCACAACAAGCTAGGTCATTTATAAATTTATAAATTAAGAATTATAAAACTATGTTATAATACAAAGTATGAAGAGGTGAATATATGAAAAGAATTATAACTATAAATACAAACCAATTAAATAAGTCCCTTGAGACTAAAGAACTCTTAACTAGAAAACTTACCAATGCTGGTTTTGAAGTGTATTCAGATGTTTATCCAGATACAGAGCTCATTATATCAATTGGCGGTGATGGCTCTTTTTTAAGGACAGTTAGAGATTTCGATTTTCCTGAAATTCCTATAATGGGTATAAATACAGGACATCTAGGTTTTTTTCCTGATATTTTACCAGATAAAATCGATAACTTTATTGAAGCTTATCTAAAAAAAGATTATATTATTCAAGAAATGTCACTTCTTAATGCTGAAGTATACACAACTACTAGTGGCTCTAACATGCTTGCTGTAAATGAGGTTGTTATAAGGGGGGACAAGTCTAGGACTATACACCTAAATTTAAACCTTGATAATAGACACATACAAAATTTTAGTGGAGATGGTATGATTATTTCTACTTCCACAGGTTCAACAGCCTATAACTATTCTGCCGGAGGTAGTATTGTTGATATAAATCTTGAACTTATGCAGATTACACCTTTACACCCAATAAACACCAACGCATATAGGTGTTTTACATCAAGTATAATATGTTCAAATGAATCTATTATAAAAATTGCACCAGAATACAGATTTGAAGATTCAGTATTAATTGTAGTTGATGGAGTTGAACACAGATTTAGACAAATCGAAAATATAAAAGTTAGTATATCTGATGCAAAAATAAAATTACTTAGGATGTCAAATTATGAGTTTTGGCATAGAGTATCTGAAAAATTTTTATAGACTGCACTTAGGAGGATTTTAAATATGAAAATAGGAATAATAAGTGATACTCATGGTAGCTTGCTTTACTTTGAAAAAGCATTAAATGTATTATCTGATTGTGATATTCTCTTACATGGTGGAGATGTCCTATATCATGGACCTAGAAATGAGATTCCAGAAGGATACAATCCTAAAAAATTTATCGAAGTATTAAATAAGTTAGATAATATTATGATTGTAAAAGGAAACTGTGATGCAGATGTTGACCAGATGGTAATAGAACATCCTATTCAAAGTCCTTATGTCATGAGTCAATTTGGTGAAATTAGAATTATATTAAATCATGGCTATACAGAATCAGAAGAAGAAATTATTGACAAGGCAAAAAAAATGGGTGCTGACATATTGGTTTTAGGTCATACCCATATAAAGAAACTATATATGGATGATAATTTAATAGTTATAAATCCAGGAAGTACTTCTATTCCTAAAGATGGAAGCCACTCTGTAGCAATTATAGATATTATAAAAACTGATGATGAAGATGAACTTGAACTTGATATCAACTTAGTTGACATCAATACTGGAAATATAATAAATATTAACGAATAATAAACTTTCAATAAAAATAAATCAAACTTAATTCTTTTAAATGAACAAAAAAAACAAGTAAACTCTGCTATTTATATCTTAATTAGAACTTTAAAGATAATATCCTAGACCTCTAATTAAATCTAACTTAGTTTACTTGTTTTTATTATATGTTGTTATTGATTTATCTATATTACTGTAATTCTAATGCTTCTGTATATGGTTTACTATTCTTACCTCCACCAACTTGCACAAATTTATCAGCCTTTACTTTTTTTATAAAACTTTTCTGTGCACTACTTAAACTTCCACTTGCAAGGATTACAGGTGATTTTGTCTTTGATGCTAATACTCCAGCAGCAAGCCCATCAACTAAATCAGCTTCTCTTCCACTTCCATCTTTTGCAAAATACATATTATTAACTTTACTTAATTTTCCATAAAATTTTTCTAAAACTTTGGCATTTGTATCTTTTCTATCTGTACCTGCTAGCCTTTCTGAATTGGCTAATTGTCCCTCAAGGTTTTTACTTATACTATATTCTCCACCTATTATGTAAGTCTCATTTGAATTTTGTGTAATAAAACTCTTTGCTCCACTTCTTATACTATCTTTACTTGTATATATTATAGCCATATTATCACTTGCTGCTGGGCTTGATATTGAAGTTGCATCTGCTAACCCATTGTATCCATTAACTACTGCTACTTTTGAAACACCTAAATCTCCTGTATCATCCAGTTGCTTAGTAAGAAGTAATGAAGTTTCTTCTCTATCTGCTCCACCAATTCTGCTTACTAACACTCCTATGTCCTCAAGAGATTCTTTTACACTTGATGAAATAGCTCCTTCACTTCCGATTAAAATAACTTCTTCTGGATTAAGTCTTTTTATTTCATCTGTAACATTATCTGGTATACTATTTTTATTAGTAAGTAGTATTGGTGCATCCAGCTTGCTAGCTAAAGGAGTTGAAGCCAATGCATCTGGTAATGAATTTGAATTAACTAGAAATACTCTCTCTGAACCATTATTCCATCCACTTTGAGATATTTTTATGGCTGTATCAAATCTATCTTCACCAATTAATGTTTCTCCCTTTGGAGATTTTCTGTTTTTAAGATAATGATTCATATCTGTCTGTGTATTTTGATTTTTATCAGTGATGTCTGCATATACACAACTTGGTATCATAATTCCCACTACAAGTGCAAATGCTATTATTTTTTTAGATTTAATTTTCAATATAATTCCCCCTTTTTAATATTAATACTTATTGCTATCTGTACCTTTTATCGATACACACAATTAAAAATAATTATCCTTTATAAAACTAATTACAAAAATAGCTATATCATCTCAAATACAATACAAACTCATAATCAGTTTGACTTATAAAGAATGATATAGCTATTATAACTTTAAATGATTAGTTTTTAAATACTTTTAACTAAACTCTTTCAGCATATTTTTCAGCTATTCTTATAATTAATTGAGTAGCTTTCTCCATAGAACTAACTGGTATACATTCATTTTTACCATGGAAGTTTAATCCTCCAGTAAATATATTTGGACAAGGTAATCCATTAAAAGATAATCTTGCTCCATCAGTTCCTCCTCTTACAGGAACTAGACGTGGCTTTATACCTAATTCCTCCATAGCATCTTTAGCTATATCAACTATAAACATAACTGGTTCAATTTTTTCTTTCATATTATAATAAGAATCTTTTAAGTCTAATTCTACTCTATTGTCATATTTCTTATTTATTCTTGCTATATTTTCTATCATAATAGACTTTCTCTGTTCAAACTTTTCTCTACAATGGTCTCTAATAATATAAGCCATACTTACATTTTCAACATTTCCACCTATAGAATTTAGATGCCAAAAACCTTCATATCCCTCTGTTGTTTCTGGTCTTTCATCTGCTGGAAACATTCCTGATATTTCAGCAGCTATATGTATAGCATTTACCATTTTATTTTTAGCTGACCCTGGATGAACATTTCTACCATGTATAGTAATAGTTGCATTTGCTGCATTGAAGTTTTCACATTCAAGCTCTCCAACTATTCCTCCATCTAAAGTATATGCATATTTTGCTCCAAATTTTTCAACATTAAATAAATCAGCACCTCTACCAATTTCTTCATCAGGTGTAAATCCTATTTTTATATCTCCATGTTTAATTTCTGGATGATTTATTAAGTATTCTATTGCAGTTACTATTTCAGCTATACCAGCTTTATCATCAGAACCAAGTAAAGTTGTTCCATCAGTAACTATTAAATCATCTCCCTTAAATTCTTCTAACTCTGGAGAATCACTTATATACGTAACAACATTTAATTCTTCATTTAAAACTATATCTTTTCCATCATAGTTTTGAATTATTCTTGGTTTAATATCTTTTCCACTAACATCTTCAATTGTATCTAAATGTGATATGAACCCTATAGTATCCACACCATCAGTATTTCCCTTCAAAGTAGCCATTATATAACTATTTTCATCTAAACTTACATCATCAATACCCATTGATTTTAGCTCTTCAACTATATACTTAGCTAAAACTCTTTGACCTTCTGAAGATGGACAATTTTCACATTGAGAATTGGATGTTGTATCAAATGATACGTATTTTAAAAATCTTTCTACTACTTTTTGTTTCACGTATATACCCTCTTTCTTATACTATTAATGAGATTTTTTATTTATTAGTGAATAAATTTTTATTTTAAAAAAACTCTAAGTTATTATAATTAAAAAATATCCACCTTCTTAAGTATATCATGCATACACACCAAACCCAAACAAAAAATTACGCCAATTATTCCTTTTACTTGGATTCCAATAAAAATTGCAGCAAGTGTAGCCAGGGGATTTAATCCAACATTTACAGATACTAGTTTAGGCTCTAGTATTTCTCTAATTAAAGATAAGATAAAAAATATTATAGTCATACTTATAGCTATAAAATAATTTTTTATAAGAAAATAGTAAACTATTACTGGAAGGTATATTGTTATAATACCTAGAAATGGAATTAAATCCATTAAAGCTCCCACAAATCCTACTATTAAACCATATTTTAATCCAAATAAAGCAAAACTTCCCCAAATTGCAAAAAATGTTATAGCCATGAGTATTGTATAAGCTCTTATATATCCAACAAGAGAAAGACCTGCTTCTTTTTTTACATTTTTTACTTTCTTTCTGACATCAGTAGTGAACATATTATAAAAATTATTTTCAATTTTATCTAAATCTTTTGCTATAAAATATGTAGCAATAAACAAAGTAATTATAAATATTATAATATATGGGATGGAAGTGGCTAATCCAAGAATACTTGTAAGAAGATTTTTTGTAATTTGCATCACTTCACCACTAAATTTATTTACTAACTGCTCTACATCAAAATTAGCTATTTCTTGAAATGTTTTCATGAAGTCGTTTACTTTATTTAAGAAATACATAATAGTATTACTTATATCTTCAGGATTAGCTGATACATTATTTAAAAATCCCATTAGTTCTTTTACTGAGTTTATTACTATTATTGTAGTAACTGTACTAACTATAGCAACCGCAAGAAAACTTAAAACCAACGTAGATACACCTTTATTTATGTGAAATTTATTTTCTAACTTTTGTGATATAGGATTAATCATAAGTGCTATTATACCACCTAAAAAAAATGGGGCTATGTATGGAAAAGCTTTATAAAGAAAAACAAATAACAATGTATATATACAAAAAAAGATGGTATTATTTTTTAATTTATATAAGAAATTATTTTCTAGTATGCTCATCTTAAAAATCTCCTTTCTTCTAATTTATATTTTTATTTTGTCCATTTCATACTAGTTTTATTTGAATATAAAATAAAAATAAGTGCATGCAATATAAAATTTAACTTTTACATTACATGCACTCATAATAAATTTAAGAACATTATTACATTATGTATATATTCTTATTTTTTTAATTCTATTTTTTTCTATGCTCTCTATACAAAATCTTATATTATCGACTTCAATTACTTCATTCTCTTCTGGCAATCTGCTCAAGTGTCCAATTATAAAGCCACCTATAGAATCAAATTCTTCAGATTCTAAGTTTACACCAATAAGTTCATTAACATCACCAATTTTAGTACTTCCATCTACAATATACTCATCTTCTTTTATAACTTGTATTTCATCTTCTTCCTCATCATATTCATCCTCTATATCACCAACAATTACTTCTACTAAATCTTCTATAGTTAGAAGACCAGATGTTCCACCATACTCATCTACAACTATGGCCATTTGGCTTTTTTCAAGTTTCATCTCTTCAAGAAGTTGTGTTATTTTTTTGAATTCATATGTGAAGAAAGGCTCTCTCATATAGTTTTTAATGTCAAATGATTCTATTTCCTCATCTGATAAAAATATAATGTCTTTTATATTAAGTATTCCTACAATATCATCTATAGTTTCTTCATACACAGGCATTCTACTCAATTTCTCAGTTTTAAATACCTGTATTATCTCATCATAACTATCTTCCATATCTATAGCTACCATATCTATTCTTTGTATCATTGCATTTTTAGCTTGCATATCTCCAAATTCAAATACATTGTTTATAATTTCTCTTTCTTCCATTTCAAGGACGCCTTCTTCATGGCTTACATTTACCATGGTTTTTAATTCTTCTTCAGTTATGAATGATTTGGCTCCTTTATTTGTTATACCGAATAATTTAAATATAACACTTGTGATTATGTTAAATATCCATACTATTGGTCTTAATATAAATATAATTACTTTTATAGGTTTGGATACTAATAGAGAAACCTTTTCTGAATTACTTGCTGCTATTGTCTTTGGAGTAATTTCACCAAATATTAATACTAACACTGTCATCACAGCTGTAGCAAGTGCCACTCCTTTTTCTCCCATTAATCCTATAAATAAAGATGTTGATATGGATGTTGCTGCTATATTTACGACGTTATTTCCAACCAATATAGAACTTAAAAGTTTATTTGGACTTTCTATTAATGAACTTACTAACTTAGCTCCTTTAACTCCTTCATCTTGCATATATCTGATTCTGATTTTACTCAATGACATTAAAGCCGTTTCAGATGCTGAGAAAAATGCAGACCCCATAAGTAATACTATTAAAAATATAATCTGAATCAAATTATTGGGCGATTCCAACACTTACCACACTCCTAATTACATGTTTTTATATTAATATTAATTATAAATAACTTTAATATTAGTTTTAATTATATCACAATTATATATTTTTTGGAAATATTAGATAATATATTCAATTAACATATGTTTTTAACTATATTCAATTTTTACTTGTGAACCTACTCCAGCCTCACTAGATGAAACTATTAACTTAACAGGAACTCTATTTTTAAGTTCCTCGACATGACTTATTATACCCACACTTAGATTATTACTATGCAATCTTTCCAATGATTCTATAACAATTTCTAAAAGTTCACTATCTAGTGAGCCAAAACCTTCATCTAAAAAGAAGAATTCTAGAGGTGCACTTCCCTTTAATTGTATCTGAGATGAAAGAGCAAGTGCTAGTGATAGAGAAGTTAAGAATGTTTCTCCACCAGATAGAGTATCAATACTTCTTCTTTCTCCTCCATTAAAATTATCTCTCATTACAAAATTCAGTGTCGAATCAATTTCAAGTGCATATCTTCCTTTTGTTATTCTTTCCAATCTTTTTGATGCTTCCAAAGCGATATATTTTAATTGGTTTGTAGAAACATATTCTACAAACTTGTTTCCTTGCACACATTTATCTAATTCCTCTAATAAATCTACCTGGTGTTCAACTACTTTAAGTTCTTTATTAAAATCATTTATCTTATCTAAAGAGTCTTTTAATGTTATTAGCTTATTTTGATTAGCTCCAATATCTTTTGATATATTACCTATCTCAACTTTTAGATTATAAATCTCGTCTTTTAATTGCTCAAAGTATTCCTTCTTTACAGTCCTACCATTTAATTTTTCTTTTGATGATTTTATTTTAAATGTCAATAATTTTTGTTCTTCTTCATATTCTAATATCTCTTCAATTAATTTTTTTATTTCATCGCCATCTAACAAAGCTCTTTTTACTGCATATATACTTTCAAATTTATTTTCTGCTAATAATCCATTTAATATTACTTTTTGTTCTTTATATTGTTCTCTAGCTGTTTTAAGTCTACCATCTATATTGTGTTTTTCAGCAATATTTTTTTCATACTCTAATCTTTGCTCTTCTAATTTTTTTCTACTTGATTCTTCTTGTTCTAATATCTTACATATATTTTCTTCAACATTATGTAAAAGATTTTTAGCCAAATCACCCTTAGTTATGTTAATAACTTCTTTATACTTATTTTCTCTATGCACTTTTTTTTCTACATATAATTCTCTAGCTCTTATTAACTCTATCTCTATCTCATGTAGTTTACTTTGATTTTCTCTTATTTTAAGGTCTAATGAATCTCTATTTTTTAATAATTTGGAGTATCCAGTGCTTAGTAATTCTAATTTTTTTTCATTTTCTCTTATTTCTTCTACCTTTGATGATAAATTAGAAACTTTAGTAATCGTCTTTAACCCTATATACTCCTGTTTTAGTTTTTTACATTTATTTTCTAGACTTTCTATCTCTGTATTTAAGTCTCTCGTTAATTTCTTATAGTTATTCAAGCTTTCTTTTATTTTTAGTTCTTCTTTTTCAACTTTATTCTTCTCTTCTTTAACTAATGTTATCTTATTTTCGGTATCTTCTTTCTCTTTCTCCCATTCTTGAATGTTAGATTTAAGCAAAGCAAGTTTTCTTTGTTCGTCATCAAGCTTTTTTAACAATTGACTAGATGGAATATCACCTAGTTTTCCTTTTACATCTTCCAATTCTTTAGTTTTCATTTTTTCTACAGATAAATATCCACTTACTTTAGCATTTAATTCCTCTATATTGCGTCTTATACTTAATTTTTCTTTTTCCTGTTTTTCTAGTTTTTCTTTGACAAAAGCTATATTCTCATCATATTTTGTTATATTATGGTTTTCATGATGTTTTGACCCACAAACTGGGCATGGCGTATTTTCTTTTAACTCACGTCTAAGCTCTGATGCTAAATTTAAATATTTTAACTCTTCTAGTTCTTTTTCTAAGTCTTCCCTATTTTTTCTATTATTTTCAAGCTTCTCATTTAGTAAATTTATTTCTCTTTCAGTATTAAACTTACTTTCTAGTACTATCTTTAATTCATCTTGTATATTATTCTTCTTAATTTCATTTTCTTTAGTATTGTTTGCTTTATTTCTTAATTCAGTTACATATTCAGATTTTAAAAGTAAATCTTCACTCTTACCAGGACATTTTCTAAGAAGAACATCTAAGTGAAGAGATAAATTTTCTAAATTACGTTTTGTATCATTTTTATCTTTATCGATATATCTGATTTTTAAATTTATGTCTTCTGTCTCTTTAAGTATTTCTTCTAGTTTATTTACTTTTTGATTCTTCTCTTCTAAGACTTTATTATAATCTTTCTCATATTCATATGCTAAAAATATCTTTTGTTTTAATTCAGCACCTATATTTACTTTATCGATTTTTCCTTCAACTTCTTTTATGGACTTAATTACTGCATCTTTTCTAGATTCAGCCTCTTGTTTTACTTTTTCTAATTCTACTTTATTCTTATTTAAATTAACACCATGTTCTTTTAACTCTTTTAACTCTTTATCTAATAAAACTAACTCCTCTTCTAATCTTATTGCCTGTTGCAACCTTATCTTTTCTTCACTTAATTTAGGAACCTCTTCATTTTTAATTCTACTTATTTTTTCATATCTATTTTTTATGACCTCAAGTTCCTGATTTAGTATCACTAATTTCTTTTCTAAATTACTTACAGTAAAGTTATCTTCATTTATTTTTTTTTCTAGATTTTGAACAGAGCCTATGTATGGGTCTACTTTTCTTGCATTATTATCATTTTCTACAACACTTGTCTTTTCTTTTATCTCATTGCTTTTTAAATTAAGTTCATCTTTTCTAATCTCATTTTTCTCTAGTTTTAATTGTTCTTCATATACTGCTTTACTCTCTTCATAAGATTTCTGAGCCAAATCCAAAGCTTTATTTTTCTCTTTTTCAGTTTGTTTTAATTCTATTAATTCTTGATTTATATTGTTGTATACTTCTTCTGTAACTCCATCATATTGGCTTAATTTTGATTTTAAATCTTTTAAATTTTGTAAATGTAGGTTTTTTCTCTTTTTTACTTTTTCTCCAAGACTTCTTCCATATTTCTCAAGATTGAAAATTCTCTCTAACATGTCTCTTCTATCTGCTCGTGACAATCTCAGAAACTCATTGAATTTATCTTGTGGCAAAACTACTGACCTAGTAAAATCATTAGCTGTTAGCCCTACAACTTGAGCTACCTTTTCATTTACTTCCACAACCTTATCAGCTAAAACATTTTTAGTATTGTCATTCAATATCTCTATTAATCTAGCATTAGAAGTCTTTGTTCCTGTTTTGCTTCTAGCAATAGTTCTATCTACAATATATCTTCTTCTAGTATTTTTACTTCCTATCTCAAATTCATATGATATAATTGCCTTATCACATACACTATTTATATATTCTTTTGTATTTCTGGAGATATTTCCATACATAGCAATGGTTATTGCATCTAAAATTGTAGATTTTCCACTTCCAGTAGTTCCAAATATCCCAAACAAACCTCTTTCAATTAGCTTTTCAAAGTCTATAACTTGTTTATCAATGTAACTATTAAGTCCTGTAACTTCTAACCTAATTGGTCTCATCTGCTGATTCACCCTCTTCACTTATTATATCTAGAAACAAATCCATAAGCTCCCCTTTTGGCTCCACACCTCTACTAAAAGAATAAAATTCTTTAAATAACTCTGCCATAGACTTTTCTTTTATATCTACACTTTCTTGTTCATAGCAAGATGTTATTATTGGTTTTATTTCTATTATGTCTTTTAATAATTCCTTCATTTTTTTTATTTCATTCTGTGATATTATCTCATCAGTATTTATTTCAAAGTATGACCAAATATCTCTATTTTGATTTTGCTCACATATCTCTAAAGCTTCTTCTATACCATTACATTTAAATACTTCTATAGGTTTATAATTATTAAAGTATACTTCCCCAATTACTGGTTTTTCACCAGCCTTTATATCCACTATATATGCACCTTTAGTATATGCTCTTTCATCTTTACTATATTGAAGTGGAGAACCTGAATAATATGCATTTAAACGTTCAGAAGCTTTTTGTTGTTTATGCAAATGTCCTAATGCAGTGTATTGAGCTTTTTCTGGTAAGTCTTTTCTTTCAACTAAAAAACTTCCTCCTAGTTGTATTGGTCTTTCTGATTCAGTACTCTCTCCACCTATTACAAATATATGTGATACTGCTATATTTATAGTATCACTTCTAAAGTTTTTTTCTAGATTTTTAAATATATTGCCTACCTTTTCAGAATAAGTTTTTTGTTTTTCCAAATCATCTTCACTCGAAAAAACTTCATTCAATCTTTTTTCACTTGGATAAGGTAAGGTAGCAATTACAACACTTTCACCATTTATATTTAGTGTTGTGCATCCTTGTACTGCATCTGTTATTTCAAAGTTTCTATACTTAGCTTTTGTTGTAGCACTTGATGGATAACCAAATATAAGTATTCCCTGTTCATGTGCTAAAGGTGTTATTGCAGAAAGTCTCTCTGGATTATCATGATTTCCTGAAATTATTAATACACACCTTTGCCCATTATTAGCAAGTTTTGAAACAGTTTGATAAAACAGTTTTTCTGCTTGTGCAGGAGGATTAGAAGTATCATATATATCTCCAGCAATTACAACCATATCTATTTCATTTGATTCTACTATTTCTATAAATTCCTCACAAAACTTTGCTTGCTCTTCAATTCTAGAATGGCCCTCTAGGGATTTCCCTAGATGCCAATCTGATGTATGAATAAATCTCATTTTTTCCCCTTCCTCTATCTTTATGTTTAATTTATATAAAAAAACTAATAACAAACAGCTTCATCAACACCAAATAAATATATACATTTTTCTTTTACTGACTTCCCTGTTAAAGTTTCAATAACATCTGCATATAAATCTAATTGTTTTTTATATTTCTCTATTATTTGATTTATATTTTCTTCATTTACAAAGTCTGTTTTATAGTCAACTAAAACTATTTGATTATCTTCTTCAAAATAAGCATCAACTATACCTCTTAACATGACACTTTCTTTATCATAGAGTTTTTTATCATCATTTTTTATTAATTCTTCATAAATATAAATATCTTTCATATTCACTTGTGCATAAATGAATTTTTCTCTATTTATAAGTTCAGCATTCAGCATCCTTTTGCCTATATTTGAAGCAAAGAATTTATATATTTTATATGGATTTACTATACTAGCCTGTTTTTCTGTTATTACACCTTTTGAAATAAAGCCTTGTATTTGTGACTTTATATCATTTACACTATTTACTTTTTTTAAGTCTAAAACTTCCATAACCAAATGGACTATAGTACCTCTTTCTGCTCCATTAATCTTTTCTCTTTCTTCATCATTTTGAATGAATAGAGGTTTTTTTAGTGTTACTTTTTGTTCAAATATAGTATTTATTAACTCTTCCTCATAGTTGTTTTGTATTTTTTTTATTTCTGTGACAGATATACTAGCAGGTTTTCTTGTGCTAAACTCATATGGATATACATAATTTAATTTTCCTTCTATTTCAGTATAATAATTGCTATCAGGATTATCTACATCTATTTTTTCAAGGATTTCTTCAATACTTTCATTTTCTTCATTAGTCTTTCTTTCTATTAAGACATCATTCTTATTCCATAGTCTTCCATACCATTTTGAATTATGGTCAACATTAAAGACTGCATCTAAACCTACATCTTCCAATAAATTAGATAAGTCTTTATGTTTTAATACACAAGGCATTATCCAATCCAGAAAATTTTTACCTTTTAGTATCTCATATTGTGATATTGTATCCAGACCTTCAATTCCATTTGCCCATCGTTTTATACTATCTTGTACATTTCTAGTAGAACCTGTTATAATCAATTTTTCTTTTGCTCTTGTAAATGCAACATATAAAACTCTCATCTCTTCTGATAGATTTTCTATATTTATTTTACTTTTTAATGCTTCCTTGGCTATACTTGGAAAAGATATTCTTCTTTCATAATCCACAAACTGAGGTCCATACCCTAAATTATGATGATATAAGATACTCTTTTTAAAATCTTGAGTATTGAAGTTTTTACCCATTGCAGAACATATAACTACTGGAAATTCTAATCCTTTACTTTTATGAATACTCATTATTCTAACAACATTTGCATTTTCTCCAAGTGTCTTTGCACTTCCCATATCAGAACTAGATTTTTTTAATTTCTCTATAAAATTTACAAAGTTGAATATTCCCTTAAAACTAGTCTCTTCAAATTGTTTTGCTCTCTCAAACAATACTTTTAAATTAGCTTGTCTTTGACTTCCACCTGGTAATGCCCCAACATAAGCATAATATCCAGTCTTTGTATACAAATACCAAATAAATTCGTCAGTACTCATGTACATTGATTTTTCTTTAAAATCCCTTAATTTAACGAAAAAATCCTTGCTTTTACTTATACATTCTTTACTTGGAATAAACTCAGACTTATTTTCATTTTGAGAATCTATAAAATCATCATACTCTGATGTACTTTCTAAAACTTCATAAAAAGTCTTATCTTTATTCTGAATTCTAATATCAATCAAATCCTCTGGTGTAAATCCAAATATAGGAGATTTTAATACAGATATAAGTGGTATATCTTGTATTGGATTATCTATTATCTGAAGTAATGATAATATAGTTTTTATTTCAATGGTATCAAAATATCCCACTCCAACATCGGCATATGTTGGTATATCCATATTCATCAATTCATCTGCAAACACTGGAGCCCATGCTGATGTTGCTCTTAAAAGAATCACTATATCTCTAAACTCCACAGGTCTATATCCGTCAATTCCCTTATCGTAGATTTTTTGGATTTTTCCTTCTTCATTAGCTCTCATTAAATCTTTAATAATCTTTCCAACCATTCTGGCCTCAAGTTGTATATTATCTAATTTTTCTTCTTCTAATTCATTGTCTTCATTATTATCACTATCATTTTTATTGTTTATAGTATCATCATCAAGTTTATTATCTTTTTGTATAAGATGTACTTCTGTTGCTCCGCCAATAATAGATGCTTCATCTGTATCCAATTTAAAATCAGCCCCCAAATTGAGCCTTTCTTTTTCTGTATATTCAATTTCTCCTATATTTTCATTCATTATATTTTCAAATATATAATTTACAGCATCTACAACTTCTTCCCTACTTCTAAAGTTTTTATAAAGCATTATTTTTCTATGAGAAGTTCCCTTTTTATCATTATAGTTATTGTATTTTTGTAAAAATAATTCTGGCTTTGCCTGTCTAAATCTATATATACTCTGCTTTACATCTCCAACCATAAACCTATTTGGTGTTTCTGTGTTAGCCACAGCTTTAAGCAACACTTCCTGTACTAGATTACTATCTTGATATTCATCTATAAATATCTCATAGAACTTCTTTCTATATCCCATTGCTATATCAGAAGGTACAATATTGCCTTCTTCATCCATATTGGTTAGTATATTTAAGGCAAAATGCTCTATATCATTAAAGTCTATTATTCCTTTTTCACTTTTCTTATTACTATATTCCTCTTCAAATCTCAGTACAATATTAGATATAGGCTTGACTATATTATAAAGATATTTTATTTCTTCTTTAATAGAGTCATTATCTTTATTAAATGTAGCATTTACTATACTTTCTAAAGATTTCTTAGCCTTATCTCTCATAGCCTTTGCTTTTTCTTTTGATTCTTTTATATATGAAGGAGCATCTTTTGGTATCCTTTTTACTCCTTTTACATAGTTTTCAAAAGACATAGCTGCCATCTTTTTATATGCTTCATTCCAGGACTTATTACACGCTTCTGAAATACCTACTATTTTTTTATACTCAATAGCTAACTTTTCTGAAAAGGTTTCTAATTCTGCTATTGATTCAACTTCTTTTAATGCCTTTTCCATATTTAAACAAAGACCATTAATTTCTATTTTTACAGTATCTAATATAGCTCTAGCCCAAATAGATTGTGAAAAATCAAAGTCCTCATCAATATTAAATCTCTCTGCTGAATCAAGCAACCATTTTTTAGGTTTAGGAGAAGCCATTGCAAATGAATATATTCCTAAAATAATATCCTGTACTTCCTTGTCTCCTCCTCTTTCTGCATAACTTTCAACTAAATTTAAAAATCCCTCATTTCTTTCTTCATACAAGGTTTCAAATACATCTTCTATTGCCTCTTGTTTCAAAATAGCACATTCAGTTTGGTCTCCTATTCTGAAATTTGGGTCTAAATTTATTCTATGAAAGTTTGATTTTATAACATCCAAACAAAATGAGTGTATTGTTGTAATGCTAGATTTATTTAATAGAACCAGTTGATTTTGTAAATGTTTATTTTCTGGATTTTCATCTAGTGATTTTCCTATAGCATCACCTATTCTCTCTCTCATCTCTGATGCAGCAGCATTAGTAAATGTAACCACTAATAACTTATCTATATCGATTGGATTTTCCCTACTTGTTATCATTTGAATTATACGCTCAACTAGCACTGCTGTTTTTCCTGACCCAGCAGCTGCTGCAACCAATAAATTGCAATCTCTACTTTCTATGACTTCTAATTGCTCTTTTGTCCATTTAGGAGAACTCACTAATTAACATCTCCTTTCATCAGTTTTATTATTTCTTCATTGCTCTTATTATTTAAATTTTTATATTTATTATCTTTCATAGTTGAATCAAATTGGCATATAGCTGAATAATCACAAAAATCACATGATGTTCCATCTTTGTGTTTATATGGAGCTATACAGATTTCTCCACTTAACATATCTTCACATAAATCCTTTATAGCATGTTTTACATAATTTCTAAGTAATTTAAACTCCTCATAAGTTACTGTTGATGTGCTTTTGCCTACATTTCCATCCTTTGTAAGACCTACTGGTATTACTAAAGAGTTTTTTCTTTCTCCATCTATTAATGATTTATCCATTTCTTTTATTATATGAGAATCTTTTATTACAAGCCCCTTCATTCTAAGTTCTTTTAGTATTGCTTCTTGTATTTCTTCATCATCTTTATCTTCATTAAATTTCGCTATTGGGTTATTTATTCTACAATATAATATTGCAGCTGGATTTATATTTACATCTTCTCCTTTTACACTGTCAAGAATTGCATCTAAATACACAAGTAATTGCAACTGTAGACCATAATATATTTCTGTCAAACTTATATCTTTATTGCCCGATTTATAATCTACTATTCTTATATATTTATTTTCTCCTTCTTTAAATTCATCAACTCTGTCTATTTGCCCAATTAGATTTACTTCTTCTCCATTATCTAATACTATTTTTATAGGAGGATATTTTCCATCTCTTCCAAAATTAACTTCATAATCTATTGGCTCAAATGAACCTTGTTTTATTTGTTGACTGATTATATCTACAGCAGTTGTCAACATATTTTTTAATCTATATGCAAGATATTTATACCTTTCAGAACTATTTAATATATATCCTGGTATCTTTGAAATTATTTCATCAACTATTATACCTATCTTTAATTCTATATACTTTTCATCAATGTCTCTCCAAGATAAACTATCTTGTGAAAGCTCCTTTGAAAATCTATCTAAAATATTGTGAATGAAAGTTCCCAAATCTGGTGGTGTAAATGAATATTCTTTACGTTTTCTAGCTTTTAAACCATACTGTATAAAATAAGCAAATGGGCACTCTGCATATTTTTCAAGCCTAGATACACTAAGAGAATTACTTTTATATAACGACCTTATCTTTTTTTCTTCAATCTTATGGACTTGATTGGTATAACTAAGGCCTTTTATAACTTTCTTTGTTATCGAACTATACATTTCATCCTTTAGATAGTATCTATATATATCTAGCCAAATACTATTAATATCTTCTTTATTGTAACTATCATTATCATAATTTTTTATTACATTTATAAGTTCATTAAATGTAGGTGATTTAACAGTTATTTTTTTAAGTATATCTTCATCATTTTGCTTATCTTCTTCTACTAAATAACTTTTGTTGTCTATATTTGGAAATATCTTTTTAAGTCTTGATATAATTATTGATGGTCTAAGAGTTTTACCTTCATGGTCAGATATAGGATATGTTATGATTAAATTCTCAGATGTAGAAGTAAGAGCCTTATATACTAGAAACTGTTCCTCAAAACTTCTAGTTTTACTATCAATGTCAACTTCAATTCCTTTACTTCCAAGATTTTCTCTATCATTATCACTTAATATCCCACTATCTTTTGTAATTAGAGGAAATATACCATCAGTAGTTCCAATTAGATATAAATACTTAGTATTTGGATTTTTCATTCTATCCACACTACTTACAAGTACTTGGTCTATACTAGGAGGAACTAATCCTAATTCGTATTCATCAAAACCTAAAGTTATTAGCTTTATAAATTTTTCTAAAGAAATTATTTCGTCACCCATAAGCTCAACCATTTGGTCTAGTACATCCACTACTATATCCCAAACTTGTGAGTATTGATTGGCAACATCAAGTTCTCCTTTATCTTTAAAATTTACTATTAAACTTTCTATAGTTTCTGGCATATTTATATCCAGTAAAAATTCATATATATACTTACATATTTCTTTTACCCTATTTTTCCCTTTTAGTTTTTCTTGTAAAGTAACTATTGGCTCTAGTACTCTATTTTTTATTTCATTTATTTTATCTTTTAATTCTAGTTCAAAGTCACTTTCTTCACTAGAAAGACTCTGTGTTATTCTATAATCCCATTTTTCATCAAACCATTTCTTACCTTTTATTCCATTAGCTAGTACATAGTTTTCTAGTAAATTTATATCATTATTATCAATTCCTATAAGTCCGCTTTTTAAATATCTAAACATGGTCTCATATCCATATCGTCTATGCTTCATTTCTAAGGCTGAAATAATTAAAATAACTATCGGGTTACTTTTTGCTTCTCTCTTCTTATCTATAAAATTTGGTATATTATATTCATTAAATATAGAGTGTACTAAAAAATCATATCTATTTAAATCTCTTGTGGCTATAGTTATATCTCTATATCTAACATTCTTATCTCTAACTAAATGTACAATTTCTTTAGCTATTTCTTCTACCTCTGAATATAAATTATTAAACTCTTTTATCTTTATATTTTCAGTTGGATTTAAATATGTTTTATATGGATAAGCATTATAAAATCTTTCTAAGTGTTGTAATTCTTTGATTTCTTCAAATCTTTTTATAACACCTGTATTCAAATTTACTTGTGGAAGTATTTTTATCCCCTCTTCATTACACAATTGAGTTAACTTTGAATAAGTAAATTTAGTTCTAGAAAATACATCTGCTTTACTATATCCAATATAATTAATGTCATCTACAGTTAAAGAAATACTGACATTTTTAGCTTTATTTAATATGCTCTTTATCACATTGTACTGATTTGGTGTAAAACCTGTAAATTCATCTATATAAACACAAGCTCCATCTAAATAACTGCTTAATTCTATCCTATTTGCCAATGAAGTTAACATATCTTGAGCATCTACATAATTTTCATGTAATTTTCCTTCAAAAGAATTATATATTTTACTTATATCTTTTAATTTTAGGCTTAAAGTCTCATTATCTAATTCTCCTGATATATTTTCTAACATTTCAGGACTTATATTGTACTGTTTCATTTCCGATATCATATCTGTAATTGAACTTACAAAACCAGATTGTGACTTTGACTTTGAAAATACATTTAATTCTTCACTTACATCTTCAATCGCTCTATATACCATCATTGCTTTTCCACTAGAATTTATATTTACATCTGTTAATCCTCCTGCTTGAGAAAAAACTATATTACTTAGTGTTTTGAAACTAAGCACTCTAACTCTTAGATACTTATCTTTTTCTTTTCCTAAAAATAGTTTACTTACTCTATTTTCAGCCTCAAATGTGTATTGTTCTGGAACTAAAAGTATAATTGATGTTATTTCATTTCTTTGAGCTTCTCTTTTAATTTCATCTAGCATATAAGTAGATTTTCCACTTCCACCTCTACCTAATATAAACCTAAGTCCCATAAATTTCCGCCTCCAAAATACTATAATCTATTTCTTTATCATTGCATAATTTATTGAATTCGCAATACTTGCAATGGTTCTTATTTCTATAGCACATACGTTCTTCTTTATTATATACCTTTTCTATATCATTGTATAGATTGTCTTCGTATGTATGTTCTTCATAATTAGTATTCTTTATCATATTTATATAAGTTTGAATTTTATTTTTATTTGTTTCATGCTTTTCTTCATCATATGAAATGATGATTGGTAAATCATCAAATTCAGGTTGATAGTATTTCATATTTATATCTTTAACATTTATGTCCATTTTTAAAACTTTTGGGATTACTTCTTTTGCTAAAAACATATAAACAATTGTTTGTATTCTATTTTCTACATTTTTATAGTCAATCTTTCTAGACTCAGTTTTCCAATCCCATATCTCTATCTCATCTTTTCCAACTACAACTAAATCATACTTTGCCTGTAGTGTATCTCCTCTTAAAGTCATCCTTACTTCATACTCTGGTAGATATATTTTATCTTCTTTAATAGGGACAACTTTTTTTATATTTTCAATCCATTTTAAAAATTTTTTGCCATTTTTATCCTCATCATTAAAATAGATTCCAAGGGGTATATTACTAAAATACCTTTCGCAAATTAAATGAAAATCTCTTCCTGTTTTTAAGCTTTCATAATACTCTCTACTGCCAATATCATCATTTTTCCAATTTATTCTATCAATATATTTATATTTAAACTTCAATGGACATGATTTATATGTGTTAATTGAATTTTGACTATAAGAAAAATATTTTAATTTATCATTCACTCATATCACTTCTCTCTTAACTTTATTTTTAATAGCTATTTGCTACTATCTATTGTTTTAACTTTTTCAATCAATATTTTAAACAATATATCAATCAAACTTATTATATATTAACAGTTATTCAACCTCTTTTCACTAATATGTCGGTTCAATCTGTTTAAGTATATACTTGGTTTTTGCTCTTTTCTTTTATTCCCTATATCATTTTCATCTCTATAAGCACTTCCCGAAAGTATTAACATTTCCTTTGCTCTAGTGATTCCTACATATAAAAGCCTAATTTTTTCATTTATAGAATCAATCTTAGTTTTATGAGCATAGTCAGTTGAGATACTTCCTTTTAATATAGCCTCGATTTCTGATTTAATAATTGCCATAGGATTTTTGTATTTTTCTTTTAAATACCATTTATCACTCTGAAATTTTTGATTGATATTGTCAGGGAAATTATATTCAATAAGACCTAATAAAAACACACAATCCCACTCCATCCCCTTTGACTTATGATAGTTACATAATGTTATACTTCCAGGTTCTGGTTCATATCCATTTATTTCATATACTACATCTATTATGTGATTGAATACCTTATTTTTTACATCAAACAATAAATTATATACATCTTCTAAATCCATATGTATATTTTCTGATACTAGATACTTTATATAAAAAGATATATAATCAAGTATAGCCTTATCTTCTTTTTCTAAATTAAGTTTTTTCCCAATAAATAAAACTAATAGGTCTAACCTTATTACTGGATATTCTAATATATGTTTTATAATATCTATTCCTCTTTTGAAACTTATATATATATCACTTTCTTCATTAATTTCGATTAAATCAGTCTCTATCTTACTAAATTCAAAATTGTAGATAATTTCTTCTGTTGAATAATTTTTTATTACTTCTAAGAAAGTTTTTTTCTCTGCTCCATTATCAGTATTTATAAAAACCTTATCAAGTACATCTATTAACTTTTCTATATCATCACAATGTAGCATAAAATCAATAATAGATGCTATGTTGTTTATAATTTTCCTCTTACTCATGGAATTTGGACCTAATTCTTCAAAAGATAGATTGTATTCTCTAAGCTCTTTAGCAACTTGTGTAACTTGCTCATTAAATGGAACTAATATACCTATACTCTTATCTGGGTATTTATTTTTTATCCCTTTAACATATTTGGCAGTTTGCTCTATTTCATTTTTCCAGCTTTTATACCACTTTACATTTATATTGTAATGTTCTGGGCTAGGATTTTCTTTATAACCCATTCCATTTGGAACAGTCTTTATTTGCATATCTTCAAGAGCATGTCTACATTCTTCCTGTTTAAATTCCTTTGTAACATAATCTACAAGAGTATTTGCTAAATTAAGTATATCTTCTGAACTTCTATTTGACATATTCATCCTATAACAGAAATCTGAGTTATTTATAAATTCTTTAAAAAATTTAGGGTCTGATGATGAAAATGTACCTGTTATACTCTGATTTATATCCCCCACTCTAACTAAATTTTTGTTTTCACTAGATATAATTTTTATTATATTACCTTGAATTTCATTTGAATCTTGACATTCATCTTCAAAAATATATTTGTACCTAACTTGAAATTTCTTTCTAAGTGCTTCATCTAATGTCAAAGTTTTTTCTGCTAAAATTAATATGTCATCATAATCTAGTAATCCATTTTGCTTCAACTTCCTATCATATAATTTATATATTGGTAAAATAATTTTAAGCATTCCTTTGTGTCCTCTTGACAATATTTCCTCAAGTTTATCTGGAGAAATCCCCTTATACTTAAGCTCACTTATTGCGTTTACTGCAAATTCAAAAAAACCTCTTTCCCAAGCCTCAAGAGTTATTTCCTTCCAATGCTCATCTTTTTGCTCCTTTAGAAACCATCTAAAACCTCTTTCTCCTCCTTCAAATCTAAATCTATTTATACATTCATTTAATATAATATTTTTTTGTAAATCATCAGCTATATTAAAATCCTCACTTAACATTACAATTTCTGGTTTTTCCTTTATTATCTTTACAGCCAAACTATGTATGGTCATTACTTCATATGAGCTAATATCATCTATTTTGTTCTCTTCAAGAATCTTTTTTATTCTACCTTTAAAATTATTTACAGCACTGTTCATATATGTAAGAACTAATATCTTGCCTCCTTTATGCCTTTGCTCAAGTAATAGCTTCGCTACTAAGTTTGTTATTATGAATGTTTTTCCTGCACCTGGTACTGCTGGTACTGCCATAGTACCAGCTTCATAATTTATTATCGGTATCTGATCTTCTCTATAATTTATATTAATCATAACTCTTATCTCCTTTATGTGAGATTTTTAAGAGTATACTATATAACATACTTTCTTGAATATATCCGTTAATAGTATACTCACTCTTATATGCATAAATTTTATTTGCATTTAGTAATAAATTATATACAGTATTGTATAGATAATATTTCTTATAATATTCTTCCATTTCATTTGTATAAACCTTTTTTTCCTCAAAAGATTTTCTAAGTACAATTAAATTACTTATATCTTTTTCTATTTTCATATTCCAAGCATTGCTTCCTATATCTACCCATATTTGTATACTTCTATCTATATTTGATGATATATATGAATAAGGAGTAGTTATTACTATTTTATCTTTGGATTTCAACTCCTCTATATCAACAACAGAGTAATAATCGTTTATTGTAGTCTTTAAAGCTTCTATAAATATTTTTTCTTCTCTCATACCAAGTAAATTTATACTTTCACTAAAAGACTCACTTTCAGTTATTATCTTTTTACATAACCCAACGTTCTTTTTACCTTCTTTTAAACCTAGCATTTTATCTATATAGAACTGAATTAAAAATTCATGTATTTTTATATCACTTTTCTTCTTATCTTCAATATACTGTAAAATATCACAGTACTGACTATATCCATCTATATCATCAATACTTAAATTTCTTGTTTCATTGAAAAGTTTAAATGCTTTTATCCGATTTATTTCTAAAAGAGTTTCTAAAAAGCTTAAATATTCATCCTCTTTTATAAAATCTAAATACCCATAAAATATGCAAGTAGCCACTACAAGGGCATTTCCATAAGGATAATCTATTGCTTTTTTGTCTTTTTTAGTATTAAAAACATCTATGTTTTTTTCTATCAAAGAATCCCTAATTTGATACTCTAATATAGTATTATTTATAGGAGATATAATTGCTATATCTCTTGGAGATACCCCACTTTCTATAAGAGATATAATTTTATTACTTATTAAATCTAACATTTCATTGTACAGTTGGCTTGATTGATTCAATTCTACTTTTGCATTTAATAAATATAAATCCTCTATTTTAATACTCTTCTTCTTAATCTTATCTTTTTCTTGTGAGTTAATTTTTGATATTATCTTTTCATTTATATAGTCTATATCTATATTGTTAAATACAGAATAATCCTTGCTATAGTCAATATATATATAACTTTCTAATACATTGTCTAATGCTTTTGCAATAAAATCAACTTCTACATTACTTGAACTTTCAAGGCTATCCACTATTATATATCTTACTTCTTTAAATAAGTTTTTTATATAAAAATCATCAGTAAGCAGATATTGATTATATAGATATACACTTAAAGCATTATCTAAAATTGAATTTGATAGTAATGAATTTATATAATACGATATAATTTCATCCATCTGAGTGTATGAAAATCTGTATATACTGTCTCTATTTTTCTTTGATGAATATATTTTTTCTCCTATAGAATCAAAGTCAGTTAAATTGAATGCTGCTTTGTTTATATTAGTCATTATACTATTTGCTATTGATTTATTTGTTCCTGTAATATCTTCAAAGTAACCTTCTTGTATCCTTTTTTCCTTAACTTTCTGTACTATTAAATATTCACTTAAGCTGTTTGATATAAATGTTGGAGATACAGTTTTTTTATTTATTTCATTACATTTTTCTATTATAAGTGGCCAATACTTCAATAATTCTTTTTTTACAAAACCTATATATGTTGTTATTTTCAACTCTTCACTGTAATCTAAATTTAAAAACCTTTCATATCTTATTTTTGTATTATTATTTGGAACTAATAGTATAATGCTTCTTGAATTATTATAGTTTTTTTCTAATATTTCTCTGTATTTATTTAAAGGTTCATATCTATATTCTTTTAAACCACTCTTTTCAAGTAAATATTCCACATAATCACCTTCCTCAATTAAATTAAGTGTATATTATCTAATTATATCATATTGTGTATTTTACAAAATACAATCAAATTATTGCATTTAACTACAAAAAAGACTATATATACAGAGTCTTGCATTCATATATGCAACAATGTATATACAGTCTTTGATATTGATACACTTATATTTCATTTTATGGCTTTAATGTAAATTTACAATTATAAATTTATATTAAACTTTCAAATATTTTTACTTATAATTACTTTAATGACTCTTCTATTCCCTTAGCTATTTGTGTTCCCATTTCTTTTACTTTTGCTGGAGAGTTTATTAAACTCATGTCACTAGCATTATCCAAAAATGCACATTCTACAAGTACAGCTGGCACATTATTAGTTCTTAAAACATATAAATAATCTTTTGCAGGGTTATCGTCTAGAGTTCTTATTTTTATACCTCTATTAGTAAGTTTAAATTTCTCTAAAATCCTATTTAATATATTTGTAGCCACAGTCTTAGTAGTTCCTCCATTTTTATCTTTAAGTTTATAAAATACTTCTACTCCATGACCTTTTCTATTATTATCACCATTGTAATGTATACTTGTAAATAAGTCTGGTTTAAGTGAGTTAGATAAAGCAGTTCTACTTCCAAGTGATACAGTTTTATCTGCATCTCTAGTCATAATTACATTTATACCTTTTGAACGTAAGTATTCAGTAGTTGCAAGTGAAGTATTTAAATTGTAATCTTTTTCAATCATTCCTCCAAATGAATTTCCAGGTGCTGAACCACCATGCCCTGGGTCAATCATAACTGTCTTAGCACCAGTATTATTTCCTGGGTCTGTTGGAGTTGTATTATGTTTAGATAGTGATGCTGCTATAGAATTCATTACCTTCGAAGTCAATCCTCCGCCTATTTTATATACCTTATTAGCCGATTTAGCTTCTAAATTAGCTTTATGGTATGCAGACACATACGTCTTTGGCGTTATAAGAATTGGTGATTTTAAGCTAGCAGCTAATGAACCTGCTGCTAAAGCATCAACAAGTTCATCTGATTTAGCTACTAACACAGCTTCTAATTCATCCTCTGTATAGAATTTCTTTATTACATTTGCATTTGTTTCATGTCTATCTGCACCAGATACTCTATTATTAGTAACATTATCCTTCGTTATATCATTTACTTTATTAATTACATTTGTTGATATCATTTGAGGACCACCTATAAAATAAGCACTTTGTAAATCCTCACTCTCTAGCCATTGATATGTATTATTTGTAATACTATCTTTGTCAGCCACTATAATTGGTTGCTTATCTTGACCTGCTTTTGCTGCTATAGTAAGTGCATCTATTTCTCCACCATCCTTACCATTTGTTATATATACTTTATCTACATCATGATTTTTATCTATTTCTTTTGCTATCAATAGAGATGTCTCGTATCTATTAGAGCCATTTAGACGTGTTTGATTAGCATTTGCAGCCGATTTAATTTGATTAGCACTAGTTTTAGAAACGGAGTTTTCATCTCCAATTATAATTACATCTTTAGGATTTAGACGTTTTAACTCTGATTTTACACTATCTGGCACATTATTTTTTTCAACCAAAAGTATAGGTGCATTATATGTAGTTGCTAATGGAGTTGATATAATACCATCAATACTTACATCTCCATTTATTATAATTACCTTATCTGAACCATTTTTCCAGCCTTCTTTACTTATTTTAACTGCTGTTTCATATCTATCACTTCCTGTAAGCTCTGTAATAGGTGCAGAAATTTTTCTCAAGTATTTACTTACATCTTTTCTTGAAGTTATGTCTTCAATTATACATTCTTGTGTTACATTATAGTCTTTTAAATTTAGTCCCATCTTTTCCAGGTCTTGTTTGTTTAAAGTCTTCGGATTATTTTCACTGTTTATTGTTATACCTTGTAACTCCCAAACATTTTGATATTCTGGGTCTTTATTATAATTGATAGTCCCTTCATATACCCCAGTTGATTTATTGTAATTTATAGTCGTATCTAATGGCATATCATAACACTTATATTTTAATGTAATACTATCTGCATCTGGCTTTTCTTTAAATTTAACACTAACTTTTGATGTACTACCTAAAACTATACTTTTTTTCTCTAAATTTATACTTAAATCTGCATTATTTTCCATAGCACTAGATTCAGTGGCAAATGCCATTGTCGGTGCAACAATTGCCATTGAAAGAATTCCTGTTGTTAATAATTTTGTATTTCTTTTCATATCAATCTCCTTATTTAAAATAAATTTCTAATTTAATCTTCTTAATTTTTTAATATGTCAAAGTGTATCTTCCCAAATTATAAATAATTTATAAATAAATTATAAAAATAAATTAATAAAAAAATAAACGTATTAGATACATTTATTTATCTTCACTATATCACTTATTACAATAAAAATCCATAAAAAACAAATAATAACACAGAATACCTTAATTTTAATCGTATTTTATAGGCAAATATCACCATTTTTAATAGCTAATAATATTCTTGGTCTATATGAATGTTTTTATATTATACTTAACTACAAAAGGCTATATATACACTATTTTGCACTTATATGCAACAGTATATATATAGCCTTTCTTACTAATACAATTATATTTTATTTTGTAGACTTAGTCTAAGTTTAATACAATAATTTATTTTATATTAAGACCTTTAATTATTCTCATTTAGACTATTTTAGTGACTCTTCTATACCTTTACCAATTTGTGTACCCATTTCCTTTACCTTGCTTGATGTATTCAATAAACTCATATCTTTTTCATTATCTAAAAACGCACATTCTACAAGTACTGCTGGCATGTCATTTGTTCTTAAAACATATAAATAATCTTTTGTTGCATCAGTTGATAGTGCTCTCGTCTTAGCACCTCTGTTTTTTAGATTGAACTTTTCTAAAATTCTATTTAATATATTTGTAGCTAAAGTTTTGGTAGTTCCACCATTTTTATCTTCAAGTTTATAAAATACTTCCACACCATTTCCAGTTGTATCAGACGCATTATAGTGTATACTTGTAAATAAATCTGGTCTTAAAGAATTAGATAAAGCAGTTCTATTTCCAAGTGATAGAGTTTTATCTGTGTCTCTAGTCATAATTACATTTATACCTTTTGAACGTAAATATTCAGTAGTTGCAAGTGAAGTATTTAAAGTATAATCTTTTTCTTTAATACCTCCTAATGGTTTTCCTGTTGTTCCACTATCCGAACCGCCATGTCCTGGGTCAATCATAACTGTCTTAGCACCAGTATTATTATCTGGGTCTGTTGGAGTTGTATTATGTTTAGATAGTGATGCTGCTATAGAGTTCATTACATTGGAAGTCAATCCACCACCTATTTTATATACCTTATTAGCTGATTTAGCCTCTAAATTCTCTTTATGATATGCAGACACATACGTTTTTGGTGTTATAAGTATTGGTGATTTTAAGTTAGCTGCCAATGGACCTGCTGCTAAAGCATCAACAAGTACATCCGATTTAGCTACTAACACAGCTTCTAATTCATCCTCTGTATAGAATTTCTTTATTACATTTGCATTTGTTTCATGTCTATCTGCTCCATATACTCTATTATTAGTAACACTATCCTTCGTTATATCATTTATTTTATTGATGACATTTGTTGATATCATTTGAGGACCACCTATAAAATAAGCACTTTGTAAGTTCTCACTCTCCAACCATTTGTATGTATTATTTGTAATACTATCTTTATCAGTTAATATAATCGGTTGCTCATCTTGACCTGCTTTTGCTGCTATAGTGAGTGCATCCACTTCTCCACCAGTAGCATTCGTTATGTACACTTTATCTACATCGTGATTTTTATCTATTTCTTTTGCTATCAATAGAGATGTCTCATATCTATTAGAGCCACTTAGACGTGTTTGACTAGCATTTACAGCTGTTTTTATCTGATTAGCACTAGTTTTAGAAATGGAGTTTTCATCTCCAATTATAATTACATCTTTAGGATTTAGACGTTTTAATTCTGATTTTACACTATCTGGCACATTATTTTTTTCAACCAAAAGTATAGGTGCATTATACGTAGTCGCTAATGGAGTTGATATAATCCCATCAATACTTACATCTCCACTTATTATAATTACCTTATCTGAACCATTTTTCCAGCCTTCTTTACTTATTTTAACTGCTGTTTCATATCTATCACTTCCTGTAAGTTCTGTGATAGGTGCAGAAGTTTTTCTCAAGTATTTACTTACATCTTTTCTCGAAGTTATGTCTTCAATTATACATTCTTGTGTTACATTATAGTCTTTTAAATTTAGTCCCATCTTTTCCAAGTCTTGTTTGTTTAAAGTCTTCGGATTATTTTCACTGTTTATTATTATACCTTGTAATTCCCAAACATTTTGATATTCTGGGTCTTTATTATAATTGATAGTCCCTTCATATGCTCCAGTTGATTTATTGTAATTTATAGTCGTATCTAATGGCATGTCATAACATTTATATTTTAATGTAATACTGTCTGCATCTGGCTTTTCTTTAAATTTAACACTAACTTTTGATGTACTACCTAAAACTATACTTTTTTTCTCTAAGCTTATATTTAAATCTGCATTATTTTCCATAGCACTAGATTCAGTGGCAAATGCCATTGTCGGTGCAACAATTGCCATTGAAAGAATTCCTGTTGTTAATAACTTCGCATTTCTTCTCATATTAATTTATTAATCTCCTTACTTAATATAAATTTCTATTTTGTTTTATAGATTTAAATTCTAAAAATATATCAAAGTGTATCTACCCAAAATTATAAATAATTATATAAAAAATAAACTTATAAAACACAAAAAATAAAAAAATTAAATATATCTAATATATTTAATTATATCCACTATATCATTTATTGCCAAAAAAATCTATAAAAGACAAATAAAAACATATAATAATTGTAGTTTTATTAAATTTTATACAACA